>CAZMCC010000088.1:0-16437 GCA_964564695.1 uncultured Phycisphaeraceae bacterium | reverse complement strand
CCGGCCTCGCGTAACTGAATGGCATTCGCCCAGAGCGGCTTGAGCATGTCACCCATGCACGTCTCTTATGCGACTTCGTCGAGCCGCTCTTCCACCGGCTCCTCGCGCTGCGCGCTGCGCTTCGCGCGATCGGCAGCATCCTCACCGGTGACGAGGTCGTCGGCCTTGGGGGCGTCGGGGAGGGCCTTGCCGCGGGCATCGGTGAGAGCCTTGCCGTCGAGGGTCTTGATGACCGGCACGGGGTGGGCCTTCTCGTGGGCCGCGAGTTCCTTCTCGAGGGCGGCACGCTTGTCCTCGGGCAATTCGGCCCACTTGCCGCGTCCGCGGCACTTGGGGAAGCGCGAGCAGCCGAGCCACGGGCCGCGGAGGCCCGGGCGCAGGTTGAGCGGCGACTGGCATGTGGGGCAGGGCAGGTCGGTGACCAGCGGCGGCGGGCTGGGGGCCTGCACCTTGCCGGTCTTGTCGAGGTTGAGAATGCCGTCGCAGGGGTTGGCCTTGTCGCCGTAGCGGGCGCAGCCGAGGAAGTCGCCGAAGCGGCCGGAGCGCTTGGTCATGACGCCGCCGCACTTGGGGCAGGCGACGTTGACGCCGCTGATGGGCTTGGGCTTGCCGGCGCGGTCGATGGGGCAGGCGTAGTCGCAGTCGGGGTAGCGCGAGCAGCTGAGGAAGCGCCCGTTCTTGCCGAAGCGGTAGACCAGGTCGCTGCCGCACTTGGCGCAGCGGTACTCCTTGGGCGCCGGGACCGTCTCGGCCTTCGCGTGGGTGAGGTTCTCCAGCGCGTGCTCGAGCTGTTCCTTGAACGGCCCGTAGAACTTCTCGAGCATGTCGATCCAGTCGAGGTGCTCCTCCTCGACCTTGTCGAGATCCCGCTCCATCTGGCGCGTGTACCCGATGTCCATGATGCTCGGGAACGCCTCGACGAGCTTGTCGGTGACCACCTCGCCCAGGTCGGTCGCGTAGAAGCGCCGGTCCTGGTTCTCGACGTACTGGCGCTCCTGGATCACCTGGATGATCGACGCGTAGGTGCTGGGACGACCGATGCCCTCGGCCTCGAGCACCTTGATGAGCGAGGCTTCGCTGTACCGCGCCGGGGGCGAGCTGAACCGCTGACGCGGCTCGACCGCGAACGGGTGCAGCGCCTGGCTTTCTTTGAGCGCGGGCAGGTTCTGCTCGTCGCCGCCCGAGGGCACGCCCGAGACGCGGTAGAACCCGTCGAAGACGAGCACGCGCCCGGTGGCACGGAAGGACAGTTCTCCGACGCCCCCCCCACCGCCGGCGGGACGCCCGCCCTTGATCGTGACGGCCGTGGTGTCCCACTGCGCCGGCACCATCTGGCACGCCACGAACCGCTCCCAGATGAGCGTGTAGAGCTTGAGCTGGTCGGGGCTCAGCGCGTTCTTCACGCGGTTGGGCGGGTACTCGAGGCTGGTCGGGCGGATGGCCTCGTGGGCTTCCTGCGCCGCCTTGTTCGAGCTCGTGAAGAAGTTCGGCTTCTCGGGCAGGTACTTGGGCCCGAAGGTGCGTGCGACGTACTCGCGGGCCATGTCCAGTGCCTGGCCGGAGAGGTGCGTCGAGTCGGTACGCATGTAAGTGATGAGACCGACCGGGCCTTCGCCGGGGATGTCCACACCTTCGTACAACTGCTGAGCGGTACGCATCGTTCGCTGGGCGCCGAAGCCCATTCGGCTCGACGCGCCCTGCTGCAGCGTGCTCGTGATGAACGGCGGCGCGGGGCGCACGCTCGTTCGCTTGGTCTCGATCCCCGCCACCTTGTACGGCGTCGTGGTGTCGACCACGCCGTTGAGCGTCCGCACCCACTTCGCGGGACCCTTGCCCTCGTCGTCCTCGGTGACGGTCGCCTTCACGTCCTTGAGCCCCGCGGCCTCGGCGATCGCCCTGGCCCGCTCGGCGAGCTTCGCGCCGGCGCCCTGGAAGTCCGGCGACTTGCCGGTCTTCGCGTCGGGCATCCCGAGCACGACCTCGTCCCACTTCTTCCCCCCTACTTCGACGAGCTCGGCCCGGATGCCGCCAGAATCGCCCAGCCACATGTTGAGGGACTTCTGCGTGGGCGGGTTGCCTTTCTCGTCACGCCGCGCAAGCTCCTTCATCCACGACTGGCTCAGGCCCAGGGCCTTGGACTGGTCGAGCGTGAAGTTGGCCGTGATCGACCAGCTCTCGTCGGGAACGAACGCCTTGATCTCGCGCTCGCGCTCCACGATGAGCCGCACGGCCACGCTCTGCACGCGCCCGGCGCTCAATCCCCGCGCCACCTTCTTCCACAGCATCGGCGACACCTGGTAGCCGACGATGCGGTCGAGGATGCGCCGGGCCTGCTGCGCGTTCACGCGGTCAATGTCGATCGGGTGCGGGTTGGCGAACGCCCGCTGGATCTCGTCCTTCGTGATCGCGGCGAACATTACGCGCTTGGCCTGCGCCGGCGGGATGCCCAGCTCTTCGGCCAGGTGCCACGCGATCGCCTCGCCCTCGCGGTCCAAGTCGGTCGCAAACCAGACCTCGCTGGCGGCCTTGGCCGCCTTCTTAAGGTCCGAAATTGTTTTGGTCTTACCCTCGAGAACTTCGTACGTGGGCTCGAAGCCGTGCTCGAGATCAACCCCCGGAACAGGCGCCTTTACACCCTTTGGCGACTTACTGGGCAGGTCGCGGACGTGACCGAGGCTGGCCATGACGACGTAGTCGCCGCCGAGGTATTTGTTGATGGTCTTCGCCTTGGAAGGCGATTCCACGATCACAAGCTGCTTACCAGCCGCGGAGCCGGGGACCCAGCGGGCTTTGCCCTTTGAACCCCCCTCTTTTGGCGGCTTCGCTGCTGCAGCCCCCCGAGCGCGGGGGGCCTTGGTCGCTGTGGATGGGGTCCGCTTGGCCATTGCGTGCTGTATCGAGTGATCGATGCGGGTTGTTCGAATAAGGGAGGGGCGTCGGGTCATATCGGCGCTGGATACCAGATGTCAACTGGTTTGAAATCCCCTATTGTGGGGGCAACGAACTCTCAGTAGGCTGGCTTCATTGCCTATTCGGCCGCGTCGGCGACACTACGAACGCGGCCGTGGTCGCGCTGTTGGGAGGTGTCAAAGCTCGATGTCTCATCGCCTGTTGTACGAATATCACCCGGTTGTCGGCCATCGGTTCATCCCCGACGTCAAGGCGCGGATCGCGCACGAAGGCGGCGGGTTCCTGTGGCGCACGAACGCGGCCGGGTTTCGCAGCGACCATGAGTTCGCGCGCGAGCGGACACCGGGCACGCGCCGGGTGCTCGTGTTCGGGGACTCGTTCACGGCGGGCGACGGGGTCTCGAACGGCAAGCGGTTCACCGACGTGATCGAGGCGCGGGTGCCGCGGACCGAGGTGTACAACTTCGGGCTGTCGGGGACGGGGACGGATCAGCACTACCTCGCGTGGCGCGAGTTCGCGGCGCACGGGAAGGTTGAGCACGACCTGCTCGTGATCGTCGTGCAGGTGGAGAACATCACGCGGGTGATGACGCCGCGGCGCATGTTCTTTGACAGCGAGGGGCGCGAGGCGATGATGGCCAAGCCCTACTTCGAGGTGGAGGGGGATGGGGTGGTGCTCAAGGGGGTGCCGCCGAGCCGTGAGCCGTGCAGGGTCGAGCAGGCGGGGAACGGGGCCGGGGCGTCGAACATGGGCGGCGGCGCGGTGGCGGCGGTGAAGGGAATCGTGACGCGGCTGGGGCTCAAGGGGATAGCGCAGAAGCTCATGAAGCCTCAGCCGTTGCCGGAGTATGACCGTGCGGGCTCGCCGGGGTGGGTGCTGCTGAGCCGGATCATCGAGATGTGGGCGCGGGAGAGCCGTGCGCCCGTGCTGGTGGTGCCGCTGCCGGTGTACCAGTACGTGGAGGAGACGGCCGAGCCGACGTACCGCGAGCGGTTCGCGGAGTTGGGGGCGCGGCTGTCGGCGCTGGGGGCCGCGGTGCACGATCCGCTGGATCACCTGGTGAAGTACCCCGCGGCGGAGCGGCGGGCGTTCCGGTTCGCGACGGACCAGCACCCGACGCCGGCGGGGCATGAGGCGATCGGGACGTCGATCGCGCCGGCGATCGTGGCGGCGCTGGCGCGGCCGTCACCGGTGGTGCGGGTGGTGGGGGAAGCGGCGCGGCGCGGGTGAAGGTGAAGGTGACGGTGACGGTGGGGGTCGGGGTGGTACCCTCGCTGGCAAGTCGAGCTCGTTGACGCAAGACACCGGGAGTGAGGACGGCATGCCCAAGTTCATCCTGGGAATCTCGGGGTTCTATCACGACTCGGCGGCGGCGCTGGTGCGCGACGGCGAGATCGTGGCGGCGGCCCAGGAAGAGCGGTTCAGCCGCAAGAAGCACGACCCGCGGTTCCCCGTGAACGCGGTGAACTACTGCCTCGAGGAGGCGTTCGTCGAGGCGAGCGATCTGGACGCGATCGTCTTCTACGACAACCCCATGTGGACGCTCGACCGCGTGGTGCGCGGGGCGATGAGCGCGGGGGCGAGCGCCGGCGTGCAGTTCGAGAAGGCCGCGGCGAGCATCCTCGGGCACAAGCTGTGGGTGCAGGACCATGTGATGAAGGCCATCGGGTCGCTGGGGAAGCTCGGCAAGGTGCTGTATACCGAGCACCACATGTCGCACGCGGCGTCGGCGTTCTACCCGTCGCCGTTCAAGGACGCGGCCGTGATCACCGTCGACGGCGTGGGGGAGTGGGCGACGACGACGATCGGCAAGGGCACGGGGTCGAAGCTCGAGCTCATCGAGCAGATCGACTACCCGCACTCGCTGGGGCTCCTGTACTCGGCGATGACGTTTTACTGCGGGTTCAAGGTGAACAGCGGCGAGTACAAGCTCATGGGGCTGGCGCCGTACGGGCGCCCGGTGTACGCGGACCTCATCCGCGAGAAGCTCATCGACGTGCGCGACGACGGGTCGTACCGGCTTCGCACCGAATGCTTCGGGTACATCGACGGGCTGGTGATGACCAACGCCAAGTTCGACGAGGCGTTCGGGGGGCCGGCACGCAAGGCCGAGTCCGCGATCACGCACCGCGAGATGAACCTCGCGTCGTCGATCCAGGCGGTGCTCGAGGACGTCGTGATCAAGATGGCGAGGCACGCGAAGAAGCTCACGGGCTGCCGTGACCTGTGCATAGCCGGCGGCGTGGCGCTCAACTGCGTGGCGAACGGGAAGATCCTGCGGGAGAAGATCTTCGACCGCATCTGGGTGCAGCCGGCGGCCGGGGACGCGGGGGGCGCGCTGGGGGCGGCGCTGATGGCGGCGCATCATTACTTTGGGATCGAGCGCCCGGTGCGGACGGACGGGCGCGATCGCCAGCGCGGGAGCTATCTCGGCCCGCGGTACGGGCCCAGGGAGGTCGCGTCGTTCGTGGCGCGGCATCAGTATCCGCACCACAAGATCGAGAACGATCAGGAGCGGGCGAAGACGGTGG
Organism: uncultured Phycisphaeraceae bacterium; assembly: GCA_964564695.1. Classification (GTDB taxonomy): domain Bacteria; phylum Planctomycetota; class Phycisphaerae; order Phycisphaerales; family UBA1924; genus CAZMCC01. The sequence goes on along the minus strand of CAZMCC010000088.1, from coordinate 10,996 downwards.
CGGGGTATCTGGCGCAGGGAAAGATCGTCGGGTTCTTGAGCGGGCGCATGGAATTCGGCCCGCGGTCGCTCGGGGCGCGGTCAATCCTGGGAGATCCTCGGCGTGCCGAGACGCAGAGCCTGATGAACCTGAAGATCAAGTATCGCGAGAGCTTCCGGCCATTTGCTCCGGCGGTGCTTAAGGAGGATTGCGGGGCGTACTTCGAGCTCGACTGCGAGAGCCCGTACATGCTGCTGGTGGCGCCGGTGCAGCCCGGGCGACGGATCGCAACGGACATCGAGGCGTTCCGCGACGGGAAGCTCGGCGGCGGCGATGCGGGGGGCGCCGACATGCTGCCGGTGATCAACCAGGCTCGCTCGGACGTGCCGGCGATCACGCACGTGGACTACAGCGCCCGAGTGCAGACGGTGCACAGCGAGGACCAGCCGGAGTTCCACCGGATCCTGTCGGCGTTCAAGAACGCCACGGGCTGCTCGGTGCTGGTAAACACGAGCTTCAACGTCCGCGGCGAGCCGATCGTGTGCACGCCCAAGGACGCGTACCTGTGCTTCATGCGGACGGAGATGGACGTGCTCGTGCTCGAGGACACCATCCTCGTCAAGGGCGACCAGCCGAAGATGGCCGACAGCGAGGACTGGAGGGCGAAGTATGAGCTCGACTGACCGGGAGGCAAAGGGCGCGGCGGCCGCACGGGCGCTCTACATCGAGCGTGTGCTGCCGGTGGCCGCCCGCGCGAAGGCGGCCGGCAAGGCGCTCATGGCGGGCGGACCGGACCCGACGCTCGCGACCTACTACACGACCCGCGCCAAGCGGACGATGTCGCCCGCGGACTTCGAGGTGCCGGCGCTCGAGTCGCCCGCGACCCTCGAGAAGGGCCTCGCCGCATACTGGGCGTCGATCGGGTGGGGCGAACTCGGCGAGCTGGCGGCGCCGATGGCGAAGCTTGCCGGCGAGCTGCGGTCGGCGGACGACGGGGATGGGGATGTTTCGCCGATGATTTACGTGATGTTCTGAGCCCGGGCCGAGCTATCGTTCAGGCCTGTTGAAGATCGTCGTCGTGTGCAATCCGTCGTCGGGGCGTGGTGAGGGGGCGGCCCTCGCAGAGGGGATCGCTCGCGCGCTGGGCGCCGACGGGCACGCCGTCGAGCAGCTGAGCATCGGTGGCGACGACGTGCTCGCGGCCCGCATCGCGGGGGCGGACGCGCTGGTCCTCGTCGGGGGCGACGGGACGCTGCACCACGCGCTGCCGGCGCTGATCGGATCGCGCGTGCCGGTGTACCAGGCGCCGCGGGGGACGGAGAACCTGTTCGCCCGCGAGTGGGGCATGGATGCGCAGATCGAGACGCTGCGCAAGGCGCTGGCCCGCGGCGAGGTGGTCGACGCGGATGTCGGGATCGCGACGACCGGGGACGGCACCGAGCGGGCGTTCGCGATCATGTGCAGCGTGGGGCCGGACGCGGGGATCGTGCACCGGGTGGCCGCGGCGCGGCGCGGGGCGATCACGAAGTGGTCGTACGTGGCGCCGGCGCTGGGGCAGGCGCTACGGCCGCAGTTCGGGAAGCTGAGCGTGGCGGTGGACGGGCGCGAGGTCGTCGACGGGCGCAAAGGGCTGCTGATCGTGGCGAACAGCCGGCAGTATGCAGCGCGGATCGACCCGTGTCATCGGGCCCATGCGAGCGACGGGCTGCTGGATGTCGTGTTCTTTCCGTTCGGGATTGCGGCGGCGACGGTGCTGTGGGCAGCGGCTTCGAGGCTGCGCCTGCACACGAAGCTGCCGGGGGTCGTGTACGCGACGGGCAAGAGTGTGACGGTAGTGAACGGGGGCGAGAACTCGGCGCCGGCGCAGATGGACGGGGAGGCGGCGGGCGCGCTGGGGGGTGCCGGGACGTGGACGCTGCGGGTGAGGCCGGGGGCGCTGCGGGTACTGGTGGGATAAGAAACGCGATAACGCGGAACATCAAGACAGCGCTGGGCGGCGGCACTTCAGCGGCGTCGACGACGCGCTGCGGCGATCATGCCAAGTCCAAGCAGTGCGGCCCCCGACGGCGCCGGGATGCTGTCCACGGCCATGTACACAGGCGCACCCGCCGGGTTGTACGAGCGGAAGTGGAACCAGGTGGCGGTGGCCATGTCCTGCGTCGCGGTGAAGTCGAGGCGGAGGGTCTGCCAGCCGTCGGCGAGGGTGACGAAACCGGGGAAGACGCCGGCGACGAAGGAGCGGTCGCTGACGGAGTTGCCGAAGGAGACCTCGACGCTGCCGCCGGGGCCGATGTTGCTGGCGTGGATGCCGGCGATGATGAAATAGTCCTCGCCGGCGACGATGGACTGGGTGACGGGCTGGGAGATGTACTCGAAGTTCCAGCCGCCGGCCCAGCGGTCGCCGCCGTAGGCGAGCATGGTGGCGGGGAAGACGCCGTTGACGGTGGGGAAGAGGCCGCGGGGCGCGCCGAGGTGCGACCAGGTGTCGCCGCTGATGCCGCCGTCGCCGGGGGCGGGGCTGGTCCAGGGGAAGGGGAGGTTGGCGTGGCCGATGCCGACGCCGTCGGGGTCGATGACGGTGCCGACTTCGAAGTCGGAGTTGGTGAGCTGGATGGCGGTCTGGGCTGAGGCGGAAGCGGCCGCGATGAGCGCGGCGCCCGCGGCGATTGCGAAGGCTCTCATGATCTCACTCTCTTCGGGCGGTTGGCGTAGCGCCAACGTGGGCTGTCTCTCGGATCGAGTATGCCGCGGGGCCTTATCGCGTCACATTAATCAATCGACACCCACCGCGAGCTGCGCCGGGCTCGAAAGATTCAGCATCCGTTCGAGCGCGAGCAGGGCTTTCTCGCGGGCCGCGGGCGTGACCGTAATCCTGTTCACCACCTTGCCTTGCGCGAGGTTGTCGAGCACCCAGCACAGGTGCGGCTGGTCGATGCGGAACATCGTCGTGCACAGGCACTGGCAATCGGACAGGATGCGAACGTGCACCCCCCCACCGCCGCGTGCGGCGGATTCCTTCGCGAGGCGCGCGACCAGGTGCACCTCGGTGCCGACGGCCCAGTGCGAGCCGGGCTTGGCTTCGCGGATGGTCTTGATGATGAACTCGGTCGAGCCGTTGAGGTCGGCCTTGTCAACGACGTCCTTGGCGCACTCAGGGTGCACGAGGATGGTGGTGCGCTCCTTCGCGGGGAGCTTGGCGTTGGCGGCGCGGATCTCGTCGACGTGCTCGGGGCGGAAGAGCTTGTGCACCGAGCAGTGGCCGGCCCACAGGATCACGCTCGAAGCGAGGACTCGCTCGGGCGTGTTGCCGCCGAGGGCCTCGCCCTTGCGCGTGCGGCGCGGGTCGTAGAGGCAGGTCTGCGCGGCGACGTTGAGGCCGAAGGCGTGGGCGGTGTTGCGCCCCAGGTGCTGGTCGGGGAGGAAGAGGACCTTGATGTCTTCCTCGTGGCCGCCTTTGGTGGCGCGGGGCTTAACGCCGCCGGCCATGGCCCACTTGAAGGCATTCATGGCGTTTGACGACGTGCACACGATCCCGCCGTGCTCGCCGACGAAGGCCTTGATGGCGGCGGAGGAGTTGATGTAGGTGATGGGGATGATGCGACCGCGCCAGCCCCCCCCACCTTGAGGACGCAGCGCCGCGTGCAGGTCGTCCCACGCCTGCACGGCGTCGTCGTAGTCGGCCATGTCGGCCATGGAGCAGCCGGCGGAGAGATCGGGGAGGATGACGGCGACGTGCTCGGGCGTGAGCATGTCGGCGGTCTCGGCCATGAAGTGCACGCCGCAGAAGACAACGTACTTGGCGCCCGAGGCCGCGACGCGCTGGGCGGCGAGCTGGGAGAGCTTGAGGGAGTCGCCGGTGAAGTCGGCGTGCTGGATGACCTCGTCGGTCTGGTAGTGGTGGCCGAGGATGATGAGGTCGCTGCCGAGCTCCTTGCGCCGGGCGGTGATGCGCGCGGCGAGCTCGGCGGGGTCGGCCTTGGTGTAGGACTCGGGGAGCGAGGGTTGCCAGAGCATGCCTTGCCGAGGGTACGTGGCGGGGGAGTGGGCGTTCGCCCTTCAGGGAGAGTCGGCGGCGGTGTAGAGCTGGCCTGCCTGGATCATCTTGCGGACGCCTGGATCGAGGAGACGATTGAGTTCCGGGGCGTCGACGCCCTTGGCCGAGATGAGGCCGCGAACCTGCGTGGAGGAGCCTTCGCGGAGCCTGATGGGCAGGATGCGGGAGCGCCACCGGGCGAGCTCGGAGTCGGTCCAGAACCCGGTGGCGCTGAGCTGCGCCATGAGCGACTCGGCGGTATCGATCCCGTCGGCGCGCAGCATCACGAGCGGCTCAGCGAGGGCGATGAGCTCGCGCGGCTCGCGCCAGCGGTGGAACACGGCGGCCTGGTCGGCGCCGATGAGCAGGCGGAGAATCGTGGCGGCTCTTGCGTTGTCGTCGAGCCAGCGACGGGCGCGCCGCGCGGTGTCGATGGAGTAGCTGGGGCGCGGGGCGCGGTCAATCTCGTCGAGCCAGACGTTCTGGTGCCCGGCCGCGCCCCACAGCATCGCTGCCCGCATGATGTTGCTCGCGCGCGGGCCGTCGGGTTTGTGCGGAGAGTGGGCCGCGGGAACGAAGAGGACCCTTGCTCGCGGCCCGACCGGCGGACACAAGTAGGCCTCGACGTCGCGGGCGAGTTCGAGGTGCGCGAGGGTCGGGGGGTCGAAGGAACCGCCGAACAGCACGAGCGTGCCGACACGAGCGTCACCGAGCGGCATTTCTCGGATCGGCACCGAATCGACCGGCGCCGGGCCGGCGGCGGCGGCGGCGATCAGCTCGCGGACGCGCTCGCCGACCTTCGGCAGCACGCGGTTGCAGCGGCGCATGAACGAGACGATGTGCGGGATGTGGCTCGGGCGCCTGAGGAGATCGAGGACGGCCCGGGCGGTGCGGGTCGATCCGTCGGGACGGATCCAGTGCAGGGTTTCCTCGGGGAGCGTTTCCTCGGGCGTGTCGGAGACGCCGCGGACGATGGCGTAGCGGATGCCGGCGCGTTCGCAGGCGTCGGTGAACGCGTGCGACTCCATGTCGACGATGGCCGCGCCGGTGGCCTTGTGCAGAGCGTGCTTGTCGGCGGGGCTGGAGATGATGCGGTCGACGGCGATGAGGGTGACGCCGCGGGGGTCGAAGCCGACGCCGAGAGGGGCGTACAGCGGCCCACCGGCGCCCCAGGCGTGCCGGTGCTCGTCGATGACACCGGCGATGGCGGGGACGTCGTGGACGTGGGCGAGGGCGCCGCAGCAGCCGGCGAGGACGATCAAGCAGGGGCGCTCGCCGGAGGGTGCCGTGGCGAGACGCTCGACGGCCGCCACGATCGCGTCCTTGCCGACGCCGGTCTGGATGATCGCCGGAGGGGCCTGGGCCCGGGTGAAGGCGCGCTCGACCGCACGGCGTTCAATGGCCATGGGGCACAGGACGACGGCACGGCCGGTGGGGCTCGGCATCGCGAGGAAGGTAGGGGTGGGCCCCGCTGGCCCGAGGGAGCGTTGGGAAGGGTGTGGGGGAGGGACGTGGGGGGAGTGTTTTCCGGCCGAAGCGCCCCGCTATCATCGACCCACAGGCGGCCCCGTCGTCTAGCCTGGTCCAGGACACTACCCTTTCACGGTAGTGACGCGGGTTCGAATCCCGCCGGGGTCATTACGCGGACTTGCACGGGTTCGCAAGTGGTCGTAACGCTTTGCAAAGGCGGTGGTTGCGCGATGGGGGCGGGTGCGGCTCGCGAGGCTTTGCGACGCCTTCCCGACGCTTGCAGCGGCGCAGTTTGCGGCGCGCCGTTGCGCCGCTGCACGCTGGAGCCGCCGCGACGACGCCGCTCGCGCAAGGCGGCGTGCCGCTGGCCGCACAAGAAGAACCCGCCGCCGCCGGCCAGTTCATCCTCAACGTCGAGTTCCAGTGCTGCCGCGTCGACTGGGACGGCAACGGGGTCGTCAACTCCACTGATGTCTCGTCCTTCATCAACGACTGGTTCGAGGACCAGGCCATGGGCACCGTGACCACCGACTTCAACGGTGACGGGCTCTCCAACTCGACCGACGTATCGGACTTCATCAACGCGTGGTTCGAAGGCTGCAGCGCCTGACACCGGAGGCGGACCCGAGCCGCTCCCCACCCCCCACTCTTCGCCACACCTCCGCGGCGTGCCGGCACCCCTTGCCGGCACGCCGCTTTCCCTTGAGCCGGATGCTCGTACGCATGCACGGCAAAACTCCGGCCCGACAGAACGTCGGTCGCCGAAGTGCATATTCCGAGTGTTCGAATCCCCTAACCCCACCCACCGCTACAAACGCGTCCCCAGCGGCGACTCACGCACCGCCTTGGCAACTTGCCGGGCCGCACTCGCCGCCGCCGCGACTCTCGCCGCCGTGCGGATCGCCCGCATCGGCCCGAGCACAGCGGTGACGGCGAAGATCGCGCTGGCGATCACCATCGGGTCCTTGATCAGCTGGTGCAGCGCCTTGAGCGGGTCGTCAACCGGCGCCGACGACGCCCCCGCTGGAGGCGACGTCAGGACTTTCACTTCCGGTGGCTGGAGCACCGCTCGCCACCGGGCCGCCTGCAGTTCCAGGTCTTCGGCGATGGGATCTGACTTGGGCTTCTGCACCGACGCCGCGACCGCCCACGCGACCAGGCCGACGAGGGCGAGCACGCCCGCGCCCGCCCCCAGGACTGCCGGCCAGCCCCACACGGGGGCCAGAGCGATCGCGCCGGCCGCGATGCCCACGAGCGCGGCCAGACCCAGGCACGCGCCCGCTGCGGCTTTCCACAGCAAGGCAGCGGCGGCCTGTTCAGCGTCGTGAAGCAGAAGCTTGGCACGTACGTCGATCAGGCTCACCGCTGCCTGCAAAGTTCGTCCGACAATTTCCAGCATGGCTAGAGATCCAGCAACGAACAGGCCAGTTAGCGAACAGAAAGAGCTGCTTAGCGGCGCGACAGCAGGATGCGCGAGAGGATCGCGCCGGCGCCCAGCGCGATCAGGATGGACGTGGCCGGGCGCTCGCGCACATAGTCGCACGCCGACGAGTATGCGTCCATCGCGTAGTCGTTGGCCTGCTTGGCGTAGTCCTCGGCCGTCTCCACGCCCTGCTTGGCGTAGTCCTTCGCGGTCTCGACGCCGCGCTTGGCGGTCTGCTTGGCGACTTGGGCGGTGGCGGACGCGGCCTCGTAGGCGTCGTCCTTGAGGCGGTTCAGGTCTTCTTTGACGTTCGAGAAACTCTCGCGCGCCGCGTTGACCTTGGGGTCATTGGCGGCTCTTTCGGCTGCGCTGAACGAAGTCATGGAATGCTCCTTGGTGTGATGTGCGGTGATTCAAGCGGCGACAGCGCCGCGCGACGCGGGCCGCGCCCGGCGCCGGTCGCCTTAGAGTTCGATGGTCGTCCGCCCGCGCCGGCCCATCCCCGCAATCAGCGAGACGATGAACAGCACGAGGAAGACGAAGAACAGAACCTGCGCGATCGTGGCGGCGCCGGCGGCGATGCCGCCGAAGCCGAAGATCGCGGCGACGATTGCGACGATAAAGAACACGAGGGCCCAGTACAACATTGACGTTCTCCTGTGGCACGAGCGCCACGGTGAGCAGTGACTCTTGCTTCGCTGTCACCGACGATCGGTGATCACTTCTTCGCGTCCTGAGCGGCTTCCTCGATGCCATCTCCGGCCTTCCCGACGTCCCGGCCGAAGCCTTCGGTCGTTTCGCAGGCCGCAACGGTGGTCGCGATGACCGCGGCGAGCAGCAGCCACGGGCCGAAGCGCCGAACCGAGTTATCCTTTTCCGAAGCCATTGGGTCGTTTCCTGTGGGCGATTCACCAGCAAAGGTCACATCAGCACGCTGCTGACTGACAACAGAACTATCACACCGACGCATGAATCACCCTCTGAAATCGCATGAATACCCCCTCATGTTTGGGGGTTGCCCCGCGCTGTCGTATACTTGAGCAACGAACCGTGTCGCACAACCTCTCTAGAGTGCGACCACGCTCTCTAGAGTGCGACCACGAGGAGATGTTCACGATGCGGGTGCTGATCATCGAAGACAACCCCAAGATGGCCGCCGCGGTGCAGAAGGGTCTGCGTGAAAACGGCTACGTGGCCGACGTGAGTCACACCGGTTTTGAGGGTGAGGATCTGGGGGCGTCGCAGTCATACGACGCCATCATCCTCGACCTCATGCTCCCGGACCGTGACGGCGTCGACGTGTGCCGCAATCTGCGCCGGCGCTGCGTGAGCACGCCGATCCTCATGCTCACGGCCCTCTCGGGAACCGACAACAAGGTCGCGGGCCTCGACGCGGGCGCCGACGACTATCTCACCAAGCCCTTCGAGTTCCAGGAGCTGCTCGCGCGCCTGCGGGCGCTGCTGCGGCGCGGCGAAGCGAGCGAGGGTCGCTTCCTCAAGTGCGACGACCTGCAGCTCGACCTCTACAGCCGGCGGGCCACCCGCGGCGAGACCGACGTCGAGCTCTCCAACAAGGAGTTCGCGCTGCTCGAGTACTTCATGCGCAACCCCAACCGCGTCCTCTCTCGCACCCAGATCGCCGAGCACGTCTGGGACATGAACTTCGATCCGATGAGCAACGTGATCGACGTGTACGTCGCGGCCCTGCGCAAGAAGCTCGACCGCAACTTTCCGCGTGAGCTCATTCACACGGTCAAGAACGCCGGGTATCGCTTCGGCGTGATGGACTAACCGCATGCCCGGCGAGCGCGATGTGCAGGCAGCGCGACGCGACCGGCGCGGGCACCTTTCGCTGCGCGCCAAGATCGCCATCGGCGTCTTCCTCATCAACGGCTGCATCCTCTGGAGCGCGATCGGCGTCTTCTGGCTCTACCAGAAGGCCGCGATCGAAGAAGTTCACATGACCCGCTGGGTCGCCAACAGCAACCGGCTGCTCCGGCGCGTCGAGCGAGCCGTGCCCCAGACTCCCGCCGACGGCATCGACGCGATCGTCGCCGACGTGCTCGCGCCGTTCTCCCGCGATCGCTACGCGCTCGAGATCTTCCGCACTGACGGCAGCGTGGTGCCCCAGCGCTCTCCGCGCGTCGACTGGGACACCTCGGGCGCCCGCCGGGCCGCGTCCTCGCGCACGATGTCTTTCGACCACGCCGAGCTCCGCATCGGCCCCGAGCCCACCGATCCGCTCGAGCCCGCACGCCTGATCAATGTTCCGTTCGTCGGCGCCGACGGCGACGGCTACGTGATGACCTTCATCGTCGGCGAGTCGTTCATGAACGAGCAGCTCGCGCACCTGGGCAGCGCGCTGATCGTCGTCGGCGTCGTCGGATCGCTCGCGTCCGCCCTGAGCGGCTGGTACGTCGCCGGGATCGCGGTCGCGCCGCTCGAGCGCCTGCGACGCATCGCCGCGGACCTCTCGCCCGATCCCCAGCCACAGACGCCGAGTTTCGGTGCCGAGATCACGGGCTCGTCGCGCGAGGTCTCGCGCCTGGCGCAGGAGCTCGAGGACGCCCGCCGGCGTGTGTCCGAGCGCTTCGTCGCCCAGGAGCGTTTCCTCTCCAACGTCTCCCACGAGCTCAAGACCCCCATCTCGGTCATTCTCACCGAGGTCCAGACGCTCGACTACGCCACGCTCCCCCAAGCCGCCCGTCTCTTCGCCGAGAGCGTCGAGGAGGAGATGGGCCGCCTCGGGCGCCTCGTCGAGAGCTTCCTCACGCTGTCGCGCATCCGCGACGGGCGCGGGCTCACGCGCTTCCGCGCCTACAGCATCAACGACCTCGTCATGGACAGCGTCGACACCTGCCGCAAGATGGCCGAGCACCACCATGTGCGTCTCGAGCCCGAGCTGCTCGACACCGACCGCGGCCTCGAGGCGGCCGTCTCCGGTGAGCCCGAGCTCCTGCGCACCATGGTCGACAACCTCGTCCGCAACGCGATCCGCTTCAGCCCCAGCGCCGGCGTGGTCCGCGTGCAGGCCCTGCTCCCCGCCGAATCAACCGATCGAGTCCAGATCGCCGTCACCGACCGCGGCCCGGGCATCCCCGCTGATCGCCTCAATACCATCTTCGACCGCTTCGCACAGGCGCCCAACCAGCGCCAGGGGCGCGGCCACGGGCTGGGGCTCACCATCGCCCTGGGCATCGCCGAGCTCCACGGCGGCACGATCGCGGCCGAGAACTCCCCCGGAGGAGGGTGTCGCTTCACCGCCATGCTGCCCCTACGGACCTCCGAGACGCCCGTCGCCGCCGAGCACGAAGCGCCACGATCATCATCGTCCTCATCACTGTGAGCGGTGATTCACGCCCTGCTCACGGGCGCGTTACTCCCTCGGTGAATCGTTATGGAGCGAGGCCGCGTGAGAGTGGCGGCCCCGCCGCGACGCCCGCGCGCATCACTCACCTCGAACGGGAGCAACACCATGAATTGGGATCAGGTCAAAGGCGATTGGAAGCAGCTGCGTGGCAAGGTCCGCGAGAAGTGGGGCCGCCTCACCGACGACGACCTCGACATCATCGCGGGCAAGCGCGAGCAGCTCGCCGGCAAGATCCAGGAGGTCTACGGCAAGACCAAGGAAGAAGTGGAGCGCGAGATCGATGCGTTCTCCAGCGACTGCGGCTGCGCCTCCGACCGCGCCGCCAGCAGCTCTCACGCCGCACGGCGCGTTTGAATCGTTCACCCTTTACCAATTGCACACACGCCGGCATCCGCGGCGTGACGCAGGAGATTTCCACATGTCAACTATCCTGACCGGCCTTTACAACTCCCCCTCCGCTGCGTCCGCCGCGGTACGCGAACTCGAGGATCGCGGCGTTCCCACGGCCGACATCAGCATCGTCGCCGCCGAAGGCACGCGCCGCGAAGCTTTCGGCATCGAGCCCAAGACGCGAGTTGCCGAAGGGGCAGCGGTCGGAGCCGGCCTGGGCGGGGCCGCGGGGGCCCTCATTGCCGGATTCACCATGGTGGGCGCCTTGGCGACGGGCGGCGTCGGCCTGCTGGCCGCGGGCCAGATCGTCGCGGCGCTCGCCGGGGCGGGC
>CAZMCC010000087.1:0-16513 GCA_964564695.1 uncultured Phycisphaeraceae bacterium | reverse complement strand
ACAGCGGAATTCTTTTCCTACGGGACCAACGACCTGACGCAGACCGCCTTCGGTATCTCGCGCGACGACGCCGCTACGTTCCTCGGCACCTATGTCGAGAAAGGCGTGCTGCCGGTGGACCCATTTGTTTCCATCGACCGCGACGGGGTCGGCGAACTCGTGAGAATCGCCACCGAGCGCGGCCGCGCGGTGCGCCCGGACATCAAGCTCGGCATCTGCGGCGAGCATGGCGGCGACCCGGCTTCGGTCGCCTTCTGTCACGAGGTCGGGCTCGATTACGTCTCCTGCTCGCCGTTCCGCGTGCCGATCGCGCGCCTGGCGGCGGCGCAGGCGGCGCTGATGAAATAAGCCCGAACATGCTCAAGCCCAACGCTGCTTGAGCATGCCACCCAGTGACAACAACGGGCCTGGGTCAATGCGACCCGGGCCCGTTCTCTTTGTCGCGTTCTTCGTGCGCAACCGCCCGCTCAATCCGCCGGTCGGGGATGAACCACATCAGGGCCACCACCGCGTAGATCGCCCCGCCGATCCACGGGCTCAGGAGCGAGACGCCGATCCCGACGATGTAGAGCGCCGGCGAGATCTTGCCCTTGACGTCGCGCCCGATGGCGCGGGCGACGGGCGAGTCGGTCGGGTGCAGGCGCAGGATGCACCGCTGGAGCAGCCAATAGGCCGCAGCGGTCATGAGCAGCACGCTGCCGTAGAGGGCCGTGGGGACCGGTGCGAAGTCGTTCTCACCCATCCAGCCGGTGACGAAGGGGATGAGCGAGAGCCAGAAGAGCAGGTGCAGGTTGGCCCAGAGCACGCGGGCGTCGATCTGCTTGGCGGCGTGCAGCAGGTGGTGGTGGTTGTTCCAGTAGATCCCGACGTAGACGAAGCTCAGCACGTAGCTCAGGAAGATCGGGAGGATGGGGCCCAGCGCGTCGAGCGTGTGCTCGTGGTGCGGGACCTTCATCTCGAGCACCATGATCGTGATGATGATGGCGATGACGCCGTCGCTGAAGGCTTCGAGGCGGCCCTTGGGGAACGTTGCGCGCATGGCGAACGCTAGCGGGAAAGAACAAGGCCCGGGCGAAGTCGCCCGGGCCTTGCGTGTGGTCACGGATTGGGACCGGGATCTCTTACTTCTTGATCGAGTCAATCCCGCGCTGGATGGACGCGTTCATGCGGGCCGTGAACTGCTCGTCGCCGGGGAAGCCCTGGACGAAGTCGACGACCTTGCCGTCGCCGCCGACGATGACGAAGGTCGGGTAGCCCTTGACCTGGTACATCACGGGCGTGGCCTCGTCGCCGATGACGGTGGGGAAGGACATCTTGTCGGCGGCCCAGCGGTCGCCGACGGCCTTGGGGTCGGTCTCGCGGCAGGCGATGCCGAGCATCTTGACGGGCTTGCCGGCGAAGGACGCGTTGAGCTTCTCGATGGTGGGGGACGCCTTCTTCCAGGTCCCGTTCCATGTGCCCCAGAAGGCGAGCACGACGACGTTGTTCTTCATCGAGTCGAGCGTGACCGTCTCGCCCTGGGCGCCCTTGAGGCTGAAGGCGGGCGCCTCGGTGCCGGGGGGCAGGCCGATGGCGACGGGCGCGGTGGGTTCCACGGGGATGTTGACGCCGGGGCCCTGCTGGCCGGGGGCCGGGGCCTTCATGATGTCGCGCTCGAAGCCCTCGGGGGTGCCCAGCGCCAGGTCGGTGGGCTTGAGGCCCGGGTTGATCTTGACGTCGGTGATCTCGACGATCATCGACAGGGGCTTCTCGTTCTGGGCGCCCTTGGGCGGGTTGCCGCGGAGCTCGACCTTGCGGGGGAGCTTGTCGCTGGCGCTGATGTGCACGAAGATCTCGCGGACGCCGGCGTTAAAGGACGCCTTGATGACCTTGCACGGCTCGCCGGCGACGGCCTCGTCGGCCTCGACGGTGACCTTGAAGTCGGGGGCGGTGCTGGTGAGCATCTGCTTGTAGGGCTCGTTGCCGAAGAGCTGGTCGACGATGAGCTGCTGGGCGATGCTCTGCTCGCTCGAGCCCTCGCCCTTGAGGGCGACGGCGCGCTCGAAGACCTTCTTGTTGCTCGCGTCGACCCAGGTGACGATGCCGTCGGAGACGAGCACGTCGAAGTCGCGGGCGCCGCGCCCGGCTTCCTGGGTCTTGCCGGTCATGCGCAGGGCGGCCTTGGTCTTGTCGGGGCCGCTGCGGATGAGCTTGACGGTGCCGCGGGTGTTCAGGACGCCCTCGAGCGGGCCGGTGGCGTAGCGGCGTGAGCTGAACGTCATCGACTCGACCTTGTCGATCGCCGCGGCGGAGTCGTTGAGCAGCGCGCGGGCGTCGTCAGCGACCTGAGCCTGGGCTGGCTGAAAGCAGACGATCGCGGCGACGGCGGCCGGGGCGAGGAATCGGAACGGTCCCATGTGAAGCTTCTCCGTGGAGTGTGTTCTGGGGTTGAGCGAGGCGGGCGCGGGGTGCGCGGGGGAGCGAGCGGGAGCGGGATCGGGGTGTGACCCGCGGACGCGGGCCGATGGTACACCCACCGCGCCCGCCGCCGGGTTAACCAGCTATGGAGTTGCCCGCCGGTGGGGCGGCGCTCGGTCTATCGGGCGTCGGGCCGCTGGGGGGCCGCGGCGGGCCGGCGCGGGTCAGCGTGCAGGTCCGAGAAGTGACTTGAGCGCTTCCCCTGGATCGGGCTGGCGCATGAGGTGCTCGCCTACTAACACAATACGAACTCCGACGGTCCGCAGGCGCCGGATGTCGGCCGCGGACGAGATGCCCGATTCGCTCACGAGGATCGTCGTGTCCTCGACGAGGTCGAGCAGGCGGAGGGTGTGCGAGAGGTCGACGGTCATCGAGGAGAGGTCGCGGTTGTTGATGCCCAGGAGCCCGTAGGCCGGGTGCGGGAATCCGACGTGCGGGCGGACCCGAAGCAGGCTCTCCATGCTGTGCACCTCGAGCAGCGTCGTGAGCTGGAGCTGCTGGGCGAGAATGAGCATGTCGACGAGCTCGCCCTCGGTGAGGCATTCGGCGATGAGCAGCACGGCGTCGGCCCCGGCGGCGCGGCTCTCCCACAGCTGCCACGGGTCGATCAAGAAATCTTTGCGGAGCACGGGGATCGGGACCGCCTCCTTCACGCGCTCGATGTACGAGAGCTTGCCGGCGAAGAAGGTTTCGTCGGTGAGGCAGCTGATCGCGGCCGCGCCCGCGGCGTGATACCGTCGGGCGACCAGCGCGGGGTCGAACGGGTCGGGACCCGCCCCCCCGCTCTCCCCCCCGCCCACCCCCCCGGTCTCGGCCGGCTGATACTCGGGGCGGATCCAACCCGCTGAGGGGCTCTTGCGCTTGATCTCTGCGATGACGCTTACGTGGGCCGCGTTGGGGTGGTTGGTGACCGCCTTGAAGAAGTTGCGGGGCGGCTCGGCCTGCGCGACCATGGCCTCGAGCTCGGCGAACGAGGCCGCGGACTTGGCGCGGGCGACCTCGGCCCGCTTGTGTTCGACGATCTGGGCGAGAGTAACGGTCACGGCGGGCATTGTTGCCGCCACTGGGGTGTGGGGGGGCGTTGCGAGTGCTATGCCCCCGGGCGATTTGCGGGTCGTCCCGGTGGCTCCCGACGGGGCCACGGTGGAGCGGGCGGTTGCCATGGGGTTCGACCAGTGGGCGATCGTGGCGAGTTTCGTGGCGGCCCCGCTGGTGCTCGTGATCCTGTGGCTGGCGGACGTGATCCGGCCGGGGTCGCTGGGGCGGCATAAGGCCCGCGACACCTCGGGACAGCCGGTGGCGATCTGGCTGTTCGCGGCGGCCGTGGCGTTTCTGGCGGCCATGACCGGTGCGGTGGTCGTGGCGTCGATCCCCGCGCTGGGAGTGGGGGGGACGTGGTCGTCGGCGCGGCGGGACGCGGCGCTGCTGGGCGTGGGCCACTCGGTGTTCGGGATCGGGGCCGGGGTGGCGCTGGCGTGGCTGATCGCGTCGACCGCCGGGGGTGCGAAGGCGGGGCTGAGCGTGCGGTGGAAGGACGCGTGGGTGGGCGCTGGGGCGCTGCTGCTGATCGCTCCGCTGGTGGTTGCGATGCTCGCGCTGGCGCCGATGGCGTGGTGGTGGATCACCGGTGAGCGGCCTGACCCCGTGGCCCACGAGCTGCTCAAGCTCATGATGGGGACGCTTGCGGACCCGTGGCGGCTGATGCTGGTCGCGACGGCCGTGGTGGGGGCGCCGGTGGTCGAGGAGCTCGTCTACCGGGCGTTCCTGCAGTCGGCGCTGGTACGGGCGTGCGATGGGGCGGGGATCAATCGGTGGATCGGCGTGGTGGCAGCGGCGGCGGTGTTCGCGGGGATGCACTGGAGCGCGGTGCCGGTGCACGGGCTGGTGGTGCTGTTCGTGCTGGGCGTGTGCTTCGGCGTTGCGTTCGAGCGATCCGGGCGGCTGGGGGTGCCGATCGTGATGCACGCGATCTTCAACGCGGCGAACATCGTGGTGGCGCTGGGGCGGTGAAGGCACCCGGCGGACAGAGCTCCGCCGGGGCCCCAGGAGCGGCGGTTGCCTCAGCGATCGAGCGTTTCGAGCACACGGCTGGCGAGGGCGTTGATCTGCCCGGTGCGTGCCGCGGCGGCTTCACGGTCGCGCCGCAGCTGGGCGGCCGCGAGCTCGTGGGCGTGCCAGCACAGCAGGGCGAGATCTTCGCGCCGGTCGCCGAGCCACGGTCGCGGGCCGGGAGCGGGGGAGAGCTCGATCGCAACGTCGACGTTCACGAGATCCATGGCCCGGGCCGCGGTTTCGAGGCGGGCGAAGAGGCGGACGCCGGCGCTGGCGTCGTAGAGCCGGTCGACCTCCTTGAGGGCTACGTCGCGGGTCGCCTCGGCGAGCGCGAGGCCGACGAGCCGGGCGACGTCGGTCTCGAGGTCCGGGAGCAGGGCGGCCGCGGCGGGGCCCGAGAGCTCGACGCCCGGGTGGCGGCTGATGACGCCGGCACGCTCGGCGCTTGCCTGGCGTGCGATCTGCACGCCGATCGTCCCGGCGTGGACGAGTTCAACGAGGCGGGCGAGCGACGCGACGCGGGCGGCCATGGCGGCGGCGTCGGGCGTGGCCTCGCCCCAGGAGCGCAGCACGGCCGTGCGGGCGGCGTCGAGGGCGGCGAGCAGTTCCGTCGCCTTGGCGTCCGAGGCGCCGGTCCACGCGGCGTCGGTCGGGGACGCCCGGATGAGCCGTTCGGCGTCGGTGGGGATGAAGGCCTCGCCGGCGTCGAGAAGGACGAGCAGGGCGCTCAGCGCGGTGTCGCGCGACACGGTTCGCTCGAGGTCTTTGGCGAGCGAAATGAGCCGCGCACGGGCCTTGATCAGCCCGGGGTCGCCACGAACTCTGGACGGGGACTTGGGCGCCTCGAGGAGCGGGCCGATGGTGACCAGGGCGCGCCGGGCGGCGTCGAGGCGGCGGACGGTAGCGAGCGAGCCGACGATGCCGGGGTCGTCCATCGGGTTGCGGGCCGTGGGGCGCGCGATCGAGGTCCACAGCTCCCGCTTGGCGAGCTCCATCTCGGAGTTGAGGCGCCGGAGCATGGGGCGGGCTTCGCGGAGGAGCGTCGATTCGCTTGGCTCGACCGCGGCCCGCAGCAGCGTGTCGATGCTGCGGCGCAGCGCGTCGCGTCGGGAGTGGTCGTCGGGGCCGGTGCCGAGCTGGGCGGCCCAGACGGATTTCCAGACGAGGTCCTTTGTGGAGGGGGTGACGCCGCGGGGGGCGTTGGCAATGGCGCGGGCCGTGTCGTCGATGATCGCGACGATGGCTGCGAGGCGCTCGAGCTCGGCGAGTGCACGCTCGGGGTCGGTGGCGAGCGCCTTGCAGGCACCGTCGAAGCGGGCGGCGAGGGCGTCCGTGGCTTCGCGGGGCGGCGGGGGTTCGAGGCCGTCCATGACGCGACCGGCGGTGCGCACGAGCCCGTCGACGCGGGCTGCGCCGGGGGCGTCGGCCCACCAGTCGATCGCGCCGGTGACGCCTTCATCGAGCGAGCGGAGGGCCGCGGCGGCGTCGTCGCTCAATCGGCGGTCGCGCGAAGCGGGGCGGTCGCCCCGGCCCGCGGCGCTCCAGCGGGCCGCGAGGTCGGAGAGCGAGGCCGGGTCGTCGCAGCGCTCGGCGTCGGGGACCCAGCCGGCGTGAAGGCGGACGGCGTCCCACGTGGCGGCGGGCGCGGGGCCGAGGGCCTGGGCCCGCGGGCCGAGGGCCCGGGCGAGCCAGCGGTCGAGGGCCGCGGTCGTGCCGATGTTCGCCCCCCCATCGTCAACCTCGGCGAGCATGAACGCCATGGCCGCGTCGCCGGCGGGAGTCGGGGAGGTCTCTTGCTCGACCTGGTCGGCCCAGGCGTCGAGTGCGTCGAAGCGGGCGATGAGGGTGAGGGCGGCGAGGGCGTGGGCGCTGCCGGCGTCGCCTCGGCTGCTGGCGAGCGTGAGCAGGGCGCGGGCCCTCTCGCGGGCGGCGATGCGGAGTTCGAAGGCCCGCTGCTTGTGGGCGTCGAGGGCGCCGCCCGCGAGCGCGGATGCTTTCCCGCGTTCGTCGCGGAGGCGCGAGGCTTCGGCATGCAAGTGGTCGATGAGGGCGGCGGTGCCTTCGCCGGCGACGCCGGGTGATCCCGCGCCGGGCTTGAGGTCGAGCAGCTGGGCGCGGGCGGGCCCCGCGCCCGTGAGCAGCACCGCCGCGAGCGCCCCCCCCACGGCCTTAGCCCGTGCGGGCCAGTTCGAGCGCTCGGGCATAGACGGTCTCCAGTTCACGCACCATCGTTGTCGTGCTGAAGCGGTCGCGGCACAGGTCGCGCCCGCGGGCGGCCATGGCCGCCCGTTCGGTGGGATGGTCGGCCATCCACTCGATGGCGGCTCGCAGGGCGGCGGGGTCGCCGGGAGCCACGAGCAGGCCCGTTGCGCGGTCGGGGCCGACCCCCCCACGCGACGGGTCGAGGCAGGCTTCGCTGGTGCCGTCGACGTCGTGGGCGATGACGGGGACGCCGCAGAGCAGGGCCTGGGGGACGGTGCGCGGCAGGCCCTCGCGGTAGCTGGGGTGGGCGAGGACGTCCATGGCCCGCATCATCGCGGCGACGCGTTCGGAGGGGACGAGGCCGGTGATGATGACGCTGTCGCGCAGGTTCTCGGCGGCGAGGCGCTGGTCGAGGCGCTGGCGCCACCAGCCGTCGCCGATCCACAGCAGCTTCCAGCGCGGGTTGGCGCGGAGACGGTCGGCGAGGGCGTCGAGCAGGTCGTCGTGGCCCTTGTGCTCGGCGAGGCGGGAGACGGTGCCGATGACGAAGTTCTCTGGGGCGATGCCCAGCTCACGCCGGACGCTTTCGCGGTCCTCGCCAGGGGCGGCGTGCAGATAGCGGTCGACTTCCATGCCGGAGTACACGGTGACATAGTGCCGCCGGTCGCCGATGCGTCTTGCGAGAAACTGCTCGGTCATCGCGTTGGCGACGCTCACGATGAGGTGGCAACGGCGGGCCGCACGCTGTTCGGCGATGGTGTAGACGGTGTTGATGAGGCGAGTCTTGAGGCGGCGCAGCGGTGAGCCTTCGAGGGGCATGAAGGGCGGGCCGTGGATGGTGTGGACGATGCCGATGGGGCGCCCCCCCCGGTCGCGCCGGAAGACTTCCCACGCCGCGGCTCGCCCGAGGACGCCGGCCTTGCTGCTGTGGGTGTGGACGATGTCGGGCTTGAGGTCGCGGATGAGGGCGACGAGTTCGCGACGGCAGCGGGCGTCGTTGAGCGGGCTGACCTGGCGGAGCATGTGGGGGACGACGTGGATGCCGATCTTGTGGGCCGGGTCTGCCGCGTTGAAGGCCTCGACGCGGCCGAGCGAGCTTCCTTCGGGGCCGTAGATGGGGCCGAAGCCCAGGTGGACGTCATGGCCGAGGCGAGCCTGGCCCTCGCAGGAGAGGACGGTGTTCTCCTGGGAGCCACCGAGGATGAGGCGGGTTGAGAGGTGGAGGATGCGCATCAGGTGGCGGTCGTCGGGGGCGCGTCGCCCTCCCCCCGATACTTGATCCACTCCAGCCGCAGCCCCCGCGCCGGGAGCGTTGGCCCCGCGAGGGTTCGGTTGCCGGTCGTCAGCGCCTCGCGCACGCGGGCGGCGTCGCTCCGCCCCATCCCCACGTCCGCGAGCGTGCCCGCGATGATGCGGACCATGTTCCACAGGAAGCCGCTGCCGACGACGTCGATGCGGATGCGTCGGGAAGGTGTCGAGATGTCGAGGTTTCCGGGTGTCAGGGGGAAGGCGGAGGCGGGCGCGTCCTCCACCACCTTGCACTCGAAGAGTGTTCGCACTGTTGTGAGCCGGCCGTGGCCCATGGCGGCGAAGCCGGCGAAGTCGCGCTCGCCGACCAGGACAGCCGCGGCGGCGTTCATCGCGCCCACGTCGACGTCCGTCCACATGTGGTGCACGAACCGCCGGTCCCACATCGCCCGGTCGCGGGAGATGTGCAGGCGGTACGAGTACGCCTTGCGCTCGGCGTGCTGGATCGGGTCAAAGTCATCGGGCACGGCCCGCACGTCGTGCACCACGACGTCGTCGGGGAGCTTGCTGTTGATCGCGCGGCGGAGCGGCTCCGTTCCGCGGTCGACCGGCCAGCCGCGGGCGCGGTCGTCGCTGGTCGTGAACGCCGCGACCTGACCCCCGGCGTGAACGCCCGAGTCGGTGCGGCTGGCTCCCGTGAGGATCACGTTCTCGCGGACCGCGGCTCGAACGGCCTGCTCGACGACGTGCTGCACCGTGGGCAGCACGATCCGGGGACGTTCGTCGGGGGCGTCGGGGGTCGGGGCCGGCGCGCTCGGGTCGGGGGGCTCCTGCTTCTGCCAGCCGCAGTAGTCTGTCCCGTCGTAGGCGATGGTGAGGCGGTATCGCGGCACGGCCAGACGATACGGACGCCGTCTTCATGCCGTCTTGAAACCCGGGCGGCTGGGGCGTGGTATCGTGAACGCTCTTGAGAGGCGGGAGTGGGGGCGGGGGGGACGGAGCGGAGCTGCTGCCATGACCCTCGAGATGAACCGTCGCCAAGCCTTGCTCGCGTCCGCGGCCGCGTTCGCCGGTGTTTCCGGGCTCTCGCGGGTCGCCGGGGCGGCTGGCCTTCAGCCGGCCACGCCGACGCCCCAGCCCGCCCAACCCGGCGTGCCGCGCCGGGTGCTGCGGTTTGCGCACCTCACGGACATGCACATCCAGCCGGAACGGCGTGCCGGCGAGGGTGTGACGGCGTGCCTCGCCCACATGAACGCGCTGGCCGACAAGCCGCAGCTCGTCATCACCGGTGGCGACCACGTGATGGACGCGTTCGAGGCGCCGGCGGACCGCACACAGCT
Organism: uncultured Phycisphaeraceae bacterium; assembly: GCA_964564695.1. Lineage (GTDB taxonomy): Bacteria > Planctomycetota > Phycisphaerae > Phycisphaerales > UBA1924 > CAZMCC01. The sequence continues at coordinate 7,214 of CAZMCC010000087.1, read as the reverse complement.
TCAGTTCGACCTCATCCAGCGGGTGATCCGCGACAACTGCGGCCTCCCGGTGGAGTACTGCCTGGGCAACCACGACATCTGGGGCTGGAACAAGGGCAAGAGCACGACAACCGGCGCCGAGGCCCGATGGGGCAAGGGGTGGGCGACCGAGGCGCTGGGGCTGGCACGCTCGTACCGCTCGTTCGACCGGGCGGGGTGGCACTTCGTCGTGCTCGATTCGGTGCACACGGACCCGAACAACGCCAACGGCTACATCGGCAAGCTCGACGAGGCCCAACTCGCCTGGCTCCAGGGCGACCTCGCCACGGTGCCGACGACCACACCCGTGCTCGTCGTCAGCCACATCCCGATCCTCTCGGCGACGGTTGTGCTGGGGAACGCGGACAAGAAGACCAACGACCGGAAGGTCTCGGGCGGTCTGCTGCACGTCGACAGCCCGCAGCTCCGCGAGCTGTTCGCCCAACGCGGCAACATCAAGCTGTGCCTGAGCGGGCACCTGCACCGCGTTGATCGCGTGGACTTCCGCGGGACGACGTATCTGTGCAACGGGGCCGTGAGCGGCAACTGGTGGAAGGGGGCCCACCACGAAACCCGCGAGGGGTACGCGGTGATCGACCTGTTCGACGACGGGTCGTTCAAGCACGAATACCTGACGTACGGCTGGCAGGCGGATCCGGAGTGATTTGGGTCGCCCCGTGCGGGGCGGGCCGCAATAATCCCGTCCTTCTCTTTGCTCCCCCCCGCGCCGGGTCAACCGGCGGGCCGCCTGCACACCCCCCACGCCCTTCGGTCCGAGGTTGAGACTCCGATGTCCAAGATCCGCACGCTCGAGAACGGTCAGGTCCGCAAGCTTGTGAAGTTCCGCACCGGCCGGCGCAAGGGCAAGAGCCCGATGTGGAAGTCCAAGTGGGTGGTCGTGCCGCCGAAGAAGGACAAGGCCAAGTAATACGGATTCCGGAGACCGACTGCGCGGGTGCCCCGGGTCGGCCGCTCCGGGTGGACCCGGGGTTTGGCTCCGAATCGCCGACCGAGGCCGCTCGAACCACCGCCGGGGTCTGGCGAAGCGCCCGATCCCGGGCGCCCGGTTCGCGAACGCGTCAACGGGAATCTGTACCATACGGATTCGGCTCAAGGCTCGCGCTCGCTGGAGGCGTCAATGTGCGTGCGCGGGTTTAGAGGACATCGGCCCAAGGCGGCCGATCACAGGCGGGACGCCTGTGCCACCTCGCAATGATCAAACCGATCGGTATGAGGCGCGGGCCCGGGGAACGGGCGTTGGCGCGGATTCGCCGACATTCTGGGTGCCCGCGCGGCTACGGCAGGCCGAATGTGTCGACCGCGGCAGGGCAGAAGAAGAACGCGCTCGTTTGCGTGTTGGGCACCCATCGCAGCATCTGGGCCGGCACGATCTCGCGGGCGAAGGCGTCGACCAGGGCGCCGTGGTCGAAAAGGCGCGACGGCGAGAAGATGCCCTGCATCAGCCGGCGCAGGTCGTTGCGGCTGTCGAACTCGTCCTCTGCCAGCACCGAGTCGAGATCGGGGCGCAGGGCGCGCCGGAGCGTCGCCTCGGCCACGTACGACCGGTTGCCCGCGGCCGAGCCGCGCCCCATTTCGATGTAGATGCACTCTCCCAGGAGCGACGCGACGCCCGCTTCGGCGCGTTCGCGGTCGTTGATGCTGTGGACGCCGAGCATCCAGATCGCCGGCCACGTGCCCAGCGCGGCGGCGAGCTGCTCGTTGGAGTAGGGCAGCGAGCGCATGCCGTCCCAGATCATGCGCATGCCGCTGTAGAGCATGCCCGAGCGGGGCTCCTGGGCGTCGCCGGAGAAGGTCCACTCGACGTGGTGCGAGCGCAAGTCCGGCTCGCGCTCGAGGGCGCGCCGGATGCCCATGGTCAGCCGCTCGCGCAGCACGCGCGGGTCGGTCTTGAGATCGATCGCCAGCGGCACCTCGCGCCGGTGCATCCGGCGGACGTCCTCGTCGGGGAACGCACGCCATGCGTCGAGATGGTTCCACGAGGGGTGCGGCGCGCACTTGCCGTCGCCTTCAAAGGGCTGAAACCCCGGGCCTGGCATGGCTGAGCTCCTGTGTGAAGTCCTCAGGTCTCACGCAAGCCGTGGCGTAGGGGCATGGTAACGCCGGGAGGCCGGTTGGCGGAAGCCAAGCGACTCGTCCCCCCTAATCAGGCGGCAGTGATTCACGATGTGGCTGTCATTCGACAAAATGCAGCGATTGCTGTTGAAAAGCTGGCGGGTGTATGGCAAACACCTCCCGAATCGCTACCATGGGCGGGCCAAGGCTGGCCCGCCCATGAACCCTGACCCCAAGTTCAAGTTCCCAAAGCCCTCGGCGCTTGTCAAGGAACTGGTTCGCATATTTGCGAATAAGGACGGCGACATTGTGCTTGATTCGACTGCTGGCTCCGGTACCACGGGCGATGCCGTACTTCAGCTCAGCAAGGAGCCCGGTGTCTCACTTCGATTCATACTTGTTCAGCAGAAGCATGACTCGAAGCACTTTGAAGAGGCCGGTCTGAACATCTGCCAGGAAATAACCGCGGAGCGTGTCCGGCGTGTCATTGAGGGATATACGTACACCAAACGCGGCCCCAAGGGCAAGACATCAAGGGCGAAGGAGCCCGGCCTCGGCGGCACCTTCACCTACGCCCGTGTCGGCGACCCGCTGTTCAGCGAGTACCGCGATTTCGGCGACAAGCCGCCGTCGTGGGAGGATCTCGCCAAGTACATCTTCTACACGGAGACCAGCCGCGACATCGACCTGTCGAAGCTGAAGCCTGAGACAGGCTTCATCGGGCGTACCGAAGCACGCGGCGGCGAGGCGTTCTACCTGCTGTACACGCCGAACAAGAAGGAGGACCGCGAGCTTTCGACCAAGACGCTCGACGCGATCCTGAAGAAGGAGAAGGCCAAATCGGTGGTGGTCTATTGCGAGAAGATCTGGATGCATCCAGAGGAGTTGCGCAAGGCGGAACGGGACGCGGGGGTGCGGATTCGGTCGATGCTGGTGCCGTTCAACCTGAAGTGACATGGACCTGAAGATCTACCAGAAGCGCGTGGTGGACGAGGTGGAGCGGTACCTGCGCGCGCTCGCGGATGAGCGGGACGGCGGCAACAAGGGGCACGGGTCGTTTGACGCGTGGAAGAAACTGAGGCTGGCGGGCAGGTATCAGCCGCGCGAGAACGGGCTCGGGGAAGACCTGCCGACGTTCTGCATCAAGGTGCCGACGGGCGGCGGCAAGACGCTGCTGGCGACCCAGGCGCTGGGGTCGATGTACCGGACGATTCTGCGCGACCGGGGCGGGGCGGGCGGGGGCGCGGGGCTCGCGCTGTGGGTGGTGCCGTCGAGCCAGATCTACGCGGACACGCTGCGGCGACTTCGCGACCGGACGGACATGTACCGGATCATGCTGGAACACGCCGCGAGCCGGCGGGTCGAGGTATGGGAGAAGGACGAAATCCCCCGGCTGTCTCCGGCGCGTCTGAAGGATTGCCTGAACATCCTCGTGCTGCAACTGGCGAGCACGAACCGGGAGACGAAGGAGCAGCTGAAGTTCTTCCGCGACTCGGGCGGGAACATCGTGGATCACTTCCCGCCGGAGGACGACGCACGCGGGCACAAGGCGCTCAAGGTGGGCGTGCCGAATCTGGACATGGTCGAGGACGACGACAAGGCGGGGCGGCACCTGGTCAAGACGTCGATCGGGAATCTGGTGCGCCTGTGCAGGCCGCCCGTGATCCTCGACGAGGGTCACAAGGCGGTAAGCGAACTTGCCCGCTCGACGATCGAGGGATTCAACGCCGCGATCGTGGTCGAGCTGTCGGCGACGCCCGCGCAGGGCACGAACATCATCAGCCGTGTCACGGGGGCGGAGCTGCTCGATGAGGAGATGATCAAGCTCCCCCTCAATGTGAAGACGAGCGGGAAGAAGAAGTGGCAGGACGTCGTGACCGAGGCGAGGGATAAACGACTCGCGCTCGCGAAGGCGGCGGAGAAGCACGCGAGCGAGACGGGCGAGCCGCTCATCCGGCCGATCGTGCTGGTGCAGGTGCAGAGGACGGGCAAGGACCAGAAGGGGCCGGGCATCATTCACGCGGACGACGTGAAGGAGCACCTGCTGCACAAGCTGGACGTGCCGGAGAAGGCGATCGCGATCAAGTCGTCGAGCAAGGACGACATCGAGGGGCTCGACCTGATGGACGAGGGGTGCGCGGTTGAGTGGATCATCACCAAGAGCGCACTGCAGGAGGGGTGGGACTGCCCGTTCGCGTACATCCTCGTGAGCCTCGACAACACGGGGAGCGGGCGGGCGATGACGCAGCTCGTCGGGCGGGTGCTGCGCCAACCGTTCCAGAAGCGCGTCGCGGCGGCCTACGGGGAACTGAACCAGTCGTACGCCTATTGCCTGCACACCAGGCCGACGGAGGTGCTCAAGCAGGTAAAGACGGCCTTGGAGCACGAGGGGTATGAGGGGGAGGCGCAGAGCATGGTCCGCGCCGAGACGGGGGCGGGGGCCGAACTTCCCGCGCGCGTGACGCGCTGGCGGGGCGGGATTGGGTCGATGTACACCAGCCCGTTCGAGGGCAAGATCTACCTCCCGCGATTCTGCGTGAAGGATGGGGAGGGGTATGAGCCGCTGGATTATTTCCGGCACCTGCTGAGCCGCGTGGACGTGTCGAAGTTCGCGTACGCCGGAATCGACTGGGATATCACGGCGATTCTGAAGGAGCAGCGCGACCGGCTGTTCAAGGTGACGCTGGGGGCGGACGCGAAGGAGGTCGCGGACACGAAGGTCGATCTGTGGGAGTCGGACGAAAGCGTGCGGGCGTGGATGGCCGCGAACCTGGACTTCCCGCATTTCAGCCAGAAGCAGCTTCGCTTGGTGGTGGACCGTGTGTATGAGCGGTTGATCGGCGCTCACCTCACCCTGCGCGGGCGGTTTGCGCTGGTGAAGACCGAAATCAGGAAGAAGGTCGCCGACTTCGTTCAGGATGAGGTCGATGAGGCCACGAAGGAAGCCTTCGGTGCACTGTTCGACAAGGGGGCCATTCTTTTCTACCTGCACTGCGAGGAGTGCCGCTTCGAAATCCCGCCCGAGATCAGGATCGAGAGCCGCGGCGGGGAGAAGCTCGAGCGGCTTGAGTACGACAACGGAGACGACGTCCAGCGCAGCCTGTTCGACTTCGTCGAGCGCGCCGGTATGAACAACCTTGAACGGCAGGTTGCGCTGGTACTGGACCGTGATTCGCAGGTGCTCTGGTGGTATCGAAACAAGGTGGGAGAGGGCAGTTTCCTGATTCAGGGGTACCGACGAGCGAAGGTCTACCCGGACTTCGTCGTCCAGGGCAGCCACAACGGACGACCGTTCCACAGGGTGATGGTGATCGAGTCGAAAGGCGAACACCTTGAGGGGAACGCCGACACGGCGTACAAGCGTGAGATCGCCAGCTATTTCGAGCGGGCGGGTGAGCAGGTGACTTGGCAGCAGCTCGGTGAGCCGTTCAAGGACCACGTTTTCCGCTTTCAGGTCATCGACGAGCGCGGGCCGAACGGGGCCGACTGGTCTGATGAACTGACGAAGCTGCTTCGCGCCTGATTGTGCTTGAGATCCAGAGTGGGCGAGAATGCTTCGTGTGCAGGAGCTTCAGCCAGCCGCCCCCACCGGCAGTCCGATCTTCACGAACGTCGGCTTGACGCGGGCCTCGAACTCGCCCCAGTACTTGTTCATGATCGTCCGCACGGCCCAGTTGTTGCCGTCGGCGAGGCCGCAGATCGTGGTGCCGGGCATCGCGCCCATGCTGGTGGCGATCTCGAGGGCGAGGTCGAGGTCCTTGGTGCGCCCGCCGCCCTCTTCGATGCGGGTCATGAGCTGGTAAAGCCAGCCGCTACCCTCGCGGCACGGGGTGCACTTGCCGCAGGACTCGTGCTTGAAGAAGCGGGCGATGTTGCGGGCGACCGCGACCATGTCGGTGTCTTCGTCGAAGACCGTGGGACAGGCGGTGCCGAGGCCCAGCACGTTGTACTTGCGGCCGATGTCGAAGTCGAGCTCGGCCTCGAACTGGTCGGGGCCGAGGATGCCCATGCTCACGCCGCCGGGGATGGCGCCCTTGTACTTCTTGCCGTGGCGCATGCCGCCGCAGTACTGCTCGACGAGGTCCTTGAGCTTGATGCCGAGGTCGAACTCGAAGACGCCGGGCTTGTTGACGTGGCCGCTGACGCCCATGAGCTTGGTGCCCCAGCTCGGCGGGGCGCCCTGGAAGCTCGAGTTGCAGCCCATGGTGCCGAACCACGTGCTGCCCTTGTCGATGATGCTCGGCAGGTGGGCGAGGGTCTCGACGTTGTTGATGATCGTGGGGCGACCGAAGAGGCCCTTGATGGCGGGGAACGGCGGCTTGTTGCGGGGCCAGCCGCGCTTGCCCTCGAGGCTCTCGAGCAGGCCGGTCTCCTCGCCGCAGATGTACGCGCCGGCGCCGCGGTGCAGGTAGCAGTCGACGCCCCAGGCGCCGTTGTTGAACGGGTTGAGGGTCTTGGCGCCGTTGAAGAGGCCCTGCTTTCCGAAGATGCCCGCGGCGTACGCCTCCTTCATGGCGTTCTCCATCACCCGGGCCTGGTGGTGGTATTCGCCGCGGATGTAGAAGTACGCCGTCTGGATGCGACAGGCGTAGCAGCCGATCGCGATGCCTTCAAGCACGAGATGGGGGTCGAAGTCGCCGAGCCGGCGGTCCTTTAAGGTTCCGGGCCCGGGCCCCTCGGCCTTTAAAAGCAAGTACCGGGCCGCCGCACGCCCGGTCGCCACATCGTTGACCCAGTTGGGGTTGTCGAGTTCGTCGTACGGGAACAACGCGTGCACGGCGATCATGCCCAGCAGGGCAAGGCCACGCGTGAGATCGATGCCCGCGATGCGATGTCTTCCTGCCGCGCCTGCACGCGCCATTGGGCCGGTCGCCGGGCGATGCCGCCCGCCCTCCGGCCCACCCGCGACGCCGGTGGGTGTCGACCCATCAGCCGCCTGCTGGCGGAGCGCCTGTCCTTTTGCTGCCTGCCGCGCGGCGATCGACCGTCGGGCGGCGTCCCGGGCCCGGGTCGCGGCAGTGGTGACGAAGGCTTCCAGCGGACCCCGGCCCACCGAGAACCGCCAGGCCACGGCGAACAACAACACCGCAACGACCTGCAGCAGATAGCCGGTCATTTCGTCG
>CAZMCC010000086.1:0-16812 GCA_964564695.1 uncultured Phycisphaeraceae bacterium | reverse complement strand
TCGCAAGGCGATGCTGCAGGATCTGGCGACGCTGACGGGGGCGACGGCCGTGATGAAGGACCTGGGGACTGAATTGGACGACATCGAGCTGGGGCACCTGGGGATGGCGAAGAAGATCGAGGTCGACGCGGACAACACGACGGTGATCGAGGGCGCGGGCGAGGGCAAGGAAATCCAGGCCCGCATCCAGCAGATCCGCCAGGAGATCGAGAGCACCACCAGCGATTACGACCGCGAGAAGCTCCAGGAGCGTCTCGCGAAGCTCGCCGGCGGCGTGGCCCAGATCAACGTGGGTGCGGCCTCCGAGGCCGAGCTGAAGGAGAAGAAGGCCCGCGTCGAAGATGCCCTGCACGCCACACGTGCGGCGGTCGCCGAGGGCGTTGTTCCCGGCGGCGGCGTCAGCTTCGTCCGGGCCCGCAGCGCGGTCGCGGCCCTCAAGGAATACAAGAACGTCTACGGCAAGCCCGGCAAGGGCGACGAGCAGAGCTCCGAGGACGTGGGGCAGTTCGCCTACGACTTCGCGGCCGGTATCGACGTGGTGTACAAGGCCCTGAGCGTTCCCACGCAGACCATCGCGGACAACGCGGGCGAGAAGGGCTCGGTCGTCGTCGCGAAGGTCGGCGAGGGCACGGGTTCGTTTGGCTTCAACGCCCTGACGCTCGAGTACGGCGACCTCATGAAGATGGGCGTGCTGACGCCCGCGAAGGTTGATCGCTGTGCGCTGCAGAACGCCGCGAGCGTCGCGAGCATGCTGCTGACCACCAACTGCATCATCACGAGCAAGCCGGAGAAGAAGGACGACCACGATCATGGCCACGGCCACGGTGGTGGCGGCGGCATGCCGGGCATGGGTGGGATGGGCGGCATGGGTGGCATGGGCGGCATGGGCGGGATGGGGTTCTAAGCCATGTCGACTGCCACACTTCTTCAACTGAGCGTGCATCTCACTGGAGTAAGCGATGAGCTTGCGGACGATCTGACTCTCTTCGTCCTTGGCAGTGAGTTCGCTAGTTCTGCTCTCACGTCACTTGACGGAGTGGCTGACGCTTGGTTTGAAATCGGACGCCCTGCACACTTTGGGGGCACTGCTGAGCTCAATCGGACTCCGCTGTGCAAGCGACGATTTCGCGTCAGTGACAGTTGGCGGAAGGCGTTTCAGGGCGATCGCGGTGACCCCGTGCCTGAAGACGTCAAGGAGGAGATTCAGCGTGCACTGGGATCTGCCCGGCTTGTCAAATGGGTGACCAAATGAAGTACCGCGTCCACATCGAAATCGATGAAGACGGCAAGCACTGCATCAGCGTGCCCGTTCTTCCTGGTTGCCACAGTCAAGGCGACACTCGACGGGACGCGCTCAAGAACATCGCCGAAGCCATCGAGCTTTATCTTGCCAACCTTGAGGCGCACGGTGATCCGATACCGCCGCCGATCACCGAGGAGATCGTGGAGGTGCCGTTTGGAAAGGCCGGATAGCGCCAATGTTCATCCGCTTTCACCGCGATGCCGACGGCCGACCGCATGTTTGGAGTCACAGCGTCTCAGAACAGGAAACGGCGGAAGCGTTTGCGAGGAGAACCGAGGATCGAGGCGGTCGAGAAGATTCGCGCGTCGCCATCGGGCACACATCGGTCGGTCGCATACTCAAACTCATCTACGTTCCCGATCCTGGCGGTGACAGCGTGTTTCTGATCACCGCGTACGACCTTCGAGGTAAGGCTCTCTCGGCATACCGGCGGCGCCGGCGGAAGAAAGGTCAATGATCATGGCAAAGCACAGTGATCCGAACATATATCCCAAGGGTTGGGACGCCGCCAGGGTCAAACGCGTCGCGGCGTACTACGACAGCCAGTCGCCAGAGGCGGCGGCCGCTGAGGATGACGCCGCGTTTGGCGGCGACGCCACCGCGCTCATGGTCGTGCCGATTGCCCTGGTCGGCGAAGTCACCAAGCTCATTGCTCGCCACGCGATGCCCTCCCGCAAGCCTCACGCTCGTGCTTCCAAGCGCAAGTCTGCCTGACCCTCGTCCATTTTCGCCCCATGCTCGACCAGCTCCGCGAAATCCTGAGCGACCTCCCGAAGTTCCTGGACGGCTTCGTCCTGAACCACGGGCTGTGGGTCTACGCGCTGCTGTTCGCGATCATCTTCGTGGAGACGGGCCTGGTCATCATGCCCTTCCTCCCGGGCGATTCGCTCCTGTTCGCGGTGGGGGCCGTCGCGGCCCGCGGGACGATGAACCCGTGGCTGATCTCGATCGTGCTCATCATCGCCGCGATCCTGGGCGACGCGGTGAACTACCACATCGGGAAGTGGCTCGGCCCGCAGGTCTTCAGGGCCGGGGCGGACGACACCTTGTACGAGCGGATGCTCAACCGCAGGCATCTTGCCCGGGCGCACGAGTTCTTCGAGACCTACGGCGGCAAGGCGATCATCCTCGCCCGGTTTGTCCCGATCGTCCGCACCTTTATCCCGTTCGTCGCCGGCGCCGGGGCGATGACGTACTCGAAGTTCTTCTTCTACAACGTCATCGGCGCGGTCGCGTGGGTCGGTCTGTGCGTCGGCGCGGGCTACGCATTCGGCAATGTGAAGTTTGTTCAGGACAACTTCGAGGCCGTGCTCATTGCGATTGTTGTCGTTTCCTGTATTCCTGTGGCGGTGGAGTTCATCCTCGCCCGTCGCCGTGCCGCGCGTGCGGTCCCGGTTCCCCATACCGAATCACCCAAGTAGACACCCGTCGTCACGCATACATCGGAGAGCCACCATGGCCATCAAGCCCCTCGAAGACCGCATCCTCGTCAAGCCCATCGAGACCGAATCCAAGACCGCCTCGGGGATTTACCTGCCCGAGTCCGCGAAAGAGAAGCCCGTCCGCGGGCAGGTCATCGCCTCGGGCCCCGGCAAGCGCCTCGACAACGGCAAGCGGGCCGAGATGAGCGTTCGCAAGGGCGACACGGTGGTGTACGGGAAGTACTCCGGCACCGAAGTCGAGATCAAGGGCGTCAAGCACCTCATCCTCCGCGAGAGCGAGCTGCTCGGCGTGATCGAGGGCTGAGAAGAAGAGGATCTACCGCAGAGGCGCAGAGGGCGCTGAGGCGGGGCAGTTGATCGGGATCGCACACAAGTTCCATGCCTTTCACTCTGCGGCCTCTAAAGCCTCTGCGGTGAAAATTCCTGAGAAAGACACGACTATGGCAACCAAGCAGGTGATGTTCGAAGACGCCGCCCTTCTCGAGATGAAGAAGGGCGTGCAGCGGCTCGCTCGCGCCGTCAAGGTGACGATGGGCCCCACCGGGCGCAACGTCATCATCCAGAAGTCCTATGGCAGCCCCTCGGTCACGAAGGACGGCGTGAGCGTCTCCAAGGAGATCAGCCTCCCCGAGCCCTTCCAGTCCATGGGCGCGAAGATGGTCAACGAGGTCGCCAAGAAGACGGCCGACAAGGCCGGCGACGGCACGACCGCCGCGACCGTGCTTGCCGAGGCGATTTTCGTCGAGGGCCTGCGGCACGTGGCCGCGGGTGCGAACCCGGTGCAGCTGCAGCGGGGCATCAACGCCGCCGCCACAGCGGCCGCGGAAGCCATCGATGCGATGGCCGTGAAGTGCAAGGGCATCGAGGACTACCGCAAGATCGCGACGGTCTCGGCGAACCACGACACCGCCATCGGTGCCCTGATCGCCGAGGCGATCGACAAGGTCGGGGCCGAGGGCGTCGTCGAGGTTGAGGAGGGCAAGTCGGCCTCCACGACCCTGGATTACGTCGAGGGCATGGCGTTCGACAAGGGGTATATCTCGCCGTACTTCATGACCGACCCGAAGACGGCCGAGTGCGTGCTCGAGGACTGCCTGATCCTCATCAACGAGAAGAAGATCGCGAACCTGACCGACCTGCTGCCGCTGCTCAACAAGGTGGCGACGGCGGGTCAGCCGCTGCTGATCATCTCCGAGGAAGTCGAGAACGAGGCCCTCGCGGCGCTCGTTGTCAACCGCCTCCGCGGCGTTCTGAAGGTCTGCGCCGTCAAGGCCCCGGGCTTCGGCGACCGTCGCAAGGCCATGCTCGGCGACATCGGCGTGCTCACTTCGGGCACGTTCTTCGCCGAGGACCTTGGTCGCTCGCTCGACACCGTCCAGCTCTCGGAGCTGGGCAAGGCGAAGAAGGTCGTCATCACCAAGGACGAGACCACCATCATCCAGGGCACCGGCAAGAAAAAGGACATCGACACCCGCGCGAGCCAGATCAAGGCTCAGCACGACAAGAGCACCAGCGACTACGACCGCGAGAAGCTCATGGAGCGGCTCGCGAAGCTCACCGGTGGCGTTGCGATCATCAGCGTCGGCGGCGCGACCGAGATCGCGATGAAGGAAGTTAAGGACCGCGTCGACGACGCGCTGCACGCGACGCGTGCGGCCGCGAAGGAGGGGTATGTCCCCGGCGGCGGCGTCGCGCTGGTCCGCACGCAGGATGCCATCATCGCGGCCCAGAAGAAGGCCAAGGGCGACGAGAAGATCGGCTTCGACATTGTCCTGCACGCCGTCGAGAGCTGCCTCAAGCAGATCGCGGAGAACTCCGGCTTCGACGGCGACCTCGTCGTCGAGAAGGTGAAGGAGAACTCCAAGCCCGGCTACGGCTTCAACGCCGCGACCGGCCAGTACGAGGACCTCGTCAAGGCCGGCATCATCGACCCCGCCCTCGTCGCCAAGACGGCGCTCATCAACGCGGCCAGCGTCGCGGGCCTGATGCTGACGACCGACGTCCTCATCAGCGAGCTGAAGGACGAGACCGAGCCGACTGTGGGTGCGGTGAGCTGAAAGGTCTAAAATTGGTGGAATGTTGCTGAGGGCCGTGCCATGACGTACCAAGAGCTGACCGGGCTTGCCAAACAGGTGTATGACGACCACCGCCGCGCTCCGGCGACTCCGTTCTATGACCTTTTCAGCCTGGGAAAGCTGTTTGACTCCGGTGCGGTGCAGCAGCTCGACGAGGTCTACGCGCAGCTCGAGGGCAACGGATTCGTTGAACGCGCCCCGGGCGGGTTCGTGCAGTTCGGCGGCCAGATCAGGCCGAAATACCGCGTTCCCGCGCCGAACGACGGCAAAACCAGGAAGGATGCGGCATGACGAACGAGCAGCCCTCCGCGCAGTGGCCCTATGACGCGGCGCGCTTCGCATCCGGGGCGGTCGTTCTCTTCAACCAATTCCGGGGCTCAGCGGATTCGGAAGCCTTCGTTGTGAGCACAACTCTGAAATCCGGCCGGCAGTTCTACTCCATCGGCCTCCAGTTCAACGTCAACGCGGAGTTTCCCGGCAGCGTGCTCATCCTCGATTCACCCAGGGACGCCGCGGCCGGCGTGATCGTCCGGGACGATGACATCGCCAGCATCGAGTTTCAACCGATTCCGCCAACGGGTCCGAACGAGCCCACGCCCTTCGGCTTCGCCGCCCATGTTCCAAGGCCAGAGGGCTAATGGCGGCGATGGCAGGGAGGCCTCGTTAAGCCCTTGTATTCGACTCCCCGAGCCCACGCCCGAAAGGTCGTGGGCTCGATTTCTGAACGGCCCGGCAGTTTCGACGCAATGAAGCCAAACACCATGCCCGTCCAACGCGACTACTACGAAGTCCTCAGCGTCACCAAGACCTCCGACGGCGAGGAGATCAAGCGCGCGTACCGGCGGCTGGCGATGAAGTATCACCCGGACCGCAACCCCGGCGACGCCGAGGCCGAGGTGAAGTTCAAGGAGGCCGCGGAGGCGTACGAGGTGCTCTCCGACGCCGACAAGCGCAAGCGCTACGACACGCTCGGCCACGAGGGCGTGCGCGGGCAGGGGGCCGCAGGGCCCGACTTCAGCCGCATGAACGTCGACGACATCTTCTCGATGTTCAACGACATCTTCGGCGGGGGGGGACGCGGCGGCGGCGGTGGGGGGGGGCAACGCGGGCGCGGGCCGGCCCGCGGCTATGACCTCGAGACCGAGGTCGAGATCACGCTCGACGATGTCCTCAAGGGCGTCGAGCGGCAGGTCGAGTTCACGCGGATGGACGTGTGCGGCACGTGCACCGGGTCGGGGGCCAAGCCGGGCACGAAGCCTGTGCCGTGCCAGATGTGCGCGGGGCGGGGGCAGGTGCAGCAGACGGGGCTGGGCGGGATGTTCCGGATGGTGACCACGTGCCCCACGTGCGCGGGGCGGGGGCAGGTCGTCAAGGAATTCTGCGCGGACTGCCGCGGCAAGGGGCGGATCTCCAAGAAGCGCACCATCGCGGTGAAGATCCCCGCGGGCATCAGCGAGGGCCAGGTCGTTCGCGTCCGAAGCGAGGGTGAGCCGCCGCCGGCGGAGGCCGATCCCGGCGGCCAGGGCATCCGCGGCGACCTGCACGTGGTGGTGCGCGTCGAGGAGCACAAGCACCTGCAGCGCGAGGGGAACCACCTCGTGCTCGAGTACCCGATCACGTTCGCCCAGGCCACGCTCGGGGCCGAGGTCGACGTGCCCGGGCTCGACGCCAGGCACAAGGTCACGATCCCGCGGGCCACGCAGCACGGCACGCTCATCCGCGTGCACGACGCGGGGCTGCCCGACCTGCGCAGCGGGCGGCGCGGCGATCTCGTTGTTGTGACACGCATCCAGATCCCGCGCAAGCTCAACCCGCAGCAGGAGAAGCTGCTGCGGGAGTATGCGGCGACGGAGGAATCGGCCGTGCTGTCCGAGAGCGACGGGTTCTGGAAGAAGATCAAAGACACGTTCAGCGGGGGATAACCAGACATGTTCGGACGAAAGAACAACCCATCCAGCGATCCCGGCCAGCCGGACCCGTCGCGCCCCAAGGGCGATGACGCGGGTTCCGACGAGTGCTGCGGCGATTCCTGCGGCTGCTCGGGCGGAATGGACGCCACGGCCGAAGGCTCGGCCGATACCGCGGCGGCGGCGCTCGACAAGCTGCGCGCGGAGCGCGACGAGTTCAACGACAAGTACCTCCGCGCCCTGGCGGAGTTTCAGAACTACCAGCGCCGCGCGATCAACAACGAGAAGGAGGCCCGCCAGCAGGGGGCCAGCTCGGTGCTGAACGCGATCCTGCCGGTGATGGACCATTTCGACATGGCGCTGGGGTTTGATCCCGCGAAGGCGTCGGCCGCCCAGGTCATGGACGGCGTCAGGGTCATCCGGGGCGAGCTGCTCAAGGCGCTGCAGGCGAGCGGCATCGCGGTGATCAATCCCGAGCCCAACGACGAGTTCAACCCCGGCCAGCACCAGGCGATCATGCAGCAGGCGGCCGACGGCGTGCAGTCGGGGCACATCGTGAGCACGTTCCAGCCGGGGTACATCCTGGGCGAGCGGGTGGTGCGCCCGGCGAAGGTTGTTGTCGCGCCTTGATCCGAGCCTCCCGCGCGAGCGGGAGGTATTGTGCAGACGGCTCGGCCGAAACGGCCGACACAGGCGGGACGCCTGTGCCACCTCGATATCCCGACTCTCGGTTCACCTCGCCATGCCAACCTACGAATACCGCTGCAACGCCTGCAAATACGAGTTCGAGCAGGTCCAGTCCATGAAGGACAACGCGCTGAAGAAGTGCCCCAAGTGCGGCAAGAACGCGCTCGAGCGGCTCATCGGCGCCGGGGCGGCGGTCATCTTCAAGGGGTCGGGGTTCTACCAGACGGACTACCGCACCGAGTCGTACAAGTCGGGGGAGAAGGCCGCGAGCGCCGAGGGCAAGCCCGCGGACGGCGCGAAGGGCGACACCGCGGCGAAGGACGCGCCGGCGAAGTCGGTGACACCGGCGGCGAAGCCGGAGCCGAAGGCGGAGAAGCCCAAGGCCGAGACGAAGCCGAAGAAATCAAAGGACAAGGGGAAGGGCTGATGACTGGGTGCCACCGAGTGCCGAGCTTTGGCGGCTCTCGGTGCTTCTTCGCGGCGGTGATTGGTGATTGCAGGGTGCCCGGGGTCGGGCGCTTCGCCAGACCCCGGCGGTGGTCCGAGCGCCGTCGGTCGGCGGTTCGGAGCCCAACCCCCGGGTCTGTCCAGAGCGGCCGACCCGGGGCACCCGCGCAGTCGGTATCCGGAATTCGTATCACAGGCACTTTCCGCACCCAACACTTGCCCCACCCGCACAACCGCCACAGGTCCACACACCGCTGTGGACCCACCCCGCATCCCGCCCGATCTTCGTTCTATTCAGACCGCCCGCCGGTCCGCCAGACGCCGTTCTATCGTGAACAACACCATGCCTGCCAACATCACCTGCCCCCACTGTCACCAGCCCATCGCCCTCGACGAGACCCTCGCCGGTCCCATCGTCGAACGCGCACGGCGCGACTTCGAGACCCAGCACGCCCAGCAGGCCGCGGCCCTCGACGCCCGCCTCGCCGACTTCGAGCGCCAGCAGAAGGCCGCCGCCGCCGAGCGTCAGCGCCTCGCCGCCGAACGCGCTGCCATCGAAACCCAGATCTCCCAGCAGGTGGCCGAGCGCCTCACGGCCCAGCGCGCCGACATCGCCAAGGAAGAAGCCGCCCGCGCCAAAGCCTCCGTCCACTCCGAGCTCGCCCAGCGCGACGCCCAGCTCATGGAGCTCAAGCAGGCCCGCGAGAGCGACACGCTCAAGCTCGAAGCCTCCCTCAAGGCCGAGGCCGAGGCACGCCGACTCAAGCGTGAGTTCGAGGACAAGCTCCGCGAAGCCGACGCCGAGCTCCAGCGCCGCCTCGACACCGAACTCTCCAAGGTCCGCGACTCCGCCCGCGCCGCGGCCGACGACGCCGCCCGCCTCAACATCGCAGAAAAAGACAAGATCATCGCCGACATGCGCCGCCAGGTCGACGACCTCAAGCGCAAGGCCGAGCAGGGCAGCCAGCAGCTCCAGGGCGAGGTCCTCGAGCTCGAGGTCGAGCACCTCCTCCGAACCCGCTTCCCCAACGACACCATCCAGCCCGTCCCCAAGGGCGTCCACGGCGGCGACACTCTCCACCGCGTCGTCTCACCCGCCGGCCTCGCCTGCGGCGTCATCCTCTGGGAAACCAAGCGCACACAGAACTGGTCCCAGGGCTGGCTCGGCAAGCTCCGCGACGATCAGCGCAACGCCAAGGCCGACATCGCCGTCATCGTCTCCGCCGCCCTCCCCAAGGGCGTCATCCACTTCGACTGCCTCGACGGCGTGTGGATCACCTCCCCCGCGTGCGCCATCCCCGTCGCCCTCGCCCTCCGCCAGGCCCTCATCGACGTCTCCGCCGCCCGCCAGACCGGCGACAACCAGCAGACGAAGATGGAGCTCGTCTACCGCTACCTCACCGGCCCCCGCTTCGGCCACCGCATCCAGGCGATCGTCGAGAAGTTCACCGACATGAACGACGACCTCGACAAGGAACGCAAGTTCATGCAGCGGGCCTGGGCCAAGCGCCAGGCCCAGATCGACGCCGTGATCGAGGCGACGGCGGGGATGTACGGCGACCTGCAGGGCATCGCGACGGGGGCGCTGCCGGAGATACCGGGGTTGGATGTGAAGATGCTGGATGGGCCGTGAGCGACTTGCGGGTGCCCGGGGTCGGGCGCTTCGCCAGACCTCGGCGTGAGTCACCAGTTTCCATCGTGCCACCGAGGTCGCCGCTCCGGGCGTCCTCGGTGCGTTGGACTCCGCTACCACGCCCACCACCCCCAACTCCCCGGACCGCCCCCCTCTCCCTTGCGGCTTTGCGCAAGGGAGAGGGCGAGGGGTGAGGGCTCCGCCTTCTACTTCCTCCTCCAACGCTCCGCAACCAGCGCGGTTGCGCCCGCGTCGGAGCGCATCTGGCAGTCCGCCGCCACCGGCACCATCATCACCGAAGATTTCGAGGACGAGACCGTCGGCCCGCTCTCGCTCCCCGCCACCTTCCTCGGCTCCAACTACGCGGCCGACGTCCCCGTCGGCGACCTCTCCGCCTACCTCGAAACCGGCAACATGGGCTACGCCTTCCCGGTCTCGGGCCAGCAGTCCCTCGGGCTCCAGAACCTCACCACCCGCGACTACACCGCGCAGATCCTCCTCCCCGCCGCCTCCGCCTTCGGCTTCGACATCACCGGCTTCCAGGATTTCGCTTCCCAGGGCGGCTTCGGCTTCGAGATCCGCTCCGGCTCGACCCTCGTCGACTCGGGCTTCTTCCCCCTCACCTCCTACGCCCCCGACTTCCGCGGCTTCACCAGCACCCTCCCCTTCGACAACGTCCGCATGACCTTCGAGAACCTCGACTACGTCGGCTTCGACGACATCTCCGCCAACCCCGTGGCGTCGCCCGCGGACGACACGGTCCTCGCGCTGGGCGCAGCACTCGCCGCACGCCGCCGTCGCCCGCGCGCGATCTGACTCGTTCAACGTCACTTGGTGCCGTGTCACGGCGTGCCCGCGACTTCCCCGCACCGCGCTAATACACCAGATTCGCCAGCGGATGCCCAGTCCCCGCCACGCCCCCCAGGTCTCCGCTCCCCACGACATTCACGATCGGCCCGAACGCGTTCCCGGGCGCGATGTCGAACGCCGTCGTCCCGCTCGCCGACGCGCTGTTGCGCACGAGCAGCGACCCCTTGCCCTCCGCGCTCACGCCGATCGCGTTCCCCAGCACCGTGTTCCCGTCGATGCGCGACGCCGTGCCGGTGACGCGGATCCCGGCGCCCTGCACCTGCCCGACGCAATGGCATCCGGTCACACTCACCCGGTCACGCACGCGCACGCCGTCTTCCCCGTTGAGCTGCACCACGCACCGCGACACGCTCGAGCCGTCGCCCGCATCAATCCCGTCCCCCGCGTTCCCGGTCGCACGGCACTCGACCCACGTCGCGGGCGTATTCGGCAGCGACCAGAAGCCGTCGCCCTGGTTGTTGTCCATCGTGCAGCCCGTCATGGCCCCGCCGTAGATCACCGCGATCCCGTGGCGCCCGTTCCCCACGCCGATGCACCCGGTGACGATGCAGCCGGCGCCGTCGAGATAGAGGCCGTCCGTGGTGTTGTTCTCAAACGTACAGCGGCTCACACGGGACGTCTCGAGCACGTAGAACCCGAGCCCCGTGTTGAACGCCGCGATGCAGTCCTCGACCGTCGCGCTCCGGCCCGCGTGGATCCCGCCGCCGGTGTTGTGCGTGGCGATGCAGCGGCGGATCTTCGTGTTCGCGCTGCCGAGGATGCCGACGCCGTTGGCGTCGCAGCGCACATCCTCGATCACGCTCACGAGCGCCTCGATCATCTCGACGCCGGCGCTCGGCCACGCCCGTGCGCTCCCGTTGCGCACCAGGATGTCGGTCTGCGCCCCGCGCACGCGCACGCCCGCGACCGCCTTCTCCACGCCGCGCAGGTCGAACCCCGACAGGTCGAGCGTCACATGGCTCGCGGCGATCTCGATCCCCGACTTGCCGACTTCACCCACCACGGCGGCCGTCAGGTAGTACGACCCCGGCCGCGTGATCACAAACACGCCCTTCGAGTCCCCCGGCGTATTCACCGCGTTGACGGCCGTCCGCGGCTCGACGTCCGTCAGCGGCTTCATCGTCGGCGCAACCGGCCCCGGCGGCGGCTCGAGCCCCTGCGACGACGCGCCCGCCGCGGTCAGCATCAGCGACGCCACCGCCCACGCCATCCTTCGCTGTACACATCTCGCTCTCACCATCACGGCACTTCTCCCGGAAACTCTCGCACACCGGCGATCAGGGCTCGATTCATGCTAGCCGACACCACATACGCATCACCCGCCACGCCCGCCCCGTCATTTCACGAACATTCTCTCTATCGGACGTCCCGAACGGCCTCTATCGTGCCCCCGAGGTGAACCGAGCCCTGCGCATCGCGATCCCGTCGGTTACCGCCGGCGCGACCCTCACGCTCGCGAGCGCGTGGGTTCCGATGTACTTCCTCGGCGGCGTGCCGGCCGCGTTCTCCGCCTCCAGCTTCTGGCCCATCGACGACAAGCACATCGGCGGCGTGAGCGCCCTCGATGCCCCGTGGCTACCCGTCGAGCGGGAGATCGCGGGCGTGGCCGTCGGCGGCTTTGTCAACTCCGGCGCCTACTTCGACGGCCCGGGCGTGAAGTTCATCGGGCCCGGGTGCGACGACGTGTTCGTGGGCATCACGCCGTCGCAGATCCGCGCCGACGCGCCCGCCTGGGCCCGGGGGCTCTCCGTCTCCGACGATCCGGGCACACTGTGCTCCATCGAACGCCTCAGCACCGGGTGGCCGTCGCGCTGTTTCGAGGGATTCGTGGACTACCACCGCGAGCACTCGCCCGTCGCGGGCATCGACGCCACCCCGACCAGCGCTGTCCGCCACCTCTATCGCCGGCGCTCGGAGCTGTTCCCATGTTTCCCGCTTCCGCTCGGCCTCGCGGTCAACGTGCTTGTCTGGAGCGGTCTGGTCGCGGGCGCGTGGACACTCGCCATGTCGGGCCCCCGCGCCGTGATCACCGCAAGCCGCCGCCGACGCAACCGCTGCATCGCGTGCGGCTACAGCCGTGCCGGCCTCTCGCAGGCGGCGCCGTGCCCGGAGTGCTCGCGCCCATTCGCCTAACCAATCTGCTTTCATCCCACGGTTACCTCAACTTCACACCGGCGTCCGAAACTCCATTCACCGGAGACCGCCACCGCCCACGCCGGCCCGGACGCGAGTACCCCCCCTTGGACTTCATCAAGCGCAACCAACCCGAACTCCATCGCGCCGATCGGCCGCACTCCCAAGCGGTCGACCTGATCAAGGAACTGGTCGACGAAGCGCAGACGTGCTTCTTCTGCCCCGCCGGCGCCGCGGGCGATTCGACCGCCGCCCGGGCGATGAACATCCGCAAGATCGACGACAACTGCGACCTGTGGTTCCTCAGCGCCGTGGACAGACACAAAGACGCCGAGCTCGCGGCCGACCCTTTCGTCAACCTCTACTTCCAGGCCTCCCCCAACTCCGATTTCCTCGTCCTGCACGGGCACGCCTCCATCTCGCACGACCCCGCCAAGATCAAAGAGCTCTGCCAACCCGCCACCGGCACCCGGTTCACCGACGGCGCACAAGACCCGCGCATCACCGTCATCAAGGTCTCCCCCACCAGCGGTTACTACTGGGACACCAGGCACGCTCGCACCGTCGCCGGCATCAAACAGCTCATCGGGGCCGCGATCGGCACAACTCCCGACGACGCAATTGAGGGCGACATCGGGGCATGAGCCGATAGAAGGACATCCAGCAACACCTCCGGGGCACTGCCGACCTTCTGTACGTCGGCAGTGCCCCTCTTGGCTTCGACATTCTCGGGTGCCACTACCGACGGCTCTGCGTCGGTAGTGCTCTTCATCCTCCGTCCCACCAATCCGCCCCCCTCTCACTCCCGCATTACCCTCGCGCATGTCCCGCGCGCTCACCCTCCCCGCCGCCGCCCTCCTCCAACTCAACCGGCTGGCCCTCGCCGCGTGCCTGCGCCGTCGCACCGACGGCTGGCGCCGGGCGGCCGCCATCGTGCTGCGCTCCGAGCGGTCCGCGTTCTTCCTCTCGGCCTTCGCCCTCGACGCATGGTCCGACGCCCCGAGCCCCGCGCGATGGGAAACAGGTCGGGTGCGTGACGATCAAGGGGAAACCCGAGGTGATCGCGGAGTATCCGGCGCTCATCACCGGGGCTCTGCAGCGATTGTCGTGATCCGCATCGCCGAGTGGCACAGGCGTCCCGCCTGTGATCGGCCGCTTTGGGCCGATGTCGCCCAATCCACTCCTGCTCCGACACGAGGCGCGAGTTTCAAACCGAATCCGGATGAGGGAGCCACGGCCAAACCCGGCGCGCACCCGCCACCACAACGCCGCCGCCGTCCGCCGGTCCCCACGCGCCAACTCGCGCAGTTACTTCTTCGCGCCCTTGAGCATCCCGATGATCGCCATCAGGATCCCGCCGCCGGCCCCGCCGCCGACGACATTGGCGAGGATGCCCATGATGTCGAGCCCGCCGCCGGTGGCGCCCGCGGCCGCGGGCCCGCCGAGACCCAGTTGCTGCATCACCGCGCCGAGCCCCGCCCCACCGGCAATGCCCGCGAGCGAGTTGCCCAGCGTTCCCAGGCTCTTGTCCTTCAAGAGCGAGCCCGCGATGTTGCCGCCTGCCGCACCGCTGATGAGACTGATGATGAGGCTGATCCAGTTCATGCGAATCTCCCGAGTGTGGGGCGATCCAGGCCGAACATAGATTGCGTCGGGCGCGAGCCCGTGCCATCACTCGGTAGGGTACCGTAAAACGGCAACTTCGGGGCGCGCCGGCACATCCCCCGCATGGGGTGGTTTGTGCGGTGGCGAGTGCGCGGCATCTCGGGGATAGGGAGCGGGCGCACGGGCATTCCTTACGGAGTGCTTCCATACCGGCTCGGGGGGTGATTTGCTTGGCGCCTTCCGGCGTGTCCCCACAATGCCGGCTCCACGCCCCGGCGGCGTTCTCTGAGGCCTTCGGCGTGGAACGCACGGCGCTCGCGGGACACGGCGTTCGCTCGCCCTCGCGGCTCGTATCGAACGCCCTGAAATCCGGGCCTCGGTGCCGTCAGGCACGGTCCTGAGCCGCCGCCCTCGTCAGAATCCGCCCATCGCCACTCCTGCCATTTCGGCACCCCCCCCACCCCCACCCTGAACCCCGGGCAGCCCGCCACGCCGCCACCACGGCCCCCACCCCCTCAGAGCCCGCCCCCGAACCCCACTTCGCCGCCCGCCGCCGCCCCTTTCTCCCAGACCCTACTCCCTCCATCCGGCACACCGCTTGCCCCTGCCCAACCAGGAATGGTCATGCTGCGCCGTCATCCCGAGCTCACAGACTCCCACGGCCCCCCGGGGGGGATGGACTTCGGCGCGCAGTACGTCCCGGGCGCCCGCGGCGGCCGCCTCAACCTCCTTCTTACCGCCGCCCCCTGGGCCCACGACTCCTGGGCCGACCGGCTCCCCCATCTGCTCGACCCCATGGGTGTCCGCTCGGTCGTCGCGTGCTCGGCCCGCGAGGCCGAATACTGCATCCGCCGCTGGCCGATCCACATCGCCGTCGTCGACCTGGGCGTTCCCCTCGACGCCCCGCCCGCAAGCAACGCGGCCAATCCCTCCGCCTCGACCCCGGCCGCATCGCTCGAAGAGGCCGGCCCGCGCGTGCTCGAGCTGCTCCGCCGCCTCAACGACCCGCCCCCGACCGTCGTCATCAAGGGCCCGCGCTGCAACCGCGACAATACCCGCCACATGACCGCCGCCCTGCGCTGCGACGCGTTCGCCGTCGTCGACCGCACGGCCGCCAATCTCGAAACCATGCTCCAGGTCCTTCACCGCTGCCTGACCAAGTTCTACTCGAACCGCTGGCCGGGCGCAGTGTCTTAGTTTCCTGGTTCCATCTGTTCACTGTTCACCACTCACTGTTCACTCAACGTCACTGTTCACCATTCACTCTTGTCCCCCCGGAGTTCGAAGATGCCTCCCTCCACGAAGAACGCCCCCAAGTCGTCCGCCGCCGCCACCCCCGCCGTCCGTCCCCTTCACGACAAGATCCTCGTCCGTCGCGACGAGAAGAAGGACAAGACCGAGCACGGCATCTTCCTCCCCGAAAACGCGAAGGACACGCCCAAGACCGGCATCGTCGAGGCCGTCGGCACCGGCAACATCAACACCGACACCGGCGAGCTCGTCCCCCTCACCGTCAAGAAGGGCGACCGCGTGATCTTCACGTCCTACGCCGGCACCGAGCTCAAGCTCCCCGGCCAGACCGAAGGCCTCCTCGTCATGACCGAGGACGAAGTCCTCGCCATCATCGACGACTAATCGCGTCGCGAGCGAAGCTCGGCGCCTTCCCCCTGGTCCCTAGCCCCTAGTCCCTGGCCCCTCCCCGTCATGACCACCGACCAACTCCGCACCGCCCTCCGCGAACTCAACGGCAAGCGCGACGCCGTCATCTACTTCGCGCACGCCGAGAAGGCCAACGTCCTCAACGCCATGCTCATCCCCGACGAGACCGACCACCTCGTCAAAGTCACCGACGGCAAGCACGTCTTCATTCTCGACGCCGAACAAGTCGCGTGGGTCAAAATCGGCTGACGCCCTCCCACGCATTCGCACCCCACCCCGCACAAAGACAATGCTCACCGCAGAGGCGCAGAGGACGCAGAGGAAGTCAGCGGAATCCAATTCCTGATCCAAATGCCTTCCTCCGCGCCCTCTGCGCCTCTGCGGTGAGTCCTCTTCAAAAAACACCCCGAAAGGAACCCCACATATGGCCGCCAAGCAGATCGCCTTCGACACCGACGCCCGCGAACGAATCCTCCGCGGCGTCCAGAAACTCTCCGCCGCCGTCAAGGTCACCCTCGGCCCCGCCGGCCGAGTCGTCGTCCTCGAGAAGTCCTTCGGCGCCCCCACCGTCACCAAGGACGGCGTCACCGTCGCCAAGGAAATCGAGCTCGAAGACCCCTACGAAAACATGGGTGCCCAGATGGTCAAGGAAGTCGCCACCAAGGCCTCCAAGGACGCCGGCGACGGCACCACCACCGCCACCATCTACACCGAGGCCGTCTTCGCCGAGGGCCTCAAGAACATCACCGCCGGCGCCAACGCCACCCAGGTGAAGCGCGGCATCGACCTCGCCGTCACCGCCGTCGTCGACGAGCTCAAGTCCCTCTCCAAGTCCGTCTCCTCCTCCAAGGAAATCGCCCAGGTCGGCGCCTGCTCCGCCAACAACGACCCCGAGATCGGCGACATCATCGCCAAGGCGATGGACAAGGTCGGCAAGGACGGCGTCATCACCGTCGAAGAAGGCAAGAGCCTCACCACCGACATCGAGCTCGTCGAGGGCATGCAGTTCGACCAGGGCTACCCCAGCCCCCACTTCGTCCCCAACCCGGCC
>CAZMCC010000085.1:0-16946 GCA_964564695.1 uncultured Phycisphaeraceae bacterium | reverse complement strand
ACCAGGATCACAGGATAGCCCCAGTGTCCCTCCGTTACGAACACTTCCCCGTCCGCGGGCGTGTGGGCTCGGCGCGACCGATGGCGTGCCTGCCCCCGCGGGGCCCCGCCAAGGGCCCCCCCAACGCCCCCAACACCGCGCCCCCCGCGCTCGCTTCCTCTTCCCCTTCCTTCCGCCGCGGCACGCGCTCGCAGCGCCAGCCGGGCACGCGACTGACCACCACCACTTCTTCCCCCCCGGCGGCGGGCGACGCGATCGTCGTTCGCCGCCGGTTCTTTGCGCTCGAAGAACACCCGCGCTCTACGGACGCCGGCTCAGCACCCATGCGGCGACGCCCCACCCCATCAACGCCAGCCCCGCGGCCACAAAGAAGGCCGCTCCGCCCATCTTCACCGGGGCGGCGTCGGAGGCGTAGTGCGCGAACACGTGGGTGCCCACAGGCGGCCCGATGATGGCCGCGAGGCTCTGCAGCGCGGTGATCGCCCCCTGCGTGCGCCCCTGCTCGGTGGGGCCGACGCTGCGAGTGATGAGCGACTGGGTCGCCGGCGGCGCGATCCCGCCCAGGCACGCGACCGCGACGATCGCGTACATCATCCAGCCCTGCGTCGCCAGCCCATACGCCAGGTACGCGAACACCGCGAACCCCAGCCCGATGAGCACCGACAACTTCTCCCCCAGCTTCGGCACGACCTTGCGCGCCAGACCCCCCTGCACCAGCGCCGAGCAGATGCCCACCACCGCCAGCGATATCCCGACTTGCTTAGGCCCCCAGCCGAAGCGGTACGCCGCGGAGAGGTTCCACGTCGCGCGGAGCATCATCTCGCCGAGCATGAACAGGAACAGCGCCACGCCCAGGCCGGCGACGAGCTTGTGCTTCATCACTCCCTGGAACACCGCGAGCGGGTTCATCCGCGCGATCGTGATGTGGGCCCGACGGTCCTTGGGCAGCGACTCGGGGAGCACGAACGCGCCATAGACAAAGTTCGCCAGCGTGATCGCCCCCGCCGCGTAGAACGGGTAGTGCACGTCGAACGACCCCAGCCACCCGCCCAGCAGCGGACCGAACACAAAGCCCAGCCCGAACGCGGCCCCGACCATGCCGAACGCGCCGGCCCGCTTCTCCGGCGGCGTGACGTCGGCGATGTAGGCCGAGGCGGCGGTCATGCTGGCCCCCGAGACACCGTTGATCGCCCGCGTCACGAACAGCAGCCACAGCGTGGGGGCCCAGGCCTGGGCGAAGTAGTCGAGCCCCGATCCCAGGAGCGAGAGCAGAATTACCGGGCGACGCCCGAAGCGGTCCGAGAGCGCCCCCAGCACCGGCGAGAACACGAACTGCATGACCGCATACGTGGCCATCAGCCACCCGTACGAGCCCGCGGCCTCCTCCACCGTGCCGCCGGTCACCTTCATGACCAGTTGCGGCGCGACCGGGATCAGCAGCCCGAATCCCAGCACGTCGAGCACCAGCGTGACGAGCACGAACGGGACGGCCGGCTTGCGCCCGGTCCCGGGGGACGCCAGCGTCGGATGTGTGGTTAAGGTGGGCTCGTGCACGCGCGTCTCCGGCGCCGGCCTCGGCGTCGACCCTGCTCCCTCGGAGCCGCGGACCCTAGGCCCGGCGCTCGCGCTCGGCGGGGGGCGGCGGGTCTACACTGGACTTTGAATGACTACCGCTCAGGCGCAGCGAGCCGCCCCGATGACCACGACGGGCGGCGGTACCTCCACGCCGAACCCAGCAACCGCCGCATCTCCTGGCCCCGCCGGCCCGGCGGCGTCGCCCTCGACGCGCCACGCGCCGGCGAATCCGCCGGGCACGCCGGACGTTGACCAGGGCGGCGACGGCACCGACCCCGCCGCCGGGGCGGGGGGGTGGTCGCACCGGCACCTGCTGGGCCTGCAGGAACTGAGCCCCGAGCACATCCGCACGGCTCTGCGCACCGCCCGTTCCTTCGCCGACATCTCGACTCGCTCGATCAAGAAGGTTCCCGCCCTGCGGGGCAAGGTCGTCGCGAACCTCTTCTTCGAGGAATCGACCCGCACGCGCGTGAGCTTCACGCTCGCGGCCCAGCGCTTGAGCGCCGACGTCGTCGACCTGGGCTCGAGCTCGAGCGTCTCCAAGGGCGAGACCATCGAGGACACCGCCCACAACATCGAGGCGATGGGAGTTGACGCGCTGGTCGTCCGCCACAAGCTGTCCGGGGCCGCGGCCCTGATCGCCCGGAATGTGTCCTGTGCCGTCATTAACGCCGGCGACGGGCGCCACGAGCATCCGACTCAGGGCCTGCTCGACGCCTACACGCTTGCCGAGGCGACCGGGCGACTGGATTCGCTCGACTTCTCGGGGCTGCGGGTGGCGATCGTGGGCGACATCGCGAACTCGCGGGTTGCCCGGTCGAATATTGCCGCGCTCAGCGCACTCGGGGCCGAGGTCGTCTGCATCGGCCCGCCGACGCTGGCCCCGCGCTCGCTCGAGGCCCTCGCGCCGGGCAAGGTGCGGGTGGAGTGGGACCTGGACGCCGCCCTGCCGACGGTGGACGCAGTGAACATGCTGCGGATCCAGTTCGAGCGCCACGTCGTCGACCCGAACGAGGCGAAGACCCCCGGTGGGGGGGGCGCGCCCGCCAAGAGCTCCCCCGCGTTCCCGAGCATCCGCGAATACGTGCAGATGTACGGCCTCACCTCCGAACGCGCCGCCCGCATGCGGGCCCACGCGATCGTCATGCACCCCGGCCCCATCAACCGCGGCGTCGAGCTCGCGGGTGCCGTGGCCGACGGGCCGCGCTCGGTGATCCTCCAGCAGGTCGCCAACGGCCTGAGCGTGCGGATGGCGGCGCTGTTCCTGTGCGTGGCGGCGGGGTGAACCACATCGACGATGCGCTCGCGTGCGGGACGCCGGACCTGAGGCTTTGCGAAGGTCCGGATCGCTCGCGAAAAATCAGCCGGTATACCGAAGCGCCGCACGCCGAATGTAATCAGCAACCGACGTGAATCCGGCAATACGAGCCCGCTCCTCGATCCGGATGCGCTCGTCCGCCGTGAACCGGAGATTGAACTGAACGTCCCGCTTGCCTTCGGATGCGGGTGTCGGCGGCTCCTCGCCTTCTTCGTAGGTGACGAGGATCGTCTCGGTGAGCGCGTCGCGCATGTCCTTGAGGCATTCGATCTCAGTATCACCACGGCCGAGCACGCCGGGCATTTCGACCGATTGGCCGAAGTATCCGCCCTCGGGATGCTCCGAGATCATCACTCGGTAACGGTGCGCAAGGCGCGCCGCCTCAGCCCGATCCGCCCTGCGGGTCGTCTTCGTCACCTTTGCCGCTTTGGAAGTACCTTTCTTCATCGAGCAATGCCTCAATCACCGCGGCGTCAAAGTCACTCACGACGCCGTCATTGACCTGTACGTTTAGCTTGGGGCCGCCGGCCCGCCTGATGTATATTCGGCGTTCGAGCTTGCCTTGTTTTCCGTAGGGTCCGGAAAGTTCGTAGCCCGCCCGCGCAACCATGGCCTCGAAGTCATTGACCGTCATCCACGAACTCCTGAAGCGTGCAACTGCACCGCATTGCGGTACCACACACTTCAGGCGCTCGTGCCCGGTCGCGACAGCTGAGACTGCCGCACGAGGCCGCCTGAATGTACAAATCGTGTTGGCTGGCGCGCCGACCGGGCCTGCACGCCAGTGCTTTCCACACGCACTGAGTATACATCGGGCTATACGTGGTGTCAACCAATTGCTCGGCGACGTGGTGTACGTTTACCATCCCCCCGTGACCGACCCCGCCCCCCCCACGACCAAGCTCGCCTCCAAGGTCCGCGTCCGCCCCCTCGGGGACGCCGACTCGCTCGCGCACGTCACCGCGATGCTCCACCGCGCGTACAAGACCCACGTCGACCGCGGCCTGCGGGCCCTTTCCGGGTTCCAGCCCGAGGAAGTCACCCGCAAGCGGATCGCCGGGGGCGAGTGCTACGTCGCCACGTATCTGGGCAAGGTCGTCGGCACGATCCTGTTCAAGGACGCGGGGCACACGGGCGGCACGCCGTGGTTTGACTCACCCGGCGTGGCGAGCTTTTCGCAGCTCGCGGTCGAGCCCGAGGTGCAGGGGCGCGGGATCGGCGGGGTGCTGATCGAGAAGACCGAGGAGCGGGCCCGCGCGACCGGAGCGACGGAGCTGGCGTTGTCGACGCCGCAACCGGCGACGTGGCTGGTCGAGATGTACCAGCGGCGCGGCTACCGCGTGGTCGAGACGCACCACTGGCCCGAGACGAACTACACCAGCGCGATCATGAGCAAGACGCTCTGATCCGAGCGTCCCGCGCAAGCGGGAGGTCCTGTGCGCACGAACGTCCAACACCTCCCGCTCGCGCGGGAGGCTCGGATCAACCCGCTCACCGCCCCTGCTTCAGCAGGTCGCGGATCTCGGTCAGCAGCACCACGTCGGCCGCGGGGGGCGGCGGCGGGGCGGCGGCTTCCTGCTTCTCGAAGCGCTTCTTGGCCGTGTTCATCGCCTTGATGACCAGGAAGATGCAGAACGCGACGATCACGAAGTTGATGATGATCGTGACGAAGTTGCCCCAGGCGAGCACGGGGCCGATCTTGCGGGCGGCTTCGAGGCCAAGGTTCGAGTTCTCGGCGACCGCTTCACGCACTTCCTTGCTGAGCGGGTAGAACAGGTTCGTGAAGTCGGCCTTGTAGACGATGCCGATCATCGGCATGATCACGTCCTCAACCATCGACGCGACGATCTTGCCGAACGCCGCCCCGATGATCACGGCGACGGCGAGGTCGATCACGTTGCCGCGCATCGCGAACTCGCGGAATTCCTTGAGCAGTCCCATGGCAGAAGCTCCCTGCGAAGGTCGCCCGTGGGTGAAGCGCTTCCAGCGGCGCTTCGGGCAAACCCTCACGCCCGCCAGTGTGACGCGCACGGGCGCGGAACGCAAGCCGCACGTTCCAAGTGCGCAGCGCCGTGCACGATCCAAAAAGAAAGACCCCGCGGCGTTCGAGCGCCGCGGGGTCGGGGGGGGTCGTTGGGGTCTAGCGAGAACCGATCAGGCCCGATCGATTACCGCGGGACGAAGTTGGTGAGCTCGTCGTCGCGGACCGCGTTCTTGAGCTGGTCGGCGGTGGTCTCGGAGATCACGAGCTTCTCGCCCGGGGTCGTGGCCTTGCAGACGAGCGAGAACGTCGGGCGGTCGCCCGGCTTGAGGACGCCGGTGACGCCGGTGAAGATAAGCTTGCGCCCGTCGACCGTCGGGGCCTTCGGAGCGGTGCTGGAGACGAACTCGAGGCCCTCGGGCAGGGTGACGACGACCTTGACGTTGGTCAGGTCGACCTGACCCTGGTTCTGGACTTCGTAGGTGTAGGTGTGGTTGTCGCCGACGAGCACGACGCCGTCGGCGTCGGTCAGCAGCGTGCCGATGTCAGGCGAGCCCTGGACCGGCGTGGAGCAGGTCGCGGTGACGGGGTTGGCGCACACGCAGCTGGCGCTGGCGTTGATGACAATGTTGCCCGCGCCGCTCATGGAGCGGACGGTGAACTCAAAGGTCTTGGACTCACCGGGCTTGACGGCCCCGGCGTTCCAGGTCACGCCGTTGGCGCCCGCGGCGCCGCCCTGGGTGGCGGACTCGAACCGCGTGCCGGCCGGGAGCGGGACGCTCACGGTCGTGTTGTTGCAGGTCGCGTCGCCGGTGTTGCCGACGGTGAGCTTGAAGGTCGCCTGGCGACCGATCAGGATCGTGCCGGGGCACTCGGCCTTGAGGGTGAGGACCGGCTGGCTGACCTTGGTGGAGACGGCGGTCGTGGTGGCGGTGAGGCCGCCGGCGGCCGCGGCGGTCGCGCTGTTGGAGAAGGTGCCGGTCTTGTCGGCCTTGGCAATGATGTCGAACTTGCGGCTCTGGCCGGCGGCGAGGCTGCCGGCGTCGAGGGTGACCTGCTGCTGGCCGGAGGTGGTCTTGAGGCCGGCGGGCAGGTTGTCGGTGACCTTCACGTCACGGGCGACGCCCGTGCCGGTGTTGGTGACCTCGATCGTGATCGGGATGTTGTCGCAGAGGAGGACCTCGGCGGGCATCGTCTTGGTGATCTTGAGGGCCGGGTTCGTCACGGTCATCGTGATGCACTGCGACAGGCTGTAGCGGCCAGTCCAGCAGTTCGTGAGCGTGCCGGCGTTCATGGCGACCGCGGTCACCTTGAGGCACTTCTTCTCGCCCGGGGCGAGGGTGCCGACGTTCCAGGTCATCTGCTGACCGGCGGTGATCGCGGGCTCGGTCTTGACGATCTTGAGGCCCGCGGGGGACTCGTCGATCACGACGACGTCGCTGAGCGAGGTGCCGCTGGTGATGTTCGTCGCGCAGATGTCAAAGGTGAACTCCTGGCCGGCCTGCATCTCGCAGGGCCAGGACTTCTCGATCGACAGGCCGCTGGAGGCGCGATCGCCGGTGGGGATGTAGATGATCCCGCTGCAGCCCATGGGCTTGGGAGCCGGAGCCGGGGCGGGCTTGGCCGCGACCGGGGCGGGCGCGGGCTTGGGCGGCGGCACGTCGTCACGACGGTCGCGCACGCGCACGGTTTCGGGATCGGGGAACCGATCGTTCCAATCCGACGGGTCGTTCTTCGCCTGCTTCGCCGAGTCGTTCGCGCAGCCGCTCATCCCGCTGAGTGCCAGCGTGCCGGCGGTCATCATCGCCGCGAAAAGCCACATTCCTGTCCGCTTCATAGTTCTTTCCTCGCTGGTGCTCGAGTCGGTGACGACCCGAGCGTGGGGCTGACGGGGACCGTTCCCTGTAGTACCCGGATTCCGGAATTCGAGTCCAAAGAGGACCCGGCCGGAATCCCACTGTTGCTCCCCCGCGTGCCCGAACCGTTCGGAGCACCCCGACGCCGCCGTAAGAATCACGGAGACGGCCCGTGTTCAAGTATTCTGGAACGGCCGGAGAATGTCAACCTTCATGTGGCGTATATCCCCTGTTTCGCTGTCTGTGCACAAACAATGAACTGAACCATAGTTGCATATGAAACTTGCCATCATCATCCCCGCCGCCGGCGCCTCGCGCCGCTTCAACACCGAGCCGATCGCGGCCAATCGCTCCAAGCTCGACGAGGATCTCGGAGGCAGACCTCTGTTGCACCGAACAGTTGAGCTGTTCTCCAATCGCGCAGATGTTGCGCTCATCGTCGTTGCCGGCCCCGCTGATCCCGAGGCGATGGCGGCCTTCAGGCTGCGCCACGCCGATCGGCTGTCCCTGCTGGGCGTCACCCTGTGCGCCGGCGGCGCCGAACACCGCTGGGAAACCGTGCGCAACGCGCTGGCGCAGGTGCCGACCGGACAGGGCTTTACGCACATCGCGGTGCACGATGCCGCGCGCCCGTGCGCGTCACAGCACCTCATCGATCGCGTGATGGCCGCCGCCGACAGGCACGGTGCGGCCGTGCCGGGCTTCCCCGTGTCAGACACCGTCAAAAGGGTGGACCCCGCGCCGGTCGCGGACGCCGGCGACGACCCGCTCGCGGCGATCCTTGGCACTCAAACAGGGGGGTGGGCGCGCCGCGTTGCAGAGACCGTCAATCGCGAAAACCTGGTGTCCGTGCAGACGCCTCAGGTGTTCGAAATCGATGTATTACGCCGCGCGTACGGTCAGGCCGACATGAGCAGCACCGACGACTCCCAGCTTGTGGAAAAGCTGGGCCACCCCGTGGTGGTGGTCGAGGGCGAGCGAACAAATATCAAAGTAACCGTCCCGGGGGACGTCGAACTGGCGCGCCGGATTCTGGGGCTGAGCGGGCCGACGGAGCGGGCGACGCACAAGAAATTCTGAGTTCGGCCGCCCGTGGGGCGGCCTCATGCGGCGAGGGAGTCGTCGTCGCGCCCGTGATCGGGATCGCCTAGGGCCCCCCACTTGTCCTTGGGGAGGTGGCGGTGGTGGATGCGGATGACCCGGGAGAGCTGGGCCGCGAAGAGGTCGCTTACGGTCCGCATCTGCTGGATCGTGGTGCCGGTGTAGGGGGTCCGCTTATCGCGGAAGAGGAGCACGGCGGCGAGGGTTTCGCCCTCGTGCCGGCAGGGCAGGGCCAGGGCGTGGGAATCGCCCAGCCAGCCCGCGTCGTCACCCAGGGTGCGGGCGACGCCCTGGGGGTCGGTGAGGTGCAGGGGGCTCGGGAGCTCGGCGATCCGCGGGGCGGCGGTGTTCGCGAGGTGGTCGAGCAGGACGTCTGCCGTGTCCTTTGGGCAGTCGTAGTTGACGTACGCTCCGAGGGAGTAGTCTCCGGCGGTGGTGGGGAGGAAGACGGCCGCATTCGTCGCGCCGCACCGGGCGAGAACGAACTCGAGAGTCCGCCTGAGCAGGGCCTCGATGTCGAGTTCCTGGCGGATGAGGCCGTCGAATTCCAACGCAAGGGTGATCTGTCGCATGGGTGGCACTCGCGTCATTGCTGTGCTCCACCCATCGGGAAGAAACCGGCGGTCGGCGCGGGCGGCAAGACAAAGGCGGCCACAAGCGCGCGGGCCAGGCTGCACACGTCGCACGCGCTCGCCAAAGCTTGCTGTCTACTGGCGTTACCGGAGGACGCGTGAGATATCACACGCAGTGAATCGGGCGTCCGAAATCTCGGCTTGAACGGACGAGAACTCGCGATGGCAGCGAGAACTCTTTTGCGCATGGCGACTAGAGCGGACTCGCGGCGGGTGCGCGGACACTCCGTGCGAGAATGCGCGAGCGGGCGAGAGTCTTTCAGCGATTTATGGACGCTCGATTACGCGGCCTGGCGCTTCGCGGCGGCCTGCGAGCGCGGGGGGAGGCCGGGGAGCTCGATGATGGCGATGGTGCCCCCAGAGTCGGGGCTCTCAAGGCGGATGTGCCCCGCGTGCAGCTCGATGAGCGTGCGCGCGGTGGGGAGGCCCAGGCCGGACTGGCGCCCGGCGGGCTTGTCCGAGAAGAACGGGTCGAAGGCGTGGGCGCGGGCGCGGGGGGTGAGGCCCGGGCCGTCGTCCTTGATGCGCAGGAGCAGCCCGCCGCCGGGGCGGGGCGAGGGGAGCAGCTCGACGCGCGAGCTGGCGCCGCACTCCATGGCGTTGACGACGAGCTCGACGAGGGCGAGGCGGACGAGGCCGGGGTCGACCCAGATCGGGGGCACGGGCTCACCCACGGTGAGCCAGACGGGGGCCACGGGGTCGCGGGCGCCGCGGGACTGGGTGCGCTCCTTGGCGTCGCGGACGACGAGACCCAGGAGATCGGTGACGCCGACGGACTCGATGGTGGGCCTCGGCGGGGTCGCGATGAGGTTGAGGCGCTTGATGAGTCCGCTGAGGCGGCTGGAGGCGTCGACGATGGCCTGCGCGGAGGTGCGCAGGGCGGGGTCGACGAGTTTGGGGACCATCTGCTGGGCCCGCCCGCTGATGATGGCGAGCGGGTTGTTCATCTCGTGGGCGGCGCCGGCGGTGAGCTCGCCCAGGCGGGCCATCGACTCGGCCTCGGCGAGGCGGTTCTGCGCGTTGGCGAGGGCGGCGTTGGTGCTGGCCAGGTCCTCGCTGAGGCGGCGCGTGCGGTCGTATGCACAGGCCGTCGTGAGCGCGGCGGACCAGGCGCCGACGAGCACGTTGAGCTCGTCAGCGGGGAACCGGCTGACGGCAGGGCCGCGGTCGTGGACGAGGACCGCGGCGTGGCCGGGCTCGGCGGCGAGGCGGATGCAGCGCAGCTCCGCGCCGCCCAGCGAGGGCCCGATCACCGGCGCGAGCCAGCCGGCGAACACGGGCGGAGGAAGCGGCGAGGCGGCGGCGCGGTCGTCGAAGACGTTTGCGAGTCGCTGGGGCGACTTGTCGGCGCCGGCGGGGGGCTGCACGACGGCGGCGCCCGAGGGCGTGCCGTCGGGTCGGAAGGTGACGAGCACCCAGCCGGGGCCGTTGAGTTCGGGGGCTTCCAGGGGCGTGAGCTCGTAGACGCCGGCATAGAAGCCGGGGCCCAGCGCGGCGGCGGCGGAGGCGACGACGGCGGAGAAGACGTCTTCGGGCGCGGGCGGCCTGCCGGGGCGGCCAAAGGCGCGGTGGAAGGACGTGAGGGCTTCGATGACGTTGGCCGAGCGCGAGGGCAGCGGGGGCGACGCGGGGGCCGACGATGCGGGCGCGGGCGCAACGGGCGCGGGAGGCGTGGCGGACTTCTTGCTCAGCAGCGTGGTGAGGCGCCCGAGCTGCTCGTTGGCCGCGAGCACGGATTCGAGGAGCAGCGCGGTGCTCGGGGCGTCGCCCAGGCCCAGGTCTTTGCAGCGGTGGGCGAGGCC
The DNA here is from genome assembly GCA_964564695.1 of uncultured Phycisphaeraceae bacterium. Lineage (GTDB taxonomy): Bacteria > Planctomycetota > Phycisphaerae > Phycisphaerales > UBA1924 > CAZMCC01. Next base: position 6,681 of record CAZMCC010000085.1, on the reverse strand, counting down.
TTCGTGGATGCGCGGGGCGATGATCTCGATGAGGGCGGGCTCGACGTCAAGGTCGTCGCAGATCGTGCTGATCTGCGGCGGCGTGAAGTTGCCCGACCAGCCGACGTGCAGCCAGCGGCAGATCGCGTCGGCGAGGGCGACGATCCCCACGATGGTGCGCACGTTCTCGGGGCGGTCGGAGTCTTCGCCCAGCGTCGAGGGGAGAGAGCCGGGGCGCAGGGCGTGCAGCCACACCGCGTCGCGGATGCCCGGGGGCAGGCCCCAGTGCTCGGCGAGGCGCTTGCCGGCGGTGTGGTGGTCGAGGCCGAGCACCGAACGCTCGATCTCGGCGATGTTCCCCTGGCTCTGGTAGGCGAGGGCGCACAGACGGCCGTACGCCTTGGGGAGCGCGACGGCGAGGGCGAGCTTGCCCAGGTCGTGGAGCAGGCCGGCGGTGAAGGCCTCGCCGGCGATCTCGTGGAGGCGACGGCGCCCGTCGAGCTTGGGGATCTCGTAGCACAAGAGCTCGGCGCACACGGCGACGGCGATCGAGTGGCGCCAGAAGCCGTCGCGGTCGAACTCGGCGTGCTCAGGGCTGAGCTCGGGGCGCTGGCGCCGCCGGCGCCGGGCGGCGGCGCGGGCATTCGCGGGTTCGGCGCCGGTCTGGCGTGACCATTCCATGACCTGGACGCTGAGCACGGCGGCGCGGACGGTCTGCATGCCCATCATGACGACGGCGCGGTCGATGGTGGACACGGGGTGCGAGACGCCGAGCCACGCGCCGGACGAGAGTGCGAGGACCTTGGAGCTGAGGGCGGGGTCGGACTCGATGAGCCGGACCACTTGACGCATGTCGGCGTTGTCGTCGGCGGTGAGCTTGAGCAGGCGCGTGGCGACGGCGGGGAGCGTCGGGAGCGCCTCGATCTGGCGCAGGATCAGCTCGGTGCGCTGTGCGGCGGCCGGGTCGGGCGAGGCGCCGCAGAGCGCGCCGGGCACAGGCTGATCGGTCGCGTCGGCCATGGAGCGGTGGTGCCTCGAGGCGTGGTGAGAGTTCAGCCCTGGTGAGCGGGGGCTTCGAGCAGGGCGGAGATCTTGGCGAGCAGGACGCTGACGTCGAAGGGCTTCTGGAGGACGTCGTCGGCGCCCGACGCACGCAGTTGCTCGAGCTCGGGACCCGAAACGACGCCCGAGACGAAGAGGACCTTGGTGTCGGAGAGCTCGTCGCGCTCGCGGAGGCGCCGGCAGACGACGTCGCCGTTGATGTCGGGGAGCATGTAGTCCAGGACGATGAGGTGGGGGCGGAAGGCCTCGGTGAGCATGCCGGCGTCGTAGCCGGTGGAGCAGAGGCGGACCTCGTAGTTCTCGTTCTTGGAGAGCAGCTCCTGGAGCATGTCGAGGATGGGCTTGTCGTCGTCGACGACGAGGATGCGCTTGGAGCCGCCCTCGAGGCCGATGGTGGGGATCCCGTTGGCCTTCATGAACTTGATGAGCTCGGCACGGGGAATCCGCCGGAACTTGCTCCCGGGGACGCGGAAGCCGCCGAGCCGGCCGGAGTCGAAGCACCGGATGATGGTCTGCTGGGAGACCTTGCAGACCTCGGCGGCCTCACCGGTGGTGAAGATCCGCTTGCCGGCCCACTTATCGGCGACTGTCGTGGTGCGCTCCATCATGGGTGCCTCGCTTGCCGCAAAGTCCGGGTCTCTCCGGCGTCAACGGGCTCCGTCCCGTAAACACGCCGCGTCCCGCATGTCGATCGCTGGTGTGCGCAGGATCGGCGCGGGGGTTCTCCAACTTCACCGGGAAGAGCGATCGCGCGGGATGACCCCAATAGCGCATCCGGCGCAGTCGACACCAGCGGCGTGGGCGGCCGTCGGTACGGGATCGCTCGGTGAACGTTGGCCTCTGCCTCTGCCTCTTGTCAGGGTCGCTGGAAGGTCCCGGCGGCCCGAAGCCCTCCGCAAAGAAGTCGCGGCGGCTCAGTTGTCGCTACGCCGGGGAATTCGGGGAGGTTCCCCGGATTCACACACTTGGGGGGGTCGGGGGGATTGAGGGGGACTGCGAATGACGGGCCCGCCAGAGCGTGACGGCATCGGGCTCGCGGGCGTAGATGGGGGCGAGGGTGCGGGGGTCCGAGAACGGGAGGTTGTCGCAGGTCGCGCACGCAGCGAGGTCGGCGGCGTTGAGGGCGAGCGGGATGCGCCGATAGCCGCGGCGCTCCGCGGCCGCCGCGATCGTCTGCGGGAGGAACTGGTCGGCGATGACAACGGGCGTCGACTCGTCCTCACCCAGGCGCGCGAGCGGCTCGGGCACCGCGTCCGGCGTCACGACGGCGCTCGACACGATCGAGAAACTGACCGATCGCGGCGTGGACGTGGCGCGGATGAGCGTCAGACTCGCGGTGTCGTTCTTGCTCGCCAGCGTGACCAGAATTGAGCTGGGCGGGGTACGACCGTCGAGCGATGAGCGTGCCGCGACGAGGGCCGTCGGAACGCCGATGAGCCTCGCGCCGGTCGCCATCGCGATCATCTTCGCGGCGGCGATCGCGATGCGGAGCGACGTGTAGCCGCCGGGACCGATGCTCACCGCCACGATGGTCAGGTCGCGCTGCGAAATCTTGCCCTTGCGGCATGCACGCTCGATCGCCGGAACGAGGTCGTCGTCGTGACCGCCGCGACCGCCGCTTGCGGATGATGCCACAGTCTCGGTAGCCACAATCAACGTGAAAACGTCGGCGCCCGTTCGGACGGAACGCGCGATGCACACGCTCGCGGGGCGGCCGCGCTCGGTGGGCGCGGCGCTCGGGTTCGAGCACTCGATCGCGAGGATGACGTCGTGTTGCTCGCCGGGGGCGCTCATCGCGTGGGAATGTACGGCGTGAAGACGTCGAGCAGCCAGCGCCACTCGGCGTAGCGGTACTCGATGGCGCTCGAGTCGTGCAGGACGCGGATCTCGGCGAGGAGCTCCTCGGAGAGGTCGTGCTGCCAGTGCTGGGCCGTCTTGTCGCAGAAGTAGACGCGGCAGCCCATCGGGCGGATGGCGTGGACGGTGCAGAGCTTGTCGACCTGGAAGGGGCAGGCGTCCTGGGACTGGGCGGGGGTAAGAAGAGGAAGGAGGGGCGGTCTCGGAGCAACAGCGCGCGGCGGCGCACTTGGCTGCGGAGGGTTGGAGGAGGAAATCGGAGTCGAGCCCTCACCCCCCCCCTCTCCCTTATCGCCAGAGCCCGACAAGGGAGAGGGAGGGAGCCTGGTCAGCGTGTACGCGGCTTCGAGGGCGGTGGTGTAGAGGCGGTGGCCGTAGGCGGTAAAGTTGCAGCACTTGCCGGATGTCCAGCACGTCGGGCCGCGCCGGGAGATCTCGGCGGAGGCGTGGGTATAGATCGCTTCGAGGGCGGCGGCGGTGGCGGGGTCGTTGGCCGCGGCGAGCCAGGAGCGGACGAGGGAGGGGTCGGGGGTGTGGGGGGAGGTGGTCATGGGGCCACCTGCCCGTCGCGCCGGGGGCGCGTGAGGAGCCACGCGGCGATGTACGCGAGCGTGAGGGAAACCACCACGAGGGAGATCGTCGCGGCGCCGAGGCGGTCGTCGCGGGAGTAGTGCAGGGCGTCAAGGAGTTTCTGGGCGAGGTTGCCCGACCCCGGAGGTTGGACGAAGACCGTGGATTCGATCTCGTGCAGGCTGAGGACGAAGCCGGCGAGGCCGGAGGCGATTGCGGCGGGCCAGTTGGCGCGCACGCAGGCGCGGAAGAAGGTGGAGAGGGACGATGGGCCGTCGAGCTCGCGCTGGTCGCGGAGCACTGCGGGCTCGAGGGCGGCGGCCCACACGCCCAAAAGCGCGGCGATGGCGCCGAAGCGGGCGGTGTGGACGCACACGACGGGGAGCGGCGTATCGGCGAGGGCCCGCAGCGGCCCGATGACGGTCCACGCGCCGGCGGCCATCGAGCCGAGGATCGCGCCGGGGGTGATGGCCGCGGCGAGGAGAATCCCCACGCCCACGAGCGCAAGCGTGCGCACGAGCGACGGGCGGCGGCGCGGCGTGCACGACAGGCACGCCCACGTGGCGAACGTGATGGCGATGAACGCCAGGGCGCACAGGGCGCCGGTGATCGTGCTGGCGCGGAGGGCGTCGGTGGACTCGCGCCAGAACATGACGGTGGTGTGCGTGAGGGCGTGGAGGGAGAAGGGCTTGCCCGGAGGGGCCGTGGCGAGGGCGTGCAGGGCGAGGGGGAGCGCCAGCGAGAGCGCGAGCACGACCCCGAGCGCGACGCGGGCCGGGCGCGAGGGTGCGGCGGCGCGGGCCGGGGGCGTGGGGTCGGAGTCTGCGACGAGGCGGCGCGAGAGGGCACGAGTGAAAAAGAACGCGAGCGTGCCGGCGAGCAGGATCATCGGCCACGCGGCCGTCCACGCGGCGAGCGGGTCGCCGGTCTGGTTGAGGCGGCGCCAGAGGGTGACGGCGTAGGTGTCGAGCTGGGCGACGTGGAGCGGGACCGGGGAGCCGATCATCAAGAGGAACACGACGCCGAACGCGGCGGCGAGGCCGGGAACCATCGCCCGCACGAGCACGCCCCAGCGGGACGCGACGCCGGCCCCGGAGAGGGCGAGCGCGTCGAGCTGATCCTGGGCGAGGCGGCGGAGCGAGAGACTCAGGACGATCGCTGCCGCGGGCCAGGCCCAGAGCGCGAGGCCGACGACGGCGATGACGTGCCCGGTGAAGACCTGGAGCGAGGGCGGCTGGTCGGCGAGCCAGTCGGCGAGCGGGGTCATCGGCGCGCGAAGGAGGTTGAGGCCCGCGTACGCGAGGTAGTTGGGCAGCATGAGCACGCCGACGCAGAGGGCGGCGCGGCGTGCGCCGCCGGGGGAGCCCTCACGGATGACCCAGGCGCCGGGAATGGCCAGGAGCGTCGCGAACAGGGCGATCGCGCCGGCGACGACGATCGTGCGTCCAAGGGCGATGAGCAACGAGGCCTCGACCGGGGCGGTGGTCGGCGCGGCGGCGGTCTCGATGGCGGGCGCCTCGCCCGTGAGGCTTGCGATGGCGGCGGCGAGCAAGGGCACGAGCACGCACAGCGCGACGACGCCGACCAGGCCCAGCGCGCACAGCGCGGGGCCTGGGGTGCGGTCTCGATCGCGCGGCGCGGGCATGCGTGAGAGTATTCGCGACGGTGACAGGCTCGGGCGCTCGGGCGCGTTTGTCAGAGACATGTTCGCGCTCGCGAACGCTCTCGCCGATTCGCATCCGAGACGATCCGCGCGGTATCATCCCGCCTCTATGACACCGGCCGTCGCCCGAGCCCGCGGGCGCTCCAGCTCGATCAAGCCCTCGAAGGCGCCCTCCGGCGACGCGGCGTCGTCGCCCTCGGAGACCGTGCACGCGTCGCGGGTGGCGCGGCTGCGCGAGAGCATCGCCCGGGCCGGCGGCGCGGCGATGCTGGTGACGAACCCCAAGGACGTCGGGTATCTCACCGGGTTCCTCAACGGCGACAGCTACATGCTCGTGCCGGCGTCGGCACGGGTGCGGCCGATCGTCATCAGCGATTTCCGGTTCGAGGAGGAACTGGAGCCGGTGAAGGCACTGGCGGACGTCGTGATCCGCACGGGGCCGATCCTGGACGCCGTGGCGCGGGTGGTGCGGGAGGCGGGGATCCGCGCGGGCAATCTGGCGGTGCAGGGGGAACATCTGACGCTGGTGCTGAAGGCGGCGCTGGTCGAGAAGCTGGGTGGTGGTGGGGGTGGGGCCGGCGTGATGGAGACGGCAGGGCTGGTGAGCGGGCTGCGGGCGATCAAGGACGACGCGGAGATCGAGCTGATCACCAAGGCGGTCCGGATCCAGGAGAAGGCGCTCGAGGAGATTCTTGGGACCATCGCGCCGGGGATGAGCGAGCTGGAGGTGGCGGGGCGGCTCGAGGCGGCGATGAAGGCTCGCGGGTCGAGCGAGGTTGGGTTCCAATCGATCATCGCGGCGGGGGCCCACGGGTCGCTGCCGCACTATCGGCCCGGGCCGACGAAGCTCGCGGCGAACAAGACGGTGCTCATCGACTGGGGCGCGGTGTACCGCGGGTACCACTCGGACATGACGCGCGTGGTTTCGCTGGGCAAGTGGCCGGCGAAGATCCGTGAGATCTACCGGATCGTGCTCGAGGCGCAGGAGGCGAGCGCGGCCGCGCTGGCGCCGGGCAAGCTGACCAACGAGATCGACGCGGTGGCGCGGGGCATCATCGAGCGGGCCGGGTACGGCCCTCAGTTCGGGCACGGGCTCGGGCACGGCCTGGGGCTCGACGGGCACGAGGAGCCGCGCTTGACGCACATGCTCGCGCCGACGACGCTCAAGGTGGGGATGGTGGTGACGGTCGAGCCGGGGATCTACCTTCCCGGCATCGGCGGGGTCCGGATCGAAGACGACTACGTCGTCACGCCGACGGGGGCGAAGCGGCTGAACACTCTCCCCAAGTCCCTGGAGTGGGCCTCACGATGATCGACATCCGCAAGCTCAAAGAACTCGTGCGCCTGATGGTTGAGAACGAGCTCAGCGAGCTCGACCTCAAGGATCAGCAGGAAACCGTCACCATCAAGCGCGGCGGCGGGGGCACGGTGATCAACCACCAGCCGGTCATCTACAACGGGGCCGGCCCGGGCGGGGCGCCCGTCGCGCCGGCGCGGCGCGCGATGGCGGGCGAGGAGGCCGGCGACGAGGGCGGGAACGGCGCGGGGTC
>CAZMCC010000084.1:0-17118 GCA_964564695.1 uncultured Phycisphaeraceae bacterium | reverse complement strand
TGCTCAGCCGCGGCATCGCCGAGAAGGGGATCTACCCCGCCGTCGATCCGCTCGCGTCGACCAGCCGCATCCTCTCCGAGGACATCCTGGGTGCGAAGCACTACGGCGTGTCCCGGCGCGTGCAGTCGATCCTCCAGCGGTACAAGGACCTCCAGGACCTCATCGCCTTCCTGGGCGTCGACGAATTCTCGCCCGAGGACAAGCTGCCCGTGAGCCGCGCCCGCAAGATCGAGCACTTCCTCAGCCAGCCGTTCTACGTCGCGGAAGTCTTCACCGGCTTCCCGGGCGTCACGACGCCGCTGACCGAGACGATCTCGAGCTTCGAGCGTCTGTGCAACGGCGAGGGCGACGACCTGCCCGAGGGCGCGTTCATGTACGTCGGTACGCTGGACGACGCCCGGAAGAAGGCTGAGAAGATGAAGTGATGCCGGAAGAAGGCATCAAGCATCAAGCATCAAGGCATCAAGGCATCAAGGCATCAAGGCATCAAGGCAGCAAGGCAGCAAGGCAGCAAGGCAGCAAGGCATCGAGTGACATCAAACAAGACCCCCGGCGAAAGTCGGGGGTTTTTCTTACACCCGGGACGCCGGACCTGAGGCTCGGCGAAGGTCCGGGTCTGGTCGAGCCATTCACGCAGTTCAGAAAGCAACCCGGACCTTCGCAAAGCCTCAGGTCCGGCGTCCCTGATCAATTGCCCGACAGTGCCGCGCTGAGCGCCTCGTCGTCGCAGGCCTCGAGGGCCTTGGGCACCGGGTCGCCCGCGTCCTCGTCGCCGGGGGTGATCCCTGCTTTGGCTCGCGCCGTGAAGGCGCCGTACCGCTCCATCGCGCGGTCGCGGAGCGACTTGAGACGCGCTTCGTCGAGCGAGCCCAGCTCGAGCACGCCGCGGGCGTAGTTGCCCTCGTTCTCGGCTTCCTTGAGAAAGACGCGGAGCAGCTCCGGCGAGTGCTTGTGCACCGCGAGGTGCGGCGCGCCGAGGGCGACGCCGCTGTGCGAGATCACCGAGTCGAACGAGAGGTCCTCGTCGTCGGGGTTGGCGACGTTGATGACGACGAGCGACCAGTCCTTGGGCTGCATCAGCCCCATCGTGGGCTCGATCCACACCCAGCCGGCGCCGGGGTGCCAGTACTCGACAAGCCAGTGCTCGTAGAGCATCGGGGCCCACGTCGGCAGGTGTGCGAGCGTGCGGGCCGGGATGCCGTGGGCCCGCAGGAGGGCCGCGGCCAGGTTCGCGCGACTCGTGCAGGAGCCGCCGCAGGCGAGGGCGAGGCTGGCGTCGAGGGTGGTGAAGGCGGCGCTGGGGTCCTGCCCGCGGTTGGACGACGTGAAGTCGAGGACGCGCTGGACGTAGGCCCCGACGTCGCTGGTTCCCTCGGCGAGCGTGCGTGCCTGCTCAGCGATCTTCGGATCCGCTGACTGCACGCAACGGGTGCTGCGGAGCCAGGCGCCGGCGCTCGCGGGGGCTTCGGGCTTGTCGGCCCTGGGCAGCGCGATGTTGGGCGTGTCCATGACGAGGACGTCGGAGAGCCAGCGGATGGTGGCGCCCTCGGCCGGGGGCTCGACGGTGACCTCGCAGAGCCAGTTGAGGCCGTCGTCCCGCTGACGCCACCGCCAACTCTTGATCGCGCCCGCGGGGGTGGATTCGACGCTGAAGGTGAGCGGGACCTGGTTTCGGTGCGTGCCGGGAACGGGGAAGGTCACGACGCCGGGGACGCCGGCCTCGCGCAGGCGAACGGACGTGGCGGCGCTGGCGCGGATGACGCCCGGGCCGTGGAGGAGCTGGGAATTGGGGCCGCCCCGAGCCGACACGCCGTCGGTGGAGGGCGTGGACCGATCGACGATTTCGAGCGAGGCGGAGTCGACCCAGGCCGTGCCGCCGCCAAGCTCCATGACGCCGAAGATGATCCGCTCGGCATCGGCGTCGATGACGCCGACGATGTCGTAGGTCTGCCACTTGTCGGAGAGGATGCGCCGGCCGTCCATGTTGTCAAAGAAGCCCATCTGTCGATCCGGGCGGTCGACGCGCATCCACATCTGTGCGCAGCCGGCCTTGTCGCCCAAGGCCTCGGTGCGAACGGCGGCGCGGAACCGGACCGTCTTGCCGCGGTAGGGCGTGGCGTTGAGGGCGCGGGTCATGTTGGAGAAGGTCTGTGCGGGGCGTTGGGCCGGGCCGGAGAGCCGCGCGCAGCGCAGGCCCTCGAAAGGCTCGTCGTCGACGACCTTGACCGTGTACCCGGCCGAGGCCAGCGCTTCGGGGACGAACCAGCCCTTGGGGGCCGTGCCCGCCTCCTGGTCTTCAAAGGTCCACGCGAGCGGCGCGGGCGGCTCCGAAGGTTGACTGGGGACGCCGGCGAACGCGGCGCTGGTGATCCACACCGGCAGAAGTCCGGCGCCGAAGGTCGAAAGAAGGCTGTTGCACGCCATCGGACGATCCCTTTCAGCTCAACCCCCCCGCCCCCCCACTCCGCCCCGCTGGCGTGTATACCGGCTCAACGGGCGTTGGCGTCGAATTCGGTGATCACACGCTGCGTATGGTCGCCTCGGCGTGCGACTCGCTGGACGCGCCGCAGAGAAGCCCACGATGATCAACACCAGGAAGGCCCAGCGGCGCACGCTGCGATTCGACACCATCGCCCAGCTCCGCGAGGAACTCGCCAGGCTCGAGGCGGCGAACGCGGCGGGCACGCTCAAGACCACCGGCAACTGGAGCGTCGGGCAGATCCTCGGGCACCTTGCGGCGTGGATCGACTACGCATACGACGGATACCCGATGAGCCCGCCGCTTTGGGTGCGAGCGATGGGAAGGCTGATGAAGCCGTTCGTGACGGGCATGAGCATGCCGCCGGGCGTGCGGATCTACGGCGCGCCGGCGGGGACCTACGGCGGCGAGAACCTCGAGTTCGCGGAGGGGCTGCGCCGAATGCGGGCGGCGCTGGACCGGCTGGAGAAGTCCGCCCCCACCAGGCCGAGCCCGATGTTCGGACGGTTCAGCCACGAGGGTTGGAAGCGCCTGAACCTCAACCACGCGGCGCTGCACCTTGGGTATGTGCACCCGTAGCCATCGAACGATGCGGATTCCGCATATCGACTGCGCGGGCGTCCCGGGTCGGCTGCGCAGGGCAGACCCGGGGGTGGACTCCGAATCGCCGACCGACGCCGCTCGACGCCACCGCCGGGGTCTGGCGAAGCGCCCGACCCCGGGCACCCGCGCATCAGCGAGCGACGGCGCGGTTGCAGTTCAACGCATCAGCGGTCGCCGGCGGTGACGCCCGGGGGAAAGACGGCTTCGCCGCCCGCAACGCGCCGGACGACCATGAACATGTCCGACGGCGGGGCGAGCTTGTCGAGGTAGCCCCAGGCGCCGGCGTCGAACGCGGCGCGGATGGTGTCGGAATCGCCGTGGCCGGAGTAGACGATCGCGCGGACGTTGGGCGACACGCCGGACATGACCTTGATCTCGCCGAGGGGGTCGCGCCCGGGCATGGAGAGGTCGACGACGGCGATATCGGGCTTGAGGGTGGCGGCGGCGTCGACGAGGCCTTCGGCGTCGGGCAGGGTGCCGACCAGCTCCATGTCCGGCTGGGAGATGAAGAGTCGTTGCCAAGCCTGACGGAGCTTGGGCTCATCGTCGGCAAACAGGACCTTAATCATGCGCACCCTCTGGCTAAGCCAGCGTAACCCGCCATAAACGCCGCGCCAAGGGTGAGGATCAGGACTGGCAAGTCGCTGGCAGCCCTAGCGCAGGCAACATCATAAGGATACATGAATTCAAACCCGGATTTCAAGTGAAATCGGCTTCACCGCGCCGAGGCACACCGGTGTGTGCCTCGGCGTGGTGAACCGGTCGTTGTGCGGGGGAAATCACCACTTTCGGGGTGCGATAGGTGACGGTAATTACACCTGGTCAGAGGCTGCATCCGGAGTACGGGCGCAGGCCGGCCTGGATTTCGAACCAGAGGTTGATGAAGTCGGAGACGTCGGTGGAGTTGGAGATGCCGTTGCAGTTGATGTCGCCGTGGTTGGTGAGGAAGGCCTTGTTGACGAACTCGCCGACGTCGGTGGAATTGACGATGCCGTCGCGGTTCCAGTCGGCGACGCACTCGCACTCGTCGGGGATGGTGTTGGGGTTGCCGCAGACGTTGACGCCGCCGACGGGCGTGGCGAAGGAGTCGAAGCAGTCGGCGCTGGAGCCGAGCGTGATGTCGACCGAGTCGCACACGCCGTTCTGGTTGCAGTCGACGCTGGAGCAGTCGAACTCGTAGGGGCCCATGTCGGCGATTGGGGCGGAACCCAGGCCGGTGTCGGCGACGACAGGGTCGTCGAGGCGGCGCGGGAGCAGGTCGAGGTCGCGTGGGAGCGGCTCGGCGGTGTTCGCGTCGGCGTCGAGGTCGTAGGCGTCGGCGGGGAGCGCGGGGTTGGAGCCGGCGTCGACGGTCGGCGAGCCTGCCATGACGTGGAGGTCGTCGTCGAGCGTGCCCACGACGTTGTCGAGGCCGTTGGCGTCGACGAACTGCGGGTTGGTCGAGGCAGTCGACGATGGTCGGTGAGCCCTTCTGGGTGATGAGGCCGGCGCCGGTTCCGGTGGGCCCGGCGTTGCCGCGGGTGACGGTGAAGCCGTCGAGGACGGCGGTGGGGTCGGTACCCGACACGGTGACAACGCTGTAGGAGTTGTCGCCGGTGGCGCTAACGACGCCGATGTCGCCCGAGAGGACGGTGACATTGGCGTCGGGGTCGCGTTGCGTGATGAGGGACTCGGTGGCGTCGAAGCCGCCGTAGATCGCGACGCCGCTGATGAGCTGGTAGGTGTCGTTGCGGTCGCCGGTGGCGCGGTCGGGGCGGTAGGTGCCTTCGGCGACCCAGATCTGGCCCGAGCCGACGCAGGCGGCGGCGGCAAGGGCGTCCTGGAGATCGACGTAGGCGTCGGCCCAGGAGGTGCCGTCGCTGGCGCCGGTCGCGTCCTTGTCAACGTAGAGGATGCCCGGGACGCCGACGGTGATGAGGGCGTCGCAGGTGATGACGTTGCCGGCGTCGTCGGTGAGGCCGGCCCCGTCGGTCGCGGTGATGGTGACGTTGGTGACGCCGAGGGCCGCGCTCGTGCCCGCGGCGGGCGACTGTGACGGGGCTGATGGTGACGTTGGTGGTGCCGAACCAGTTGCGAGAGAAGTTCTTGAGGTCGATCGTGGCCATGCGGTCCTGGATGTCGGCGTGCCAGTGGCCGCTGACAGCGTTCTCGATGATCTGCGTGCCATCCGCCGACTGGGGCCGCCGGGGCGGAGTCAAGGAACAGCACGCCGACGGTCCAGTTGTTGGTGATGAAGTTCCAACGGAAGAGGCAGTTGTCGGTGGTGTTGCGCAGGATCATGCGCCGAGGACGCCCTCGATCGTGGTGACGCCGGAGCCGGCGCCGTAGACCTGCACGTTGGCCTTGTTGATGTTGACGTCCTCGGCGTAGAGGCCGGAGGCGACGTTGACGGTGCCGGACGCGGCCACCCCGTTGACGCCACCCTGGATGGTGGCGAAGGCCTCGCAGCCGATGGTGTAGGAGCCGGAGCCGCCGATGTGCGGCCAAGTGACGGTGGTGCCGTTGGGCAGGCCGGTGTAGTCGTCGTCGACGTAGGTGGCGACCTGGAGGCCGCCGCCGGTGACGGTGATGTTGGCGGTGCAAGTGGAGGAGTTGCCGGCGCCGTCAGTGAAGGTGAAGGTGAAGGTGAAGGTGACGACGGTGACTCCCATGGGCAGCATGGTGCCGGGGATGGGGCTCTGCGAGGTGGTGGCCGGGCTGAAGCGCGAGCAGTTCTCGACCACGATGACGTCGTCGGTGAGGTCGGGGAGGGCGACGAAGCAGCCGGAGCCGGCGGAGATGGTCTGGTCGGCCGCGCACTCGTCGATCGTCGGGGGCGTGTTGTCGATGACGGTGAAGTTCATCGAGCAGGTCGTGAGGTTGCCGCCCTGGTCGTAGACGTAGAGGGTGACGAGGTGGGTGCCCAGGGGGAGCCCGTTGCCCGCTTCGGGCGACTGGGAGATGCTGGCGAAGCCGCAGTTGTCGCTGAGGACCAGGGCGGTCGCGGCGAGGTCCGGGGCCGGGGCATGGCAGTTCGCGCCGGCATAGGCGGTCTGGTCGCCGATGCAGACGACGGTGACGGTCTAGGTGCCGGGACCGACGAGCGTGCCGGCGGGGGGGGGAACTGGCTGAGTGTGAAGGCGCCGCAGTTGTCGCCGGCGACGGTCTCGCCGGTGAAGTCGGGGAGCGCGCCGAGGCAGGAATCCGACGCGATCGGCACGGTGACTTCACCGGTGCAGCAGGAGGTGATCACGGGCGGGACATTGTCGGAGACGTCGACGGCGGCGACGGCGCAGGTGACCGGGCCGCAGGCGCCGTTCGGCGCGCCGGGGAGGTCGTCCTGGTGGGCGCCGATCACGGCGAGGTCGGGGGCAAGCGAAACGAAAATGCCGAAGGTATCGGAGTTTGCCGCGTCGGACGCCGTGAGCTTGGCCTGCTCAGACCAGACGGCTCCAGAGCGAACGTAGACGTACGCGACGCCCGCGTCGGCAGCGCCCGGGAGGTCGGCGAGGATAGCGCCGACGACGGCGGTGTCGCCGGAGATCGCCACGGCGTAACCAGCGCGGTCGTTGACAACGGCGTCGGAGGCGACAAGCTTGGCCTGCTCGGACCACGCGGTGCCGGAGCGGAAGTAGACGTACGCCGCGCCCGCGTTGACCCCGCCGGCGTTGTCGTCGAGGACCGAGCCGACGACGACGGTGTCGTCCTCGATGGCGACGGAGTAGCCAAAGTCGTCGGCGCTCGCGGCGTCGGACGCCGTGACCCTCACCCCGCGGCGGTCTGGGTAAGCACCGCCCCACCGGTCCGCACCGGTGCATATAGAGGTTTAGTGCGGGGGGGGCAGGGCCGTCCCGCGGCCGGATCGTCCGGAAATCCGGCGTTTCATCCACAGCCCAGAGCCGTCTCCTCAAACCAGGAGTTGATGAATTCACCCACGTCGGTCGAATTCGACAGCCCGTCGTGGTTGAAGTCCGTCACCGTCGTCCCGAACGCCTGGTCCTCAAACCAGTCGTTGATGAATTCGCCGACGTCCGTCGAATTCACGACCCCGTTGTAATCCCAGTCGGCCAGGCACGAGTGCCCGGGGTCCGACTCGCACCCCGGCAGCAGCGCGACGTCGTCGAAGAACACTCCCGTCGTCCCGCCCGTCCCCGGCTCGCCGGCGTACAGGTCGATCGCCGCTATCTGCGGCAGCCCGGGGAAGCCCGGCGCGACGCCCGCCGTCCACGGGCGGTCGACCACGAAATGCACCCCGTTGTAGAAGTAGTTCGACACGTCCTTGTCGAGGTCGATCTCGATCCGCAACTCGGCCCACTGGCCCCGCACCAGCGCGGTCTCGCCCACGCCGATGTCCGCACGCACCCGGTTCGTCGCCGTGATGAACCGGATCTGCGACGAGTACCACTCCGCCTGGGGCGGCGGCGGCGGCACGCTGTCGTCGTCGTAGGTGTTCAGGAGCAGCACGTACGCGTCGCCCGCGGCGTCCGTGGGCACATACGTCATGCACCGGAACGTCCACGCGCCGCTCGTCGCGCCCTCGAACTCGAGCACCGTGTCGTCGCCCAGTCCCGTCGACCCGCCCGGCGTCCCGACGATCTTGAGCGAGCGGGCCCCCGAGAACGCCCGCTCCTCCGTCACCTGCCCGCACACGTCCACGCCGTGCTGCCACGCCTCCCACGACCCGTCCGCGCACGCCTCGCCGACCGAGCTCGACTCGAAGTCGTCGGAGAAGCTCGGGCAGATGGTCCCCTGCTCGAGCTGCAGCGCCGAGGCGCCGATGGTCTCGAGCACGCCGTCGCCGTCGGCATCCGCGCTGAGCACGAGCGAATATGTGCCGTGGGCGGTCCCGCCGACGAACTCAACCGTCACCGGATCGAGCACCACCGTGGTCCCGCCCGCGATACTCATCTTCCCGATCACCACCTCGCCCGGCGGCAGCCCGTTCAGCCTCACCGCCTCGCCTGCCGGCAGTCCGTCGTGATCGATCACCTCGATCTGGTACGGCCCGAAGATCGTCTCGGGCGCTACCGACGTCACATGGACCGCCAACTCCGTCGGATTGAACATCGCCACGATCGTCGTCGGGTTGTCGAAGCCGCCGCACAGCACCTGGCCCGGCAGCTGCAGCGTCCCGCGGCACGACCGGATCTGCCCGCTCACCGGGTCCTTCACGAACATGATGTAGCACGCCTTGGCCCCGAACGGGTTCGTCGGCAGCCCGATCTGCACCGGCACGTTCTGGCACGCGCCGCCCGCCACCGTCACGTTGAACTGCCCGAACGGCACGTAGTTCACCGGGCCCGGCACGTCGCACCCGTCGCCCCCGCCCAGGCCCTGGAACCACACCGTGAACGTCTTGGTCGAGATCCCCGCGTTGCAGATCGTCGCGTTCACCGTGATCACCGTGTCGCCGGGGCAGAAGACGCTCAACGCGGGCAGCTGGCACTGCCACCGGCACTTGCCCGTGTTCTGCGCGTTGTACAGGTTCGCGACGTCCGCCGCCGACAGCGCCCGCGTGAAGACCTCGAGTTCGTCGATCGCTCCGTGGAAATAGCCGCCCGCGCCGCCGGTCCACGCCCCCACCGCGAGCTTGGCGTTGTTCGAGAGCGACCCCGGGCGCAGCAGCGGGTTGTGCTGAACGCCCACCTGCACGCCGTCGATGTAGAACTTGATCCCCGTCGCCACGTCGCGGTCGACCGTGACCGCGAACTGGTGCCACTGCCCGTCGAGCGGCACGATCGCGCCCGAGTAGTAGTTGGTCCAGAAGCTCGCCAGGCCGTCGGCCATCTGGAGCCCCAGCTCCCCGTCGATCAGCCACACGTGATACCCGATGGACGTCGAGCCGAAGTACGCCCGCTTGTCCATGATCACGCGCAGCCCGTCGAGCGGGTTCGTCCCCGCCCGCTTGATCCACCCCTCGACCGAGAAGTCACCGACACTCACCTTGATCTCCGGGTACGACGGCACGTCGGACCACTGCCCGATGTTCGCGTCGTACAGGCGAGCAGCGCCCACCTTTCCCGCGACCACCGCTGGTCCGGCGTGGTGCGTCGCGTCGTTGCCCGGAAGGGCGTTGTTGCCGATCGAGCCCGTCCCTTCGTCCAGGGGCAGCCACAGCGTCATCCCGGTGGGCGCGCCCACGCACCCGCACGACTTGCTCGCCGGAACCATGTCCGCTTCCCACAGCCCGCGCCCGTGCGTCGCCGCCACGATCGTCCCCGACTCCTCGTGGATCTCCAGGTCCCACACGACCGCCGACGGCAGGTTGTCCTTCCAGCACACCCACTGGGCCAGCGTGCTGTCCCAGTAGTACACCCCGTTGTCCGCCGCGGCGTACAGCTGGTTCGTGCACCGCCGGTACACGATGTCGTGCAGCGGCGCGTCGGTCAGCCCGGCCGAGACGTTCGTCCACGTGTCCCCGCCGTTGGCCGAATACCACACCCGGTTGCTGGGCCAGTAGTCCCCGAAGCAGGCCCAGACCCGGTCCTTGTTGTCCGGGTCGACCTCGATATGCGTCAGGTTCGCCCAGTTGATCCCGAACAGGTGCATGAACGTCGACGGGTCTTCGCCGATGTCGATCCACGTCGCGCCCGAATCGCTCGTGCGGAACGCGCGGCGCAGCGACCCGCCGCCCCACGTCGGCCCTTCAAACCCCACGTAGATCCGCGTCGGGTCGCTCGCCGGCACCGCGATCGTCTTGATCCGCAGCCCGCACGGCACGTTGTGCGACGTCGTAAAATCCGAGATCTGCGTCCACGTCACTCCATCGTTCGCCGACACCCACAGGTCGTGGTTGCCCACGTACAGCTTCCCCGTGTTGTCCCACTGCAGCGGCCGGTTCCACCACGCCTGGCACGCGCTGCCGGTGCACGGCCCCGACGTCGAGCACGCCGGCCCGCCCTGGTACACCAGCGTGTCGGCCCCGTCGGTCGACGTGTACAGCGTCGGCAGCCAGCCGCCGAACGCGTCGGTGTGCACGATGAGCGAGTTGCTCGGCTTGACGACCGTCTCATACCCGTCACCCGTGCGGTAGGGATTCCACCACAACTGCGTGTAGTAGTCGTACTGCATCGTGCTCAGGTCCTGGCACCCGCCCACGTCCACCGAGCGGTCCGTCGACGCGCCCAGCCCGTAGAACTTCGTGATGTTCAGGCCCTGGCCCGAAATGTCGATCCAGTTCGCCCCGCCGTTCCCCGTCGCGTACGGCCCGCCGTCGGACCCGATGTACAGCACATCCTGGTTCGTCCCCGACCCCGGAGTTCCCGACCGGAAGATCTGCACGCGCACGTCGTCGTGCACGTACTGCGGATGCAGGAAGGGCGAGTTCACGCTGACCTGCTGAAACGTCTGCCCGCCGTCGACCGAGCGGTACATCACCACGCCGCCCAGGTACATCACCAGCGGATTCGTCGGCGAGATCACCAGCCCGCCGATCCGCGCACCCGCGATCGACATGTAGCTCGATCCCGTCACCGACCAGGTCAGCCCGCCGTTGGTCGTCGTCGCCATCTGCGGGATGGCGGAGGTCCCCACCAGAAAGTACGCGCTGATCCGACCCGGCTGCGACGGCGCGACCGCCGGAAGGAACCCGCCCGTGGCGTAGTAGCTGCTGCTCGACGTCTTGGGCGTGATCTCCGAGCACACCCACGACGTGCCGTTGTCGGTGATCGAGAACATGCGCGCCGGAATCCCGAACCCCGGGTTCGCGTAGGCGTGCACGTACCAGATGTTGTTCGCCCCCGGGTCCTTCTCCATCCCCCCAAGCACCCCGACACCGCCCGTCGGGAAGCACGTCAGCGCCGGATCGAGCCACATCGGCCACGTCGCGCCCCCGTCGGTCGTCCTGTAGATCTTGTTCCCCACCAGCGCGTACAGCGTGTTCGGCAGCGACGGGTGGTGCACCACGCGGTTGATCACCACCGGCAGCGACGCCGTGTACTGCAGGGCCGTGCAGCTCCAGGTCGCCCCACCGTCCGTCGTCTTGATCACCCCCAGCCCGAAGTCCCCGAACCCCGCGCAGATGTAGATCTTCTGCGTGTTGAACGGATCCACGCAGATGTCACGGCACCCCAGGTTCGGCAGATACAGCTGATCCGTCAGGCTCCGCCACGTCACGCCCCCGTCAATCGTCTCCCACAGCCCGCCCAGCTCCGCCCCCAGCAGGATGTGCGCCGAGTCCGATGGGTCCACCCACATGCTCGCGATGATCCCCACTCCGTTCGCGGTCGAACCGCTCGTCGGCTCCAGCGGGCGCGAGAACGGCCCCAGCGGGCGCCAGTTCGACTTCGGATTGCTCGGCCCCGGGCAGAACGGCGGCGGGCAATTCAACAGCTGCGCCCACGAGATCAGCGAGTAGTCGAACTGCTGGGCCTCACGCTCCACCTGGTTCGCCCGCGGCACCCACGTCAGCTCCCACCGCCTGAACGACGCGAACAGCGGCAGCGTCGCGTCCGGCTCGTAGTACTCCCGCGCCTGCGCCCGGATCTCCCCCACCGACGCGCCCGGCTCGAGCTGGTGGATCTTCCACCGCGAACCCGGATGCACGCCCGGGCCGAACTCGTTCCACCGCGTCCAGTCCACGATCACACCCGGCCCGCCGAACCCCGGGTTCCCCAGCCCCGTGAACGACTGCGGCGGGATCGCCTCGTCCGACGTGAAGTTCGACTCCGAGAAATACCCCGCGAGAAACTTCAGCGTCGTCCCCATCGCGATCGAGGCCTTCGGGATCGCGATCTCGCGCACCAGCGCCGGGTCGGTCCCCAGGAACACCCCTTCATACTGCAGGAACGTGATCGGCGTGCCCGCGGTGAGCTCGAACACCACGATCCCGAACGACCCGACCACGACCGTGAAGTCCGGTCGGAACGCCGCGTCGAACAGGTCGTCGCTGTCGCGCGTCAGGTTCGTTGAGATACGCCGCCCGCCGTCGCCGCCATCGTCCATCTCCGCGTCAGTGAAGCCCCCCGCGCGCGTGTCGAGCCACAGGCACACGTCGTCGTTCAGCGCCGCCCCGAGCTTGACGCCGATGTACAGGAACTCGATGTCCTGCTTCATGTAGATCGCGCCGGCCCCGAGGGTCCCGCCGAATCCCCCGCCCGCGCCGACGAACTTGTTCACGTTCCCCGGCCCGTACTCGTCGATCCCCAGCAGCCCGTCGATCGCGACCTTCGCGTTCGCGGGGTCGGCGTCGAGCACCGAGTCGAGCATCCCGGTCGACTGCGCGCGGGCCTGGCCCCCGCCCATCGCCGCACCGAGGGCCACGAGCGCAACCACATCACCAAAAACGCGACGCACGGAGCGTGACGCACGCATGGCACACCTCACTCAAAGAGTTGGACCAACCACCGACGACCACTGCCGCGCGCCCAGCAAGGCACAGCACACAGTCCCAGACGAAGCGTCGCGCCGATTGCCGCGATCACCCCGTCGACGCCGTCGCGCACCTCCACCGAAATCCAGTCCCCACGAGCCTAACCGAAAGTGCCCCCGCATCGCAACCAAAGTCGCACCGAATCTTCACATGCTCGCCACGCCATTGGCACGCCACACCCACGCTCGCTCCCGCGGACCGCGCAACCCGTGCTCAATCACAGAGTTAACCACGCCCCCCAGCACCACGCCCCGCTCGCGGCACCACAACGGGGCGGGGGGGCCGGCAGCTTCATCCTCCCCTTCCGCTGCGGGTGTGCGCCGGCCCGAAGCATCGGACCTCCACGCTCCAGTCGACCCCGCGCACCTGGTCACGCGTCGACGGACAGGAACTCCAGGAAGCGCCGCTCGACGCGCGCGAGCTGACGCATCACGCCAACATCATGATCGGAGTATCCTCACATCTCCCACGCCGGCGTCATCCGGTAATCATGCCGCCGAGCTTTCGGACGATATGTTTTGACGTCCACAACTCCGCACAACCTTGGAGGCCATTGATGAACCGGATGTCCATGCTCGCCGCCGCCGCGCTCGCCGCCCTCGCCCTCGCCCTCGCCGCCGCCGGCTGCCACTGCCACGACTGCTGCTGCCACGAAGAGGAAGGCAACGACGTTGTCGTCACCATGAGCGACCTGCCACCCGCCGCCCGCGCCGCGATCGAGCGCGAAGCCGCCGGCGGCGCCATCGACGAAATCGAGAAAGAGCAGCGCGACGGCAAGACCGTCTACTCCGCCGACGTCACCGTCAACGGCCAGGAGTGGGACGTCACCGTCGCCGAGGACGGCAGGCTCATCTCCAAGGACAAAGAAGAGTCCGACGACCACGACAGCGACAACGACAGCGATGACGAGCGCGAGGACGACGACGAGAGGTAACCGTCGCCCGATTACTCGGCACGCCTCACGCAGCAACACGTCGAATTCGCGACCGGCTCACGGCTTGCGCTTCGCCGTGTGCTCGCCATTCTGATGCAGCACCAGCGTCGCCGCCGGCCCTTCGCCCGCGGGGAAAACGATCTTCACGCCCGGGCCAAACTCCGCCCGGAACTCGCCGTTGCCCTGGTACAGCAGCCGCGTCGCGCCCTGCCCCGACCCTTGCGCCATCACCTTCCCGTCCTGCTCGAAGATCTTGATGGTCATCGGGATGTCCTCGAACGCGAACTCGCCCGCGAACCGCGCGTGCTCCGCCGCCGACACCGGGAGGTCCTTCGTGGGGACCTCGTCCATCCCCAGTGCGGCCCGCATGATCGCGTCCGCCACCGTCCCCGGGCTAAGCGAGTCGCAATTCGAAATCACCGCGACCGTGATCTTCTCCTCGGGCAGGTACGCGAGCATCGAG
Source organism: uncultured Phycisphaeraceae bacterium (assembly GCA_964564695.1). Lineage (GTDB taxonomy): Bacteria > Planctomycetota > Phycisphaerae > Phycisphaerales > UBA1924 > CAZMCC01. The sequence continues at coordinate 3,290 of CAZMCC010000084.1, read as the reverse complement.
GTGAACCCGAAGATGCCGCCGCCGTGCCCGATCCGCGGGTGACCCGCGAACGAGCCGATCTCGAGCCCCAGCCCGTACCGCGTCGGCGACCCGTCGGAGAGCACGCCGGGCGTCGTCATCAGTGTGTACGACTCCTTCGACACGACCTTCCCGTTCACCAGCGCGATGTTCCACCGCACGAGCCCCTCGGCGCTGGAGATCAGCGACCCCGCCGCCCCCGGCACATCCGCCCCGATCGCCCGGTCGTTCCGCAGCTTCCTGTTCTCGAACCCGTACCCCTGCGCGCGGTTCAGCACCACCTCCGAGTTCGAGTCATACCGAGTCCGCGTCAACCCCAGCGGCGTGAAGAACTCGTCCTGCAGAAACTGTGCATACGCCTTCCCCGACGCCCGCGCGATGATCTCGCCCACCAGGTAATACGCCGAGTTGCTGTACTGCCACTGCGAGCCCGGCGCAAACTCCAACGGCCTGTCCTTGAAGGTCGCGATCAGCTCCGCCGGCGTCAGCTCCAGCGAGGCGTCGCGCCCCATGAACTTGTCGTCGTTCGTGTACGACCAGATCCCCGACGTGTGGTTCAGAATCTGCCGCAGAGTGATGAGCTTCCCCGTATCCGGATATTCCGCCGGCAGCAGCTTGTCGAGCGTGTCGTCGAGCGAGAGCTTGCCCTGCTCAACGAGCTTCATCACCGCCGCCGCCGAAAACTGCTTCGTCACGCTCCCGATCCGCAGCATCGTCTGGGCGTTCATCGGCACGTCGAACTCGAGGTCCGCCTTGCCGTAGCCCTTCGAGAGCACGACCTGGTCCCCCCGCCCCACCGCGATCGAGAGCCCCACGGCCTTCGGCTGCGCCAATGCCCGCTCGGCAATCGCGTCCACTTTGGCGGCCAGCGCCGCATCCGACGCGACCTGCGCCGAGGCGCCGCCGACGAGAGCCAGGTGCACTCCGGCCAGAATCGCCACGAATCGAGGCTTGAGCATGGTGAGTCCTTGAAGAGTGCCGGCCCCCCACCCCGCCCCGCACACGCCGTCCTTGGGCACGGGCGTCCACCTCTTTCAGAATGTTGGTACCGAGTCCCCCTCGCCGGACCAGAGGCAAAAACGAAAAGAGCCCGCAAACTGCAGGCTCAAATCGAAATGCCCCCCGAAGGACTCGAACCTTCGACCCGCTGATTAAGAGTCAGCTGCTCTACCAACTGAGCTAGGAGGGCGATCGCGGCCCGCGCCGGCTTTCCGGCGCGTTCCGTCTCGGAGTTTAGCGGGTTATCGCGGCGAGTCGAGCCGCGGTGGCGGTTGGCAGGGGTTTGCTCGCGCCCCGTTTCACTATCCTCGGGACCCGTCCGCACAGCCCGAAGACGCCCGATCCTCCTCCCACACCACGTTGACTCACCCCCGCCTCATCGATAACCTTGCGGGCTACGAACCGCCCGGTTCGCGCCGATTTCCGCGGCCTGTCGCCGCCGGTGCTCCCGTTGGGTTCGCAGCGTGTTTGTGCAGCCGCTCGGACCGGTTTGGACCGCGGCAGAAGGAGCTTGCTCATGCTTCCGAATGTGAGACAAAGCTACGGCCGCAGCCGTCGTCGCCGTTCCCACCACGCCATCTCCGGCTACACCCCCACCCTGTGCCCCATCTCCGGCACCCCCAAGGCCCACCACCGCGCCTGCGCCGAGTCGGGCTACGTTCGCCCCGGCCTCCGCATCAGCGTCCCCAAGCTCGGGATCGGCGTCCAGAAGGGCTGAGCCGCATCATGCGCATCGCCGTGGACGTCATGGGCGGCGACCACGCGCCCGACGCCATTCTCAAAGGGTGCCTCGAAGCCCTGCCGCTGCTCGCGCCCGACGACCGGCTCGTCCTCATCGGCGCCGAGCGCGACATCAAGGAAGTCCTGGCCGAACGACGCATCCGCGATGAGCGGATCGAGGTCGTCCCCTGCTCGCAGGTCATCGGCATGGACGAGTCGCCCGTCGACGCCGTCCGCGCTAAGCCCGACTCGTCCATCGTCCGCATGGCCGAGCTCGGCTCCCGGCGCACCGCCTCCGCCAGCACCTGCGACGTCGTCCTCAGCGCCGGCAACACCGGCGCCTGCGTCGCCGCCGCCACCATGACCATGCGGCGCCTCCCCGGCGTGCACCGCCCCGGAATCGCCGTCACCATCCCCGGGTTCCACGGCCCGATCGTCCTCTGCGACGCCGGCGCCAACCCCGAGCCCCGGCCCAACCACCTCTGGCAATACGGGGTGATGGCCGAAACCCTCGCCCGCACCGTCCTCAACAACCCCAGCCCCCGCGTCGCGATGATGAACATCGGCTCCGAAGAGGGCAAGGGCACCGACCTCATCAACCGCTCCCACGAGCTGCTCAAGGCCACCCCCGGCATGAACTACGTCGGCTTCGTCGAAGGCCGCGACTTCTTCGACGGCGCCGCCGACGTCGTCATCACCGACGGCTTCGTCGGCAACACCCTCCTCAAGCTCGCCGAGGGCCTCGTCCGCTCGCTCATCCAGGGGATCGCCGCGGAACTTTTCAGCGTCGCCCCCGACCTCGCCATGCAGCTCGAGCCCGCCTTCAAGCAGTTCTACGCCAAGAAAGACTACCACGAGTTCGGCGGGGCCCCCCTGCTGGGCGTAAATGGCGTCTGCGTCATCGCGCACGGGTCCAGCGAGGCGAGAACAATCAAGAGCGCCATCCGAAACTGCCGCGGGTACGTCTCCGCGGGCCTCAACGACGCCATCGTCAAACGCCTCGCCGAAGTCTCGAGTGTTGAACAGTCCCTGAAAGAACCGGCATGACCCAACCCCCCACTCCCCCAACCCCCGGTCCTCGCACCGCCACCGCTCAGCGTGGGGGGGGCGGAGTGCGCAGGCGGGTCCAGGGACCCGCGGGCGTGCGGCTGCTCGGCACCGGCTCTTACCTCCCCAAGGCCGTCATCACCAACGCCGACCTCGAGAAGGTGATGGACACCTCCGACGAGTGGATCGTCCAGCGCACCGGCATCCGCCAGCGCTACTCCGCCAAGCGGGAGAACGGCGAGTCCACCTTCACCATGGGCGCAAACGCCCTCACCCGCGCCCTGGCCGACGCCAAGGTCGCCCCCGCCGAGCTCGACCTGGTCATCTGCTCGACCATGACCCCCGAGATGACCTGCCCGCCCACCTCGTGCCGCATCGTCGACTCCGTCGGCGCCACCAACGCCCGCGCCTGGGACCTCCCCGCCCCCTCCTCCGGAATCGTCCACCGCCTCAACCCCCCCCACGCCCTCCTCCAGGGCGGCCGCCACCACACCGCCCCCGTCCCC
>CAZMCC010000083.1:0-17325 GCA_964564695.1 uncultured Phycisphaeraceae bacterium | reverse complement strand
TTCAACACCCTCGTCTCCCTCCTCAACGACAAGAAAGCCCACCTCCGCGAACGCCGCCTCGCCGCCGCGGCGATCATGCGCCTCGCTCCAAAGACACTCCCCGACGCCGGACCTGAGTCTGGTGGGGGGGCGAAGGTCCGGGTCCCGGCACCCCAACCGCCCCCCTCTCCGGGCAGGGGTGAGGGCTCCACTCCTCCCGCTTCTTCAAGCCTCCAAAGACCTGCTGACCACCCGCGCGCACACACCCCGTCGACGCCGCTCCGCGAACTGCCGAGCACTCCGGCGCCCTTGATCCGCTCTCCCGCCCCTACCTCCCCATCCACTCCACCACTCTCCCGCCCGCCTCCTCCACGCTCATCTCACTCATCTCCAGCACCAGCGTGTTCGGCCCCGAAGCAAGCTGCTTGAGCCACGTCCGCTGGTTCTTGGCGAAGCGGCGCGTCTGGATCTTGATCTCTTCGAGGGCGTCGTCGAGGTCGCGCGGGTGGGGGGGGCGCGGATCGCCCCCGGTGCGGTCGAAGGTCTCGGCGAGCTGTTTGTAACCCAGGGCTTCGCGGGCGCTGGGGCCAAGGCGCCCGGCAGCAAGGAGCCCGCGGACTTCGTCGACGAGGCCCGCGTCGAACATCGCCTTGACGCGGGCGTTGATGCGCCGGTTGATCTGGTCGACGGGCCACGAGAGCGCAACGACGCGTGTGCCCGGTCGTTGCGCATCCTCACTCCCCCCCCCACCCCACTGCGTCTGGTGCGCGGAGATGGGCGTGCCGGTCAACCGGTGCACCTCGAGGGCCCGGACCGTTCGCCGGGTGTCGTTGGGGTGAATGCGGGCGGCGGCGGCGGGGTCGACGCGCTCGAGCTCGGCGCGCCGGGCGGCGGGCTTCATCGCGTTCAGTTCGGCGCGGAGGGCGGGGTCGGCGGGCGGGCCGTCGAAGAGGCCGTGGAGGAAGGCTTTGACGTAGAGGTGCGTCCCGCCGACGAGGATGGGTGTGCGGCCGCGAGCGTGGATATCGGCGATCGCCGCCTCGGCGAGCGTGAGCCACTGGTCGACGCTGAAGGACTCGGTGGGCTCGCGGACGTCGATGAGGTGGTGCGGCACGCCGCGCCGCTCGGCGATGGTCGGTTTGGCGGTGCCGATGTCGAGCGAGCGGTAGGCCTGGAAGGCGTCGGCGGTGACGACCTCGCCGGGGGCAGCGTGGGGGTGGGCGGGGGCGAGCGCGAGGGCGAGTTCGACCGCGAGTGCGGACTTGCCGGAGGCGGTGGGGCCGATGATGACGGGGATGGTCGGGAGCGGGGACATGGGGTGGGAAGTGGCGGAGTGGCGGAGTGAATCGTTAGTTGGTTGCGCGTTTGTTATCGCCGGGGTCGAAGGCGCCGGCAGCGCCGAGGAGGTTGGTGGCGGCGCTCACGACGGCGTCGACGGTGATCACGTCGATCGGCCCCGGCGGCGTGGGCGCGAGCACGCCGACGAGGGGGCCGACGGGGGCCCACACGCGGGGGTCGGTGGGACCGAAGAGAGCGAGAACGGGGACGCCGAGCTGCGCCCCGAGGTGGGCGGGACCGGAGTCATTCCCGATGACGAGGGCGGCGGCGGACAGCTCGGCGGCAAGGGTGTCGAGGTCGGGGAGGAAGCGGCCGCCGGCGGCGGTGAAGTGGTCGCGCTCGGTGGGGGTGAAGCGCTCGGCTTCGACTTCGCCGGCGATGAGGAGGGGCGCGGTCGGCGTGCTGCGGCGCAACTCCTCGGCGAGCACCAGGAAGCGGTCGAGGGGCCAGCGCTTGGTGGGCGAGCCGGCGCCGACGTGCAGCACGACGGGGCCGTCGGGGGGGGGGTTGGCGCGGGCGTGGACGTGGCCGAGGTCGGCGACGTTGGCGTCTTCCCACGCCTGGTCCCGCGAGGGCGACTCGGGCGGACCGACCGTGACGATGGCGGCGTCCGGCCAGCGAGCGGCGGCGGACGCGAGCCAGGTGCGCCCGGCGGGAGTCGAGTCGTCGGTGAGGAAGGTGAAGGCGGTGTCGAACGGCTCAGTGGAAGGCGAAGCGGGCGCGTCGGCGCTCCACAGGCGGGTGTACTCGGGCGCGTCGGTGTCGGCTGGGGTGATGCGATCCGGGTCAATGCAGCGGGCGGTGAGTCGGGCGTGGGAGGCTCGGGCGGCGAAGGTGACATTCGCGCCGGCGCGGGCGAGGGCGCGGACGAGGGGCCAGACCATCACGCAGTCGCCCAGCGCGCCGGTGTGAATGACGAGGACGCGCCGCGGGGTGGGAGCGGTCACGCCTTCGCTCCGGCACGGGCCGCGGCGATGAGCGAGCGGATGCACGCGGATTCGAGGCGGGCGATGCGCCAGATCGGGCGGGACATTTCCTGGCCGATCTGGGCGAGGGACGCCGGGGGCCCGCCGCCGACGGTGGAGGAGGCGTCGATGGGGATCTGCCAGCCCATCCGGCGCGCGACGATGGTGCGCCCCGGCTCGGCGGCGGACGCAAGGACATGGCGCAGTCTCGGCGCGAGGTCGAGCTCGCGCTGCCAGGGGCAGAGGGAGAGCGTGAAGTCGTCGAGGGTGATGAGGTCGGGTGCGGTTGGTCGGAGCCGCGCGGCGCCGGCGCGTGCGCTGCCCGAGGGCGCGTGCGTCGAACGCCACCACGCCGCGATCGTGCGGTTCAATGCCATGCCCGCCTGGGCCGCGAGGCGCCCGGCTTTGAACGGGTCGTGCCGTTCGACGGCCTCGGCGATGGTGCCGATCGCGAGGGCGTAGGCGCCGGCCGCCTGCGCGGGCGTGAGCGACGCGAGCGGACGCTCGGCGCCGGCTTCGATCGTGCCCACGGCGAGCGGGAGCTGCGTCCGCACGAGTTCGGCTTTGACTCGGGCGGCCCAGCGGAGGATCGTCTCGATCTCGTCGACGCCGGCGCGGGCCCCGGGGACGAGGGCCGAGTCGAGGGCGCCGGCCGAGCGGGGCGGGTTGTGACGCGGGAGGAGAGCGATGAGGGCGCCGGCGCGGTGGCGGAGGAACCCGTACGCGCGGGCGAGGGCGCGCTCGGTCGCGGGGGTGAGGGGCTCATCGGCCTCGACGAGGGCGAGCAGGGCGGCGAGGGTTGTTGGAGCGGGACGCCCGAGATTGGTCTGCACGCTCGCGTGGTCGAGGAAGGTCTTCGGGGCGCTGGGGGCTTCGAAGGCGGCCGTGTCGCTGTCCCCGCCCCACCAAGCTGGTGGCGCCGGTCGCAGGCGCCCGAGGCGCTCGGCATGAGCCAGCACGAGCGAGCGGTAGATCGAGCCCTCGGAACGCCCGAACCGCTCGGCGAGGCGGTCGATGGGGACGCCCCAGCGAGCGGCGCGGGCGATGATGGCCCGCTCGCGGGCGTGGACCGGAGACGACTCGCCGGCCCTCCCACCTCCACCCGCCGCGTCGTCGGTCGTGGGCGTCCGCTTGAGCAGCAGCAATCGCACGGCCTCGTGCGAGCGCCCGAAGTGCTCGGCGATCCGCTCGGCCGCCCGGCTCGTCGACCAGCCGAGGACGCGCCGGTAGCGGGCGGCACGGCGCAGCATGCGGTCGGCGTCCTCGCGCGAGATGCGGGTGAAGGACTGGGCACGCTCGAGGCCGGGGCGGTGGCGGGATTCGAAGGCTTCGACGCGGGGCGTGGCGAAGACGAGCTTGCCGCGGCCGGCTGCCCCCCCACCACCACTTCGACCGGCTGCGCGGATCTCGATTCGCCGGGCGACGAGGCCGCGTTTGCGGTAGCGGTCGAGGGTGGAGCGGCTGACGCCCCAGCGCTTGCAGAGGGCGGCGGCGTCGAGCCAGGCGGGGGCGGCGTGGGCGGCGGGGTCGAGCTTGGCGGCGGCGCTGAGGTGCTCGGCGAGGGCGGGGAGATCGGCGAGCAGGGCGGCGCCGACGACGGAGGAGTCGTCGTCGGTGAGCGCGGGCGCGCGCTCGCCGCGGAGGTCGGCGAGGATGCGCGGGAGCGGGTAGAGCTTCTCGGGCTCGACACTGGCCGCGAGGGCCTCGGTACGTTCGAGCATGCGGCGCGCGGGTTCGGCGGCGAGCGTCCGCGAGCGGGCGGCGACGTCGGCGAGGGGACCGATGCGCAGGCGTGGGAGCGGGGGCATGGGGTGTTACGTCGCGGCCGACACCGGTTCGGCCCACCCCCCCCACCGCGGCTCGACGCGGGCGGCGAGGCCGAGGTCGGCGGCGCGCCGCAGGAATTCGCTCACGGCCTCGCGCTCGCGGTCGCCGATGTCGTAGCGGAGCAGCTCGCCCACGTACGTGCTCGCGAGCGGCGTGGGCCAGCGGCGCTCGGGGGCGGCACGGGCGACGAGCCAGTCGGCGCGGGTCGCGTTGTGGCGGCGGGCGCGGTCGAGGACGTCGGCGGCGGCACGGACTTCGGGACGGTTCTCGTCGCCGTCGCGGCACATCCACACCGCGTACACGAACGGCAGGCCGGTGAGCTGCTTCCACGCTTCGCCCAGGTCGAGCTCGTGGGGGTAGAGCTCGCGCGGCGGGGCGTCGGTGACGACCTTGTCGCCGATGAGCAGCAGCGCGGGGGGCCACCCGTCGCGGTCGGGGAAGGTTTCAGAACCGGATCGGCTCACTCGCTCCCGGGCGTCGAAGTCGGACACGGGGACCTTGCGCCCCCCACCACCCCCACCACCCCCCCCACCCCCACCACCCGTGCGTGCGTGCAGGATGATGCTGGCGAGGGCGACGGAGGTGTGGCTGTCGGTGTCGGCCCAGAGACGGTCGATGTGGTCGATGGGGCGGTCGGAGAAGACGCGGACGGTGAGCGTGGGGCCGTCGCAGCCGATCATGCCGACGGGGAGGAGGGTGACGGGTCGCGGGGCGCGGGCGGCGTCGATGACGGAGCAGAGGGCCAGGTCGACGCCGTCGGGTCCGGTGTCCATGAGCAGGTCGATGAGCTTGGCGGGGACGGCGGAGACGACGCTGGCGTCGCGCCAGGCGCTCAGGCCCTGGACGAGCGGGAGGGTGTTGAGGTATTTGACGCAGCCGATGCGGACGGGGTTCATCGGGGGATGGTAGGGAACGGCGCGGCCGTTGAAGGGGCCCGAAAGCGGCCTGAAAGCCCGTCGAACGGCCGCCCAACAATGTCGGCGAGCCCGGAGATAGCCGCCGTGACGAATGTGCCGACACCGAAGATCACCGATGCGACGTGGATCATCTCGTGCCCGAAGTGCGCGCGGTGGCGGACGCTTGGGGAGGTGGGCGGACTGCGGATCGGGGCGGCGTCGGCGGGGAAGCGGACGCTGGGGTGGTGTCGGGAGTGCAGGCGGCCGCGGCTGATGCGGATTGAGCAGGCGCGGAACATTGCGCATGATCGGTTGGGGGGGATGGTCGACGCAACGGAGGCGACGGGGTAAGGGGCGCACGCTGATCTGCGGGCGTAGGCGATAGCGGACGCGAAGAGCACCGAGATCGCCGAGCCGATCTCGGTGGCACGGATCAAGCGGTCCGTATCATGTCGGATGCCCCCCCACCCCCGTGCTATCCGCTCGGTCCGGCCGGTGATCGGACTGGAGATCCATGTTGAGCTTGCGACGAAGACGAAGATGTTTTCGCGTGCGCCGAATCCGGCGCATCCGTCTCGCTACGGCGTTGAGCCGAACACGTTGATCGATCCGGTGGTGCTGGGGCTGCCGGGGGCGCTGCCGGTGATGAACAAGGCGGCGGTGGAGATGTCGATGATGGTGGGGCTGGCGCTTGAGTGCCAGATCTCGCCGCTGTCGCGGTGGGACCGCAAGAGTTACTTCTATCCGGACCTGCCGAAGAACTATCAGATCAGCCAGTATCAGCTGCCGTTGTGCTTTGACGGGGCGGTGGATCTGCCGGCGGTTGATGCGCGCGGGGAGGCGGACTTTGACGCGGCGGGTGGGGGGACGCGGATCGGGATCATCCGGGCGCACCTGGAGGAGGACGCGGGGAAGCTGATGCACGAGGCGCCGGGGGGAGGGAAGCTCGAGTACTCGATCGCGGATTACAACCGGGCGGGGACGCCGCTGTTGGAGATCGTGACGCAGCCGGACTTCACGTCGGCGGACCAGGTGGTGCTGTTCTGCCGCGTGCTGCGGAATCTGTGCCGGTTTCTGGGGGTGAGCGAGGGGGTGCTGCAGCGCGGGCACATGCGGTTTGAGCCGAACATCAACGCGGTGCTGACTCTGGAAGACGGGCGCATCGTGAAGACGCCGATCACGGAGGTGAAGAACCTCAACAGCTTCAAGGCGGTGAAGGGGGCGATCGAGTTTGAGCTGCGTGAGCAGGTGCGCCGGTGGCAGGAGACGGGGATCGAGATGACGCCGGGGAGCAAATCGACGCGCGGGTGGGATGATGTGAGCAGCGAGACGTTTTTGCAGCGAGAGAAGGAAGAGGCGCACGACTACCGGTACTTCCCGGATCCGGACCTGGTGCCGGTGAGCGTGTCGCCGACGTGGCTGGCGAGCGTGAAGGCGAAGGTGGTGGAGCCGCCGTTGTCGCGGGTGAAGCGGTATGCGGAGGACTATGGGCTGACGCGCAAGGAGGCGGCGGCGCTGGTGGACGAGCGGGACGTGTGCTTGTTCTATGAGAGCGTGGTTGAGAACGCCGTGATGCACGGGGTGGGGCGCGAACGGGCGGGGAAGCTCGCGGCGAACCTCGTGCTGCAGTCGGGGGCGAAGCGGGCGAATGAGCGGACGCGGGCGCGCCAGGCGGAACACGACGGCGGCGGCGCGACGGGAGTGGGCGTCGAACCGGTGCTCGTGAGCGAGCTGGGGATTTCACCGGCGGCGGCGGGGCGGATCGTGAAGCTCCGGGATGAGGGGGCGATCTCGGCGCAGGCGGGGGACGAGCTGCTGGGGCTCATGTGCGAGCCGGAGCACGCCGCGGCGGATGCGGGGGAACTGGCGAAGGCGCGCGGGATGATCATCGTGCGCGACGAGGGGGCGCTGGACGCGTGGTGCGATCAGGTGATCGCGGCGAACGCGAAGGTGGCGGAGGATGTGCGGGGTGGGAAGATGGCGGCCGTGGGACGGTTGGTCGGAGAGGTGATGAAGTTGTCGGGGGGGACTGCGGATGCGAAGAGTGTGAGGGAGAAGTTGTTGGGGAAGTTGGGGCAGGGGTAGGGGGTAGGGCAAATAGCAAAGGGCAAAGGGCAAAGGGCAAAGGGCTAAAGGCAAAGGGCACCGCGGAAGCGTTTGCGTCGCCGATCGTGGTGCGCGATGTTCGGCGTGGGGCTTGAAGAGTTGAAGAAGGCGGAGCGCCGTTGAGTCGGTATGCCTTTGGCATTCGCGGGGGTGCACGCCGCCCCCTCGCTTGAACGGCTGGACGCCGTTCAAGCATTTCCCCCTCCGCCGGGGCGGAGGGGGATCTTGGGCCGCTACGCCGCTTCCTTGGCGATGATCGTCGGGGGGGCCTGTTCGCGGACCATTTCGTCGTAGCGGGTGAGGTCGATGGTGCGGAAGGCTTCGACGAGCGCGGGGTCGAACTGGGAGCCGCTGCCCTTGGCGAGTTCCATCATGACGTGGTCGCGGGAGAGGCCGGCGCGGTAGGAGCGGTTGGAGCTCATGGCGTCGAAGGCGTCGGCGAGGCCGATCATGCGGGCGACGAGCTCGATGCTTTCGCCGGCGATTTTGTGGGGGTAGCCGCGGCCGTCCCAGCGCTCGTGGTGGTGGAGCACGCCGGGGAGAATGTCCTGCAGGGGCTCGATGTCCTTGAGGATGCGGTGGCCCATCTCGGGGTGGCGCTTGATGGCCTCGAACTCCGGATCGGTGAGGCGCCCGTTCTTGCAGAGGACGGCGTCGGGGACGCCGATCTTGCCGATGTCGTGGACCATGCCGGCGATGCGTGCGCGGGCGGCCTGCTCCTCGGTCTGGCCGATGGCGAGGGCGATCTGCTCGGTGAGGTGGGCGACGCGCTCGGAGTGGCCCTTGGTGTAGGGGTCCTTGGCGTCGATGGTGGCGGTGAGGGCGCCGACGGTGGCGAGGAACATGGCGCGCTGCTCGGCGAAGCGCATGGCGTTCTCGTGGAAGGTGCCGAGGAAGTCGGCGGCGGCGTCGAGGAACTGGATCTCGGGGCTGGCGACGCCGGGGTCGGGGCCGGACTTGTTGCCGATGAGGAGCACGCCGATGAGCGTGTTGTCGTGGGATATGGGCTCGACGATGACCTCGGCTTCGACGAGCGTGGCGATCCCGCTGGCGCCGGGGACGAGGACGCGCGAGGGGCGGACGGCGAGGTCGGCGAGGAGACTGTCGACCTCGGCGCGGAAGGCGTCGATCGGGACGGGCGTCTTGCCGGCGAGGATGAACTGGTTGCGGAGGCGCGACTCGACGACCCTGGCGTCCTTGAACTGGATGCACATCCAGGCGAAGGGGAAGATCTGCTGGATCTGGTTGCAGACGGCCTGGACCTGCTCGCGGACGGAGCCGGTGGCGGACATGACGCGCATGATGCGGAAGAGGACGTGGAATTCCTCGTAGACCTGGAGGAGCTGGTTGCTGAACTCCTGGAGGAGGCCGGCGCTGCGGCTGGTTTCGTAGGCGTCGTCGCGGAGCCAGCCGAGCATGGTGGCGACGCGGTCGGCGGCGTCGTCGCCCTGCTGCAGCCAGGGGGTCAGGGCGGCGCGGGCGGCCTCGGGGGTGAGGCCGGCGGCGGCGCAGAGGCGGGGATAGTCGGGGGAGTGCACGAGGTCGTCGCACAACACCAGCGCGAAGGTCGGCGCGGGAGACGTGCAGAACTCTGGGTCGAGGGGCACGACGTGGCAGCCGCGGAGAGGCGAGGGCTCGCCGGGCTGGCGCCCGGCGGGGGCCGGCGTGAGGGGCAGGGCGCGGAGGAGTGCTTCGAGCGCGGGCTCGGCGGACTTGGTGAGGAGGGTGGTCGTGCCGGCGCTGGATTGGACGCACGGGACGCGCAGGAGGCGGCAGCGCTCCACGAGCGGGTCGTGCGACGATGAGCCGGTTTGGTCAAGCTGGGGGAGGGTCATACCCGTCCTTAGCTCGCTTGCTTGAGGGGGTTATCGCGCTCGTCACTGACGTTGATGTCGCAGAATTCGGCGACGAGGGGGAGCAGCGCGCGGAAGCTGAAGGGTTTGGCGACCAGGTGCTTGATGGAGGTTGCGGCGAGCTCCTGCTGGGAGAGCCGGTGGCCGCGGGCGGTGAGGATGATGACGGGTATTTCCGCGTTGGCGGGCTGGGCCTTGAGGGCGGTGGCGAACTCGAGGCCGCTCATGCGGGGCATCTGGAAGTCGGTGATGATGAGGTCGGGGCGCTGCTCGTTGACGAGGCGGAGGCCTTCTTCGCCGTTGTTGGCGATGCGGACGGTGGCGCCGCGCTCGCGGAGGCGGCCGGCCACCATGAAGGTGAGATAGGGCTCGTCGTCGGCGAGGAGGATGTTGGTGCGGTTCATGAATCGTCCTTGGCGGATAACGGGAGACGGTCGCATCAGGTATCGGCGAAAGCGGGGGTCGACTTAATCCCGGGCGTGGGAATGTGATCGGGGGACTCCGAGTTCGCACGCCGAGTGCGCGGTCGGGCGGCTTTCCCTCATGCGCATCCCGGTCTCAACCGATCTCCACAGAAGCGATAGCACGATCGTCTGTGAGCACACGATGAAGCGTCCAAAGTTTGGAAAGCACTTTCTTGCCCGGGGTGAATCCCTGGTTGCCACGCTGGGCGTGGGCGGGTCGCTGATCCTTTTGGCGGCCGTGGCCGGCTCGTGGTGGTGGACTGCGCACACGCACCGGCGGACGCTGCTGGACGAGCGGCGGCTGCGGACGGAGCTGGCGGCCGAGCTGCTGGCGCAGTGCGTGGAGAAGGCGCTGGCCGCGGGCGATCTTCCGGGTGTTCGGAGCCTGGTGGCGCAGTACGGCAGCCTGGTGCAGGCGGCCGAGTGCGAGGTGGTTCTGCCGGGCGGGGGCGTGCTGGCGGCGGCGGATAAGGATCGCGTGACGATGACGGCGATCCCGGATCCGTGGCCGCAGGGCGCGATGCCGGCGTGGGCGGCGGCGAGCGTGGCGCCTGGGGCGGCGGGGCCGGGGGACGTGACCTCGGAAGCCAAGCTGACGGTTGATCCGCAGCGCACGGCCGCGCTGCGTGTGCGAGTTCCGCTGACGTATCCGACGTGGGCGCAGTGGGACGTTCAGGTGGGGGCGGCGGCGGTGGGCGTGCTGGCGATGAGCGCGTTCCTGGGCGTGTATCACCTCGTGCGGGTGCGGATGCGGGCGCTTGGGGCGGTCTCCGATGCGCTGCGGTGCCTGAACGCGGGGGAGAACTCGCGGGAAGTGCTCGAGGTCAGCGAGAACTTCGGCGAGGCGGCGGTGGCGTGGAACCAGCTGCTGCGTGAGCGCGAGTCGCTGCAGCAGCAGCTCACCGACGAGCGGGTGGGGTCACCCGAGGGGGCGCCGCGCCGGACGGACGATAATGCGGCCGATGCGTGCGACGCGATGTGGCACGGGCTGCTCGTGGTGGACGACCAGATGAAGGTCCGGTACTGCAACGGGGCGGCGGCGGTGTTCCTGCGGACGACGCGGGAGAAGCTGCGTGGGGCGGACGCGATGAGCGTGATGCCGTACCAGCGGGTGACCGACGCGCTGCAGGGCGTGGCGAACCGGACGCTGCGGATCCGTTCGACGATCGAGGTGGAGCCGCAGCAGGGCGGGGACACGGTGCTTCGCCTGTCGATCCGGCCGATGCGCGGGGTGGACGCGGCGACGGCGCTGGTGCTGGTGGAGGACGTGACGCAGCAGCGGATCGCGGACAAGTCGCGGAACGGGTTTGTGGCGCAGGCGACGCACGAGCTGCGGACGCCCTTGACGAACATCCGGCTGTACGTGGAATCGATGCAGGAGCGCGGCGACCAGGACGTGCTGGAGCGGTCGCGGTGCCTGAACGTGATCAATGAAGAGGTCCGCCGGCTGGAGCGGATCGTGGGCGACATGCTGAGCGTGTCGGAGCTGGAGGCGGGGTCGCTGCGGCTGAACACCGACGACGTGCGGTGCGAGATGCTGTTCAGCCAGCTCGAGGCGGACTTCCGGATGCAGGCGACGGAGCGTCAGCTGACGCTGCGGTTCGAGCTGCCGCCGAAGTTCCCGGTGATCAAGGGCGACCGGGACAAGATCGTGATCGCGCTGGGGAACCTGCTGGGCAACGCGCTGAAATACACGCCGCCGGGCGGCGAGGTGACGGTGGCGGTCGAGGAGGCGGACGGGAAGCTGTCGATCAGCGTGGCGGACACGGGGATCGGGATCAGCGACGCGGAGCTCGAGCTGGTGTTCGAGAAGTTCTACCGGGCCAAGGACCCGCGGCTTGAGCAGATCTCGGGGACGGGGCTAGGGCTGACGCTGTCGCGCCAGGTGGCGCGGCTGCACGGCGGGGACATCACGGCCACGTCGCGGCTGAACAAGGGGTCGACGTTCACGTTCACGCTCCCGGCGGTCACGCCGATGTCGCTCGCGGCGTAAAGGGGTTTCTCGCGTGCAGATCAACGAGCACCAGCAGGGCGCGGTCACGGTGCTGGTCCCCGGGGGACCGGTGTCGCTCACGGACGCGGACCAGCTGCGGTCGATCGCGATGCAGGTGATCGACCGGTCGCTGGGGCGGATCGTGCTGGACGTGACGGCGGTGCCGTTCCTGGACAGCCGCGGGCTCGAGGTGTTCCTGGAAGTGACGGAGCGGCTGAACGAGAGCGGGGCGGCCCTGAAGCTGTGCGGGGTTCGGGAGACGGTGCGAGAGATCCTGGAGCTGACGGATCTGGCCGGGTTCTTTGAGTTCTTTGACGACGTGAACAGCGCGGTGCGGAGCTTCATCTGATGCCTCCTGAGGGGAACAAGAAACTCGGCGAAGAGCTGTTTCGTCTCGGGCACATCTCCGAGGAGCAGCTGAAGAACGCGCTGGACACGCAGAAGCGGACCAGCCGGTTCCTGGGCGAGCTGCTCGTTGAGGCGGGCGTGATCTCGTCGGGCGTGCTGTCGCGGACGCTGTCGAGCTGCCTCGGCGTGCCGGGGTGCCAGCTTCGCCACGGCCTGGTGGACCCGCCGCTGCTCAAGCTGATCGGGGCCCAGGAGGCCGAGCGGCTGAAGTCGCTGCCGATGTTCAAGGTGCGGGACACGCTGACGGTGGCGATGGCCGAGCCGCAGTCGCTGCCGACGATCGACCGGCTGCGTCACCTGACGGGGTGCCGGATCCGGCCGATCTTCGCGCTCGAGGCGAACATCCTCGAGTTCATCAGGAAGTACGCGTCGGGCGACGTGGACGTCGACGCGTTCCTGAGCACGCTGAGCCAGTCGGACGTGGCGATCGTGGAGAGCGAGTCGGTCGAGGACGAGCCGACGCCGGACCTGGACCGGCTGGTCTCGGGGAGCCCGATCGTCAACCTCGTGAACGTGGCGCTCTTGACCGCGGTGCGCGACAAGGCGTCGGACGTGCACATCGAGCCCGACAAGCGGGGGACGCGGGTCCGCTACCGCGTCGACGGGGCGCTGCGCGACCTGATGCGGCCGCCGCCGGGGATGCACGCGGCGATCGTGTCGCGCATCAAGATCATCGGGAAGATGGACATCGCCGAGAAGCGCATGCCCCAGGAGGGTCGCGTGCGGATCGTGGCGGAGGGGCGCGACATCGACCTGCGCGTGTCGAGCCTGCCGACGCTGCTGGGCGAGAAGATCGTGGTTCGCGTGCTCGACAAGTCGAACCTGAGCGTGCGGCTCAGCGACCTGGGGTTCCGGCCCGACTCGCTCGGGACGCTCATGGAGATCCTGGAGCGCCCGCACGGGCTGGTGCTCGTGACGGGGCCCACGGGGTCGGGCAAGACGACGACGCTGTATTCGGCGCTCGACCTGCTGCGCGACCCGGAAGTGAACATCGTGACGGTCGAGGACCCGGTCGAGTACCAGCTGGACCTGATCAATCAGGTGCAGGTGCACGACGCGATCGGGCTTTCGTTCGCGCGGACGTTGCGGTCGATCCTGCGGCAGGACCCCGACATCATCATGATCGGCGAGATCCGCGACGACGAGACGGCCCGCGTGGCCGTGCAGGCCGCGCTCACGGGCCACCTCGTGCTCGCGACGCTGCACACGAACGACGCGCCGGGCGCGGTGGCGCGTCTGACGGACATGGGGATTGAGCCGTACCTGATGTCGAGCGCGCTCAACGGCGTGGTGGCGCAGCGGCTGACCCGCAAGCTGTGCCCGGCGTGCATCACGAAGTATTTCCCGGCCGAGCACGTGCTGCACGACGCGGGGCTGAAGGACATGGCGGGGCGTCCGTTCCAGAAGGGCCTGGGGTGCCAGCAGTGCCACGACACGGGCTTCAAGGGGCGGCTGGGGATTTATGAGATCATGGCCGTGACGCCGGAGCTGCGCCGGCTGATTCACAACGCGGCGCCGACGCACGACATCCGTGCGCGGCTGCGTCAGCAGGGGATGCTGACGCTGCGTCAGGAGGGCGTGGCGCTGGCGGTCGACGGCAAGAGCAGCCTTGAAGAGGTTCTGCGCGTGACCCACCTGGACGACGAGGACGACGTCGCGCACAAGCCGATTGACACGACGGGCAAGGTGGCCGCATGAAAGTCGCCTATGAAGGCTTCGATCTCGCCGGCAAGCCGGTGTCGGGGTGCCTCGACGTCGGGACGGTGACCGATGCGCCCGAGCAGCTGCGGCGTCAGGGCGTAGTGGCGACGAAGGTGCAGGAGCGGAGCGGATCGTCGTCGGGACCGATCGCGGGGAATGGCGGTAAATCGAGCCGGCGCAAGCCGAAGGCGAAGGACCTTGTGGCGTTCTTCCGGCAGCTTTCGATCCTGGTCGCGACGCACACGCCGGTGGTGCAGGCGCTCGAGGCGATCGAGCGGCAGACGCCGGTCAGCCCGTGGCGCAGCGTCATCGAGGACCTGCGTCGACGCGTGGAGGAAGGCTCGACGCTCGCGGCCGCGATGGAGGCCAATTCCGACCACTTCGACCCGGTGGTGCAGAGCATGATTGCGGCGGGCGAATCGGGCGGGCGGATGGAAGTGATGCTCCTGGGGCTCGCGCAGCTCACGCGTCAGCAGTTCCACGTTCGCCGGTCGCTCATCGGGGCGATGATCTACCCGACGGTGCTGATCGGGGTGTCGATGGGCGTGCTGGTGATCACGCTGTTCTTCGTGCTGCCGCAGTTCCAGGGCCTGTTCGAGACGCTGCAGGCGCCGCTGCCGCCGACGACCAAGGCGCTGATCGGGTTCGCGACGTTCGTCAAGTCGTATTGGTGGGCCGTGATCGCCGGCGTGGGCGGGAGCGTGACGTTCGCGGCCTGGAGCCTGAAGACGCCGGCGGCCCGAGCGCACATCGACCGCGCGATGGTGAACGCTCCGAAGGTCGGGCCGATGATCCGCAGCTTCGCCACGGCCCGCATCGCGCGGATCCTGGGCGTGCTGCTGGGGGCGAAGATCCCGATGATCGAGGCGATCCAGCTCGTGAAGCGCGGCACGTCGAACGCGTGTTACGTCGGCCTGCTGGAGACCGCGGAGAACGCGGTGTCGCGCGGCGAGAGCCTGGCGGAGGTGCTCGCACGCTCTGGGCTGGTCGTTCCCTCCATCTGCGAGGCCATCAGCAGCGGCGAGCGGTCGGGCGACATCGGCAGCGTGCTCGTGCAGGTCGCGGCGTTTCTCGAAGAGGACAACGACGTGGTCGTCAAGTCGGTGATGAGCATCATCGAGCCGGTGATCCTGACCCTGCTGGGCCTGATCATCGGGTTTATCGCGGTGAGCATGTTCCTGCCGCTGTTCGACCTCACCTCGCTCAACGGCCCAGGCGGGGGGGCTGCCTAATGATCGGGCGGCGCAGCTACTCCCCCATCGGCGTCGACATCACGACGCGGGCCATCCGGGCCGTGCAGCTGGTGCGCCGGCGCAGCGCGTGGCGACTTCACACGGCGATTGTGCTGCCGCGCGACGGCGCGCCGCTCGACGGCGCGTGGACGCCGCCGACGGATGCGGAGCACGAACGGCTGTGCGGCGTGCTGCAGCGTCGCGGGTTCGAGGGGACGGACGTGGTGCTCTCGGTGCCGGCGGATCGGACGATCACGTCGGTGATCGAGTTGCCGCCCCGCACGTCGGGGGCGCCGATCGGCGTGCTGGCCGCGGCCGAGCTTGGTCGCGTGCACAAGGTCGACGCGCCGACGCTGCAGGTGGCGTACTGGGAAGTGCCCACGGCCGGTCGCAGCAACGGGACGATCGAGTACATGGTGGCGGGGTGCACGGAGCAATCGGCGCTCGAGCTCATCGACCCGTTTGAGCGGGTGGGGCTGCGGGTGCAGGTGCTGGACGTTCGGGCGCTGTCGCTGCACCGCGCCTGCGAGAAGAGCATGGCCGGCGCGGGGCGCATCGAGGCCATCCTGTGCCTGGGGTGGAATCACACCACGCTGCTGTTCGTGGTCGACGGGGTCCTGACCTTCCAGCGCACGCTCGACGGCGTCGACGGGCGGACGCTCGCCACCGCGGCGGCCGCAAAGCTCCGGGTCGACGCGGCGTCGGTCGTGCCGCTCATCCTGCGGCACGCGGCCGTGAATATCGATGCGGCCGCGCCGTCGCGGCGCGAGATCGAGCGGGAGCTCGCCGGGAGCATCGCTGCGCATGTGGAGGACATTGCGTCGCAATTCGGGGTTTCGTGCGCGTACATCGCGCGTCGGTATCCCGATCGCGCGGCGACGTCGGTTTCGGTGACGGGCGAGTTCGGCTCGCTTCCCGGGCTGGTCGAGCGGCTGGAGCGCCCGGGCTTCGCGGCTCGGCGCTTTGCCCCGGGCGACGCCGTGGACATCGGCTCGTTCCAGGATCCCACGCTGCTGGGCACCGAGTTCGCCGCGACGCTGGGGCTGGCGATGCGCCCACTGCGAGGCGCCGCATGACCGTTCTCGCGAACCTCATCCCGGAATCTCGTCTGCGTGCGCGCCGCACGGGCACGGCCATCCGGACGTGGTTGTTCGTGCACTGCGTCTGCATCGCGGTGCTGGGCGCTACGTGGGGCGTGCTCGCGGGGATGCGAAACTCCGAGGCGGACACGCTCCGCAAGCAGTTGAACCTGGCCAAGGCGAACACGACCGCCGCACAGACGGAACTCAAGCGGGCGTCGACTGAGCTTGCCAACCTGACGCGCCAGATCGCGGCGGTCCCCGACGTGCGTCAGCGCCCGGAATGGGGCCTGCTGCTCGGCACCCTGGGCTCGGTGCGCGGCGATGCGGTGGCCCTGTCGAATTTCGACCTCTCGCCCTTCGACTCGGTAGCCCAGAAGCCGGGCACGGCTCGGACCGGGCTGCCCTCGCGGTACCAACTGAAGCTGAGCGGGCTGGCCCGTGATCACCGGTCGGCGACGGCCTTCTCGCTCGCGGTCGAGCGGACCGGGCTGTTCTCGCAGGTGCGCCTGACGGACGCGACGGCGCAGAACATCACGAACGGCACGGCGGTGGCCTTCTCGATCGAGTGCACGCTCGAAGACGCCGGGGGGGACCAGTAATGCCGACCTCCATGTTCGCGGGCCTTTCGCCGCAGCACGTTCACGGGGCGGGTATTGCGCTGATGGTGGCGGCGGTGGGCGGGTTCGCCTACTTCCAGGCCCGGCCGGTCGTGGCGGCGCGGGCCGAGGTGCGGACCCTGACGACGCAGCTCGCGGATGAGCGGGAGGCGCTCGACCAGGCCCACCTCTCGCGCAAGGGCGCGGAAGCCCGCGTGGGCGAGCTGCGGGGGCAGCTCGCCGGGCGGCTTGTCAGCCTCGTGCCGAGGTCGCATCTCAACGAGCGGCTCGAGCAGCTCTCGCAGATGGTGGAGACTTCGGGGATGACCGTCGATCGCCTCACCCCCGCGGAGACGGCGACGATGGGGCCGTTCCCTTCGCTGCAGCTGCGGCTGGTGAGCCACGGTCCGTTCCGGGCGTGCGAACGGCTTATCGGGTCGCTGCACACGACGTTTCCGGATACGGCGATCACGTCGGTCCGCGTAAAGGCGACGCCCGAGAATCCGGACGAGCCGGTGGCGGTGGACGTCGAGTTGCTGTGGTACACGGCCGCGGAACCGGCAGGGGCGCCGTGAGATTGGCGTCGAATTGCTTGACGGTGTCAACGGTGTATTTGACATTGTCCTGTGATGCGACTTCAGAACAAGCACAAGCCGTACGTTGGCATCCTGGGTGTTGCCGTGGGCGCTCTCGTTATCGACTCCTTCGTGCTGGGGGGCGGGGAAACCGGCCCGTCCCAGGCTCAGGCGGCGGCTGCGCCGGCGCCGACGCCCGGGGCGGCGGTGGCGCAACCGAGCGCGGCGGTCCAGAAGGCCGCCGGCGCCGCTGCGGTGAGCGGACCGCGCCTGGTGGCCCGGCTGCAGGCGATCAAGGCGGCGCGCCCCG
>CAZMCC010000082.1:0-17746 GCA_964564695.1 uncultured Phycisphaeraceae bacterium | reverse complement strand
GACGTCAAGGACTTCGGCGACGCGCCCGTCGGCGATTTGAAGGGCCAGGCGGCGCCCATGAGCGCCTAACCCCCGGCCCCCCACCGGAACCCCGATCGGATCGGCCCGGGTGAACGTGGACGGAGCCGATCGATGAGCGCCGCCGACCCCACCACCCCCACCCCCACCACCGGCAACGACGCGACCGTGCTGCGCCTGTGCAAGGGGCGGCACACGTGGTTCTTCCGCTACGGAGCGGGGGACGACGGGACCCTGCGGACGGCCCTGGCGGAGCTCGCCGGGCGGTCGGACACCCCGTTCGACTGGTTTGACGCCGCACTAGTTACACACCAGCTGACCAGCCGCCTGAAGCCGGGGCTGAATCGGGTCGATGGACGTACACCCGAGTTCGCGGACCCGACGGTTGGGCCGGGGAACGGGGACGAGTAAGGGACCGGATCAAGACCCGGACGACGCCGAGAGCGGCGGAACAGCCCGGGAGGGAGTCGGACGATGTCGAGCCTGCCCATCACGGACCTGTTCGGAGCCTACCTGACGGACGAGCGGCACTTCAGCCCGTACACCGCGCGGTGTTACGGCGCCGACCTGCGCCAGTTCGTCGAGTTCCTGACGGGCGAGCACAAGATCACGGCGTCGCCCGAGGCCGAGAAGAAGGCCCTCGCGGCCCGTCAGACCGGCGCGGCCGCGACCGACGGGACGCTCACCAAGATCATCTGCGAGGCGACCCCGGAGACTATCCGAGGGTTCCTTGAGCACCTGGGGACGCAGGACTATTCGGGCGCCACGATGGCGCGGAAGATCGCGACCCTCCGCTCGTTCTTCAAGTGGGCGTTCAAGCGCACGCTTGCGATGAGCAACCCGATGACCAGCATCCGCACGCCCAAGCAGGGCAAGCGGCTCCCCAAGGCGATCAGCGTCGAGCAGGTCGAACGCCTGCTCTCGACACCCAGCGAGCGCGACGTGCTCGGCCTCCGCGACCGCGCGATGCTCGAGACGCTGTACTCGACGGGCATCCGCGTGAGCGAGCTTGTCGCCCTGAACGTGGGCGACATGGACGAGAACGGCGAGGCGATGCGCGTGCGGGGCAAGGGCAAGAAAGAACGCCTTGTGCCCCTGGGCACGCACGCCCTCGCGGCCATCAAGATCTACGCCCAGCGCGTCCGCACGGACGTGCGGTACGCCCGGCTGTGGGCCGATGCGGCGGGCACCGGCGGCACCGAGGGCACCGACCGCCCGCTTTTCATCAACAAGCACGGCGCGCGGCTCAGCACCCGCAGCGTCCGGCGCAAGCTCGACAAGTATCTCCGGACCACCGGGCTCGATCCCTCGATCAGCCCCCACACCCTGCGTCACAGCTTCGCGACACACATGCTCGAGAACGGCGCGGACCTGCGGACCGTACAGGAAGTCCTCGGGCACCAGTCGCTCAGCACGACCCAGGTCTACACGCACCTCACGGCCCAGCGGCTCAAGGACGCGTACAACGCGGCGCATCCGCGGGCCGAGGCGGTTTGAGCGGAAGGATCTTGAACTGACACTCTCTGGAGGGCCGCCCTTGTGGCGGCCTTCTTTTTTTTCAGACGAGGATAAGGATTCACCGCAGAGGCGCAGAGGGCGCGGAGGAAGGCATTTCACCACGGAGGACACGGAGATCACGGAGGAGGATTTTGGATCATTGCTCACGCGGATCATCTCAAATTCCCCTCTCCGTGTCCTCCGTGCTCTCCGTGGTGAATCCTCTTCTTCCTTCTGCATTCCTCCGCGCCCTCTGCGCCTCTGCGGTGAGTTCTCCTTCTTCGTTGGGGAACGAGAGACCGGCGTCTTCGCTCCGTACACTTGGGCAATGACCGAGGAAATTAGACGGAGACAGCCGAGAAAGTCCGGGGGGAATCGGCCCGGGGCCGGGCACACCGAGGGCGGCAACGGCTCGCCTCCGGGGATCCGCCTGCAACGCGTGCTGGCGGACGCGGGCGTGGCGTCACGGCGTGACTGCGAAGCCCTGATCGAAGCCGGGCGCGTCAGCGTCAACGGGGAAATGACCCGCGTGCTCCCGGTCTTCGTCGACCCCGAAAACGACCGCATCGAGGTCGACGGACGCCTCGTCGGCAAGCCCGAGCGGCGGCTCTACCTGCTCCTCAACAAGCCCGAGCGCGTGCTCACGACCGTCGACGACCACTCCGAGTTCGCCGGCACCGGCACGGCCCGCATGACCGTGCTCGATCTGGTCGATCACCCGGCCAAGGCGCGACTTTTCCCCGTTGGGCGCCTCGACTTCGCCACACGCGGGCTCGTGCTGCTCACCAACGACGGTGAACTGGCGAACCGACTGACGCACCCGCGCTACGGCGTGCCGAAGGTGTACGAGGCCGTCGTGAAGGGGCGGGTGAACGACGAACAGCTCGCCGAGCTGCGCAAGCTCGTCGGCAAGCAGGAGCGCCAGGACTTGCGTAAGCGCGAACCGGCGACCCCGGGTGGGGGGGGGCCGCAGGTGCGGTCGAAGGCGGAGATTGAGCTGATCGACTCAGGCCCCGGCGAGACGACGATCCGGTTGGTGCTGCGCGAGCGCACGGGGTATCCGCTGCGGAAGATCATCGTGTCCGCGGGCTGTCCGGTGAAGAAGCTGACTCGCGTGGCCCTTGGCCCGCTGGAGCTGATCGGCGTGCGCGAGGGCCAGTGGCGCGAGCTGACGCGCGCCGAGCTGATGCTGCTGCGGCGCGACCCACGGCGCGCCCCGGCTAAACTCGAGGAGAACGGCACGGCCGCCACCCGTCGCAGCAGCGGCGTTCGGGGCGGCCACGGTGGCGGAGCAACGCGCGGCAAGTTCGCGGGTGGACCCGGGGGCGGCACCAGCGCCGGTGGGGTTCGCACCGGAAACAACGGCCCCGGCTCCCGCGGCAAGTTCGGACCCGGCCCCGGCGGCGGGTCGCGCGGCGACCAGCGCGGTGGCGGAAAGCGCAGCAAGTTGTCGGGTGGACCAAAGCGCGGTCCTGGTGAGGCCAAGGGGCCGAGCGGGCCGCCACGAAAGCGCTTCGCCGGACCCGGATTCACGCGCAGCGGGCGCCCGCGCGGGGAGGGCGGCGATGCCTGAGAGCCGGAAGTTGCCCGCGTCGTCTCGGCGCACGCTGGTCAGCCTGATCTCCCCGATCACGACCCAGGCCGCACGCGGGTACGAGTCGGTGATGAAGCTGACGGCGTCGCGCCTGCCGCAGATGGCGGCGGCCCTGTCGTACCGGACCATCTTCGGCCTCATCCCCGTGATCGTGGTCGGCCTGGTCACGGTCACCGCCTTCGCGACGCCCGAGGACATCCGCAAGATCATGGTGAGCGGGCTCGACTACGCGGGCCTGACGAAGATCGCCCTGCCGGAGATGAGCGAGGAAGAGAAGGACCGGGAAAAGGCCCTCAACTTGGCGTTGTCGTTCACGGGCCAGGGCCAGATCTCCCCCGCCGCCGTCACGGCCGGTTCGAGCGCCCCAATGGACCCCAGCTGGACAGGCTCGGACAGCCTTGACAAACGCATCGCCGAACTTGTCGCCAACGTCACGTCCATCCCCTTCGGCCAGATCACGGCCATCGGCATCCTGACCCTCATCTACGCGGCCATCTCGATGTTCATCGAGATCGAGCACGCGTTCAACCAGATCTTCCGCGTGCCCGACGGCCGGTCGTTCATGCGCCGCGTGGTCATCTATTGGACCATGCTCACGCTCGGGTCGCTGGGCCTGGTCGCGACGTTCTACGTCGGGGAGAAGGTCAAGACGATCGTCGGCCCGTACACGGGAGGCGACGCCAACCTGGTGGGGTACCTCGTCAGCATTCCGATCTCGACGGCGATCCTGCTGGTAGCGTACACGGCCATCCCGAACACGCGGATCCGGTTCCTGCCGGCGCTGGCCGGGGCGTTCATCGCGGCCGTGATGTTCGAGGCGGGCAAGCTCGCGTTCAGCGAGTACGTGCGGTTCTCGGCGGGGTACGCCCGCCTGTACGGGTCGCTCGCATTGATCCCGCTGTTCCTTTTGTGGGTGTACGTCACGTGGCTGATCGTGCTCTCAGGGCTGCAGTTCACCTATCGCGTGCAGCACGGCCCGGCCCACGAGGCGGGGCCGACGACGGTGGGGCCGATGGTGATCGATCCGGGCGCCGGAGCGGCCGTGCTGGGCGCGGCGGCGGTGCATTTCCGCGAGGGACGCGGCATCACGGCCCTGGACATGAGCAAGGAAACCGGGTTGAGCGAAGCCGCGGCCGGCCTGCTGGCCGAGCGACTGGCCTCGCGCGGCTTCCTGCACCGCGTGGCCCCCGGCGGGGGAAGCCCGGCGCCCGGGGCCGAGCCGCTGGTGGGGGGCAACGAGCCGGCGGTGTACGCCCTGGCCCGCCCGCCCGAGCTGATTCCGCTGGCGGACGTCCTCCGGGCCGGGTTTGAGCTGGCGGACGAATCCACCGAACATCGGGCGGCCAACCCCGTCCAGCGCGAGATCCGGGGCGTTCAGCTCGACGCCGCCCAGGGCCGGACGCTCGCGTCGGCCATGGCGCCGGCCACCCCAGGGGGGGCAGATATATCGAACCCCGGGGCGGGGCGCCTCGAACCTAGAGTTGCCCCTGCGTCCTGAGTTCCGATCCCTCCCCCACGCGAGGTTCTCCGCCAATGACCGCTTCAGCACGCCGACTTGTGATTGCCCGCCGGATCGCGCTGCTCGCGGCGGGCGGCCTGTGCCTGCTGACTTTCGGCGGGTGCTACGAGCATGTGGTGGGGGCCCGCGGGGCCGCGGCCGACCAGTACGACATCCACGACAGCTACCAGGAGTCGAGCGCGATCGACAAGTGGATCTGGGGCGATGACGAGAAGGAAGAGTACAAGTCGAAGCCCGGCATCCGCACGCGCTGAACGAACGAGGGAGCGTGAGCGACGGGCCGCCGTGCCCGTTCGACTCGTCGCCCTCCCCAACCATTCGCGCGCCGCATAGCATGCCCCGAACCGCATGGTTCGCCGGAGCCCCGCCCGATGGGTCTTGAAGCCGCACTCCCCGCCGAAGGGTTCATGACAACGCAGCTGCGCCGGGTCATCAACTGGGCCCGCCGCAGCGCTCTGTGGCCGATGCCGTTCGCGACGGCGTGCTGCGGGATCGAGCTGATGGCGACGGCCAGCTCGCGGTATGACATCGCCCGCTTCGGCGCCGAGGCCGTGCGGTTCAGCCCACGCCAGAGCGACCTGCTCATCGTGGCGGGTCGCGTGAGCATCAAGATGATGCCCGTGCTGCAGCGCATCTACCAGCAGATGACCGAGCCCAAGTGGGTGATCTCGATGGGCGCGTGCGCGAGCACCGGCGGCGTGTTCGACACGTACGCCGTGGTGCAGGGCGTCGACCAGTTCATCCCGGTCGACGTGTACATCCCGGGCTGCCCCCCTCGTCCGGAGCAGCTCATCGAAGGCATCATGGCGATCCAGCGCCACATCGACCAGGAAGGCATCCCGCCGCAGGGCGGCAAGCGCGTGCCGCTGGGTCTGGCGATCCAGCCGACGCACGCGGTGAAGGCGCAGCCGGTGGGGATTACGCTGGGTTCGAGCTGACGCCACGAACCCCGAGCGTCAGCGAGCGGGCCTCCGCGCCCGAAGTACGAGTCGCATCACGACCACGCAGGCCCGTCGTTCACGCTCCGGGTTCGTCTCAATTCATCGCATTCCGATATGCGTCGATCACCTCGCGCACCCGGTAGGGATTCGGCGCGTCGGGGAACACGATCTCGATGTCGCTCTGCCCCGCCGACGAGATCCCGATCGTCCCCACCTTCATGATCCGCTGAACGAAGCTCTGGGTGACCTGGATGTTCTGGATCTTCTCGTGCGGCACTTCGCTCGTGGTCCGCGACAGGATGCCGCGGGTCGCGATGATCCGCTTGTTCGTGATCTCGAGCCGGTTCTCGAACTTGAAGATGTACCACCCGACCAGGACCAGCGCCGCAATCACGCCCGCCGCGATCAACAGGCCCCCGACCAGCGGGTTGGCCGCCAGCAGCACGAGCCCGCCGATCACGCCGCCGATCAGACCGAGCCACAAGATCAGTACCGACAACGGACGGGCCCGGAACATCGCTGGCCGGAGGGACAGTGCCCGTTGCTCGGGCCCGCCGTCCGGCGGAATTCCCAGTGCCTCGGTCTTCGCACGGCTCGCCGGCGACGACGACGAGCCCCCCATCACGGCCACCTGCACCGGACCGGACCCGGCCCCCTGACTCGAGAAGTCCGGCACGATCTTGACGTCGCCGCACGCCGGGCACGCGACCTTGGTCCCGGGTCGCGCGTCACGGATCTCAAACGGCTTGTCGCAGCGGTCGCAGATGACAGATGGCATGGCCGAGGGTAGCGAGTCGATTCCCATGGAAGAGTGTTCGTAAACACCCGGGGGGGCTTGCACGAACCGGCTTGCACGCGGGAGGCCGGCGTGCTCCACCCCGACCGCGGCCTCACGGGAGCCGGACGAGGGCGGCCTCCATGCACAGCCCGGGACCGAACGCGAGCATCACGCACGCCGAGTGCACCCCGGCCCGCTGCATCCGCTGGAGGATGAAGAGCGTGGTCGCGCTGCTCATGTTGCCGTGGTCGCGAAGCACCTCGCGACTGAAGCACAGGGCCGCCGGGTCGAGCCCCATCGCGTCGCCCACGGCCTCGAGAACCTTGGGGCCGCCGGGATGGACGCACCAGGCGAGCTCGCCTGGACCCGCTGCGGGGCCGAGCGTCCTTTCGAGCCACGGCTCCAGCCACGGACGGACGTGCTCACGCACGAGCCCGGGGACGCTCTGGGCGAGCGTCATCGCGAACCCGGCGTCGCCGATCTCCCAGCCCATCGCCTCACGCGAGCCGGGGATGATGATCGAGCCCGCGTTGAGGAACTCGATGCCGGCGGCGTGGGCGTCGTGGGGGTCGTGGGCGTCGTGGGCGTCGTGGGGCTCAGCGCTCACGACGCACGCGCCGGCGCCATCCCCGAAGAGGGCCGCGGCCACAATGTGATCCGGACGGTCGCTCGGCTGCAGGTGCAGGCTTGAAAGCTCCACGCACGCGACGAGGACGCGGGCACGCCGGTCGGCGAGGCCGCCGGCGCGGGCGATCGCCGCGGCGACGCCCAGGGCGTTGATGGCCGCGTGGCAGCCCATGAAGCCGACATGAACGCGGTGAACGTCCGGGCGGAGGCCGAGTCGCTCGACGAGCTGGATGTCGACGCCGGGGGAGTTGAACCCGGTGCAGGAGGCCGTGACGAGGTGCGTGATCGACGCGCCGTCGCAGCGGGCGGCCGTGAGGGCTTCGGTGCAGGCGTGCTGCGCGAGGGGGGCGGCGTGGCGGGCGTACAGCGCCATCCGGGCCGCGGTGCCGGGGGCGCTGGCCGCGGAGGAATAGAAGGCGCGGGCCGCGGCGTCATCGCCCAGGACGCTGGCCCGCCGTTCGATGCCACTGCGCTCGAACATGGCCCGGGCAAAACGCAGCGCGTCGCCTTCGA
Source organism: uncultured Phycisphaeraceae bacterium (assembly GCA_964564695.1). Taxonomy (GTDB): domain Bacteria; phylum Planctomycetota; class Phycisphaerae; order Phycisphaerales; family UBA1924; genus CAZMCC01. The sequence continues at coordinate 10,259 of CAZMCC010000082.1, read as the reverse complement.
GATGGGCCGTGTCGATGAGGAGGCCCAAGGCGCCGTCCTGTGTCGCGCCGCCGGGGGGAAGGGCCGTGCCGACGCCGGCGATCACGATGCGCACGGCGTGGCCTCCATGGTGATGAGGCGCGGGCTCGGATAGGACCGCCACGCAGCCCGCACGAAAAGAGTCGCCGCGGCCCGGGCGAGGGCGCTGCGGGACATCGCGACGAAGGCCCCGCGCCGGGCGCCGGGGTGGCGAAGCGTCCAGCGGACCGCACGGCAGGCCCGCCGGCGCGGCTCGATCACGCCCGCGAGCCAATCCGTCCAGTCGCCGGCGAGCGATGACCACGCGCGGGCGTCGCGCGCCGCTCGTGCCGCGAGGAAGCCGGCACGCTCGCCCTGCACGAGGGCCCACGCGATGCCCTCGCCGGTGAACGGTTCCACATACCCGGCGGCGTCGCCGGCGACGATGAGGCCACCGGAGCGGGCGGCCGTGCGCGAACGCCGGCGCGTGAGCAGTCCGGTGCCGGCAATGGATTCGTGCGCGAGCAGCTCGCGGGCGTTTGCCACGGCGCACGCCTCGAGAACCTCGGCGATCGCGGGCGCCGGGCCGCCGGCGGCTTTGACGTGCGCTGCATCGAGGGCAGCAGCCAGGTCGACGGCCCCGTCGGCGAGGCGTACGAGCCCGACATAGCCGGCGGGGCCGATGTGCATGGCGACTTCGCCGGGCGCGACATGGGCGTGCCAGGGGTGGGCGCGAGCGGGCTCGATGACGGTTCCCGCGCCCATCCACGCCGCGGGGTCGATGACGACGCCGAGGCCCTCGGAGTCGCTGATGTCATTGAGGCTCGTGCCGGTGAGGCCGTCGCAGGCGACGACGACGCTCGCGGCGACTTCGCGATCGGCGACACGCACACGCCACGACGAGCCGACCCGAGCGACAACTTTCGCGCTGCAGCGCGGGCGAAAGACAACGCCGGCGTGCTCCGCCGCGTTCACAAGCGCCGCGTCGAGCATCCGCCGTTCGATGGCGATCCCGGCGTTGACGTCGAGCGAGACTCCCCCACTCCCCGCCCCCGCGCTGCACAGTCGCAGCCGCGACAACGGCGCCGCGTCCACGCCCGCAGCAGCAACCCCCATGCGTTCGAGAACGCCAACCCCCGCCGGGTTGACGCACGACCCGCACACCTTTGCACGCGGCCATTCACACCGTTCAACGAGCAGAACTGGCGAGGCGCCCGCGCGAGCCGCGCCCCACGCCGTGGCCGCCCCGGCCGGGCCGGCGCCGATCACCAGCACGTCGACGCGATCATCGCTCACGCGTTGACCCCTTGGCGCGGGGTGGGGGGGCGCCGGGGCGTTGCCACCGCAGCGTCATCCGCCACGGCCACACCCGGCGCACCGTAGCGCCCGCGAGCCCGGCGCGCTCGGCGATGGACCGCAATTCATCCGGCGTCCACGCCGCCCGCACGCTGCGCACGGCGTCGACGTGCACCACGCGGCTGCGCGTGAGGAGCCGCGGCACGCTCGCGGCCGCGACAAGCCCGGTCGTGCAGCGGCGCAGGTCGAGCACGACGACGCCGAGGCGCGAAACGCGGGCCATCTCGGCGAGCACGCGCACGGTGTGTTCCGCACTGAGATGATGAAGGAAGAGCGAGCAGCACGCGACGTCGACGCCACGATCGTCGAGCGGGATCGACCCGGTGACATCGGCCGCCATGGTGCGAACGGACGCACCGCCCGCGCGCAGTCTCGCCGCCGCAACCCCGAGAGCCCGCGCGGAAATGTCGCACGCCGACAGGTCGAGCCTGACCCCCGCGTGTGCCGCCCGGCGCCACATCCCAAGAAGGACATCGGCCGATCCGGTAGCGACATCAAGGGTGCTCACCGCGCCACCGTCGCCCGCGATCAGTGTGCGCAGTTCACGCCACATCGCCGCGTCTGCTGCGCTCAATGCGTTGATGCGTGCAAGCCCCGCGAGCGCCCGCTCGTGCTCGGCGCCGGCAAGCGCCGGGTCGTCCATCAACTCGGCCTGGACAAGGCGAGGCGGCACGGTGCGACACCATACCGGCCCGCCGGCCTCGGAGCCGGACCCTCGACGTGGGTGGTGGAAGGCGGGGACCGCACGGACTATCGCCCGCGGAAACGCTCGAACTCACGCCCCCACGCCGCCCCGTCGACCGGCGCGTACTCCTTCGTACCAAACGAGCGTGCCACGACGCCCCGAACGCCGGCAAGATCCGGGATCCGCCCGTCGTGCATCGCCTGCGTCAAAATGTTCCCCGCCGCCGTCGCCTCGGCCGGGCCCGCCACCACGCGCCGCCCCGTGGCGTTCGCCGTCATCTGGTTCAGCAGTTCGTTCTTGCTCCCGCCCCCGACGACGTGAATGGTGTCGATGCTCCCCACCCCGCCCGGCAACACCAACTCCAGGTCGCCCAGGCACGCCCGGTACGCCATCGCCAGCGCCTCGAAGCAGCACCGCGCCAGCTCCCCCGGCGTCCGCGGCTCCGGATCGCCCGCAGCCGCCGCCAGCGCCCGGATCTTGTCGATCGACCCGCCCGGCGTCGCCAGCGACGGATGACACGCGTCGATGCGGCTGCGGAACGCCTGCGCCCCGGCCGCGCTCGCCGTCAGCTCCGCGTAGTCCAGCCTCGTGCCGTGACGCTCCAGGTCGCGCCGCAGCTCCTGAACGATCCACAACCCGCTCACGTTCTTGAGGAAGCGGATGGTGTTCCCCACGCCGCGCTCGTTCGTGAACCCGGCTCGCCGGGCCGCGTCGCTCAGGATCGGGCCCGCCAGCTCCACCCCCATCAGCGACCACGTGCCGCTCGACAGATACGCCCACCGCGCGCCCGAGGCAGGAACACCCGCCACAGCCGACGCGGTGTCGTGCGAACCCGGGGCACAGATCCGCACGTCCGGTGAGAGTCCCGTCGCCGCACACACGTCCGCGCCGAGCCGCCCCAGCACGCTGCCGGGCGGCCGCGGCGTGCGAACGAGCCGCGCAGGAATCCCCAGTGCCGCCAACAGCTCGCCGGACCACTCCCCCGTCGCGGCGTCGAGCATCTGAGACGTCGACGCGATGCTCGACTCGCTCGCCGCCTCCCCGCCCAGCAGGAGGTGGAAATAGTCGGGCATGAACAGCAGCCGCCCGGCACGCGACGGCACCCCCTCTCCCGTGGCGACCGCCGTGGCGAGCTGCACCAGCGTGTTGATCGCCATCTCCTGGATGCCCGTGATCCGGTACAGCCGCTCGTAGCCGATCCGGCTGCCGACCAGAGCAACTCCCGGCGCCCAGCGCGGATCGCGGTAACACCGCGGCGGCCCGAGCGGCCGCCCCGCCCCGTCGACCAGCACGAAGTCAACGCCCCACGCATCGACCCCAATGGACGCGATCTCGACCCCGCGCTCGCGCGAACCCGCCGCGGCCGCCTTCAGCCCCGTCAGGATCTCCCCCCAGATGTGCGGCACGTTCCAGTGCAGCCCGCTCTCGAGCGCCAGCGGCTCGTGGGTGAAGCGGTGCAGCTCAACGAGTTCGAGCGTGGACGACCCCGACGCCTCGACCCCCCCGTCCGCCCCAAGGGGGTGCGTGAGCGTTCCGAGGATGACACGCCCCGACTCCGCCCCAAGGTCGATCGCGACATACGCCCGTGTGCCCATGGCCACAATCATCCGCCCCCCCCTCCCCACTCACCGCATGAACGCTTCGGCCAGCCCGCCGTCGACGCTCACGACCTGCCCCGTCGTCTTGGACGCGCGGTCCGAGGCCAGGAAGAAGATCGCCTCCGCCTGATCCTCGGGCGTGATCGGGGCCTTGGTGAGCGTTCGCTGTGCATAAAACTCCGCGAGGGCCGCCCGCAGCGCTTCGGTCTCGGCCTTCTCGTCGTGCGGGATCTTGTACTTGGCAAGCGACGCGATCACGCGGTCACGCGGGAACATCGTCGAGCCCGCCACCACCGTCGCCGGGGCCACGCCGTTCACCCGCACCAGCGGGGCCAGGTCGATCGCCAGCTCGCGCACCAGGTGGTTCGCCGCCGCCTTGCTCGTGTCGTACGCGAGGCTGCCGCGCTTGCTCACCACGCCGTTGACGCTCGTGGTCAGGACCACGCTCGCCCGCAATCCCTGGGCCGCGAAGATCGGCTTGGCCTCATCCACGACGAGGTACAGCCCCATTACGTTTACGTCGAACGTCATCTTCCACTTGTCATCTGGCAGAGTCCCGTCCGTGCCGGGCGCGACGTAAACCCCAGCCGTGACAATGAGCGAGTCGATCCCGCCATACGCGAGCACCGTCTGGCGAAGCATTGCCCGCACGCTCTCGCGGCTCGTGATATCGACCCCCACGCCGATCGCCGGCCCGCACCCCGAGACCCCCGTTCCCGCGACCCCGATCCCCGCGCCGTGGATCTTCGTCAGCTCCGCCGCCGTCGCCTGCGCCGCATCGAGCGACAGGTCCGCGCACACCACGTGCGCCCCCTCGCACGCCACGCGCAGCGCCGTCGCCTTGCCGATCCCGTTCCCCGCCCCCACCACCACGACGATCCGCCGGGCCAGCTCCTTCTCCGCCGGCATCCTCTTGAGCTTCGCTTCTTCGAGCAACCAGTACTCGATGTCGAACGCCTCCTGCTGCGGCAGCGCGATGTACCGGTCGATCGCCTCCGCGCCGCGCATGACCTCGACGGCGCACGTATAGAACTCCGCCGTCGTGCGCGATTCGCTCTTGCTCTTGCCCCAGGCGATCATGCCGACCCCGGGAATCAGGATGACCGTGGGGTTGGGGTCCCGCATTGCCGGAGAATCCGCTCGCCTGCACCGCTCGTAATACGCCGCGTAGTCCTTGCGATACTGCGCGATGCCCCCCGCCAGCTTGGCCCGCAGCGCCGCCCCGTCCTCGCTCGCGGGGTTCCAGTCGACCAGCAACGGCTTGATCTTCGTGCGCAGGAAGTGGTCCGGGCACGACGTCCCCAGCTCCGCCAGGCGCGGCGCATCCACGCTGTTGACGAACCGCAGCACCGCCGCAGTCGCCTGCACCGTCGCGAACACGCGCCGCTCCTTCGAAAGCTTCCCCCGCAGCCACGGCAGCAGCTCCGCCAGCAGCGCATCGCGGGCCGCTTCGGGCATCGCCTGATGGCGCGCCCCGCCGAACGTCCTCTCCCCCTTGTCCTTCGACTCGATGTACCGCGACGCCTTCTCGATGAGCCGCAACGTCAGCTCGTAGCACGCCTTGTCGTCGTCGGCCCAGTTGATCAGCCCGTGCTGCCCGAGGATCGCCCCCTTCAACCCGGGCCTGCGCCGGCACAGATCCTGCAGCACCAGCCCCAGATCGAACCCCGGCCGCTGCCACGCCGTCCACTCCACCTCGTCCCCGAAGATCTCGCGCGTCAGTTCCTTGCCCCGCTGCGACGCCGCAACCGCGATCACCGCGTTGGGGTGCATGTGGTCCACGTGCCGGGCCGGAATAAACGAATGCAACGGCGTATCAATCGACGGCGCACACGCATTCAGGTCGAACGTGCAGTGCGGGTACCGCCCGACCATCGCGTCCTCGGCCGGCGTCTTGACGCCCTTCTCCCCGGCCCCCCCACCCGCCGCATACATCCCCTGGAGCCCCACCAGCTTGTCCTGATACAGCGAGGCGAAGTTCGCCCGCGTCGCCGTGCGCAGGTCCCCCCCGCTGCCCTTGACCCACAGAACCGGGACGCTCTCGCCCGTGAGCGGGTCCTTCTGCGCCAGCTTGGCGGACGTGTTCCCGCCCCCGGTGTTCGTGATCCGCTGGTCCGACCCCAGCAGGTTCGAGCGGTAGATGAGCCGGGCCACCGGGTCGGCGGGGGGGGGCGCCTGCGCGTCGTCCCAGGCGTGCCGGACGTGGTTGAGGGCGACAGGGGAGTCTTGTGGCGGCATTGGTGTGGCGTCCAACAAGGCAAAATCAGGTGTTTGCGGAATCCAACAATACCAGATAGACTCCAACAGAATCAAGTACCCAAGCACAGAACATCACAGATGACCCCCCGTCACGTCAACCCCCGCCCCGCCCCCGGCTCCATGCTCGCCCCCGAGCGACACCGGGCCATCCTCGACCTCCTCGCACGCCACGGCGCCGTCCGCGTCGCCCGCGTCGCCGCCGAGCTCCGCGTCACCCAGGAGACCATCCGTCGCGACCTCGAACACCTCGAACGCGACGGACGCCTCCTCCGCAGCCACGGCGGCGCCATCCCCCTCGACCTCGACCGCATGGAGCTCCCCCTCGACGTCCGCGAAACCGTCCACCTCGCGCAGAAGCGCCTCATCGCCGCCCACGCCGCCGCCGGCGTGCGCGAAGGCCAGGTCCTCGCCCTCGACGCCAGCTCCACCGCCCGCGAGCTCGCGCGCCTGCTCCCCAACGTCCCGCTCACCGTCGTCACCAACTCGCTCGCCGCCGCCACCGCCCTCCACGACCGCTCCCGCATCCGCGTCATCATGACCGGCGGCGTGGTCGACACCCCCACCCGCTCTTTCGTCGGCGAGCTCGCCGCCGAGGTCCTCGACCGCTTCCACATCACCCGCGCCTTCGTCTCCTGCCAGGGCCTCGACCCCGTCCGCGGCCTGAGCACCACCGCCGACGAGCAGGCCGGTATCAAGCGCCGCATGATCGCCATGGCCGACGAGGCCGTGCTCCTCGTCGACAGCAGCAAGTTCGGCGTCAAGGCCGTCGAGTTCTTCGCCAAGGTCGCCGACCTCGACGTCATCATCACCGACTCCGGCGCGCCCCCCCAGATGATCGCAAAGCTCGAGAAAGCCGGCGTCCGCATCGAGATCGCCCAGGGCGCCCCCGCCCGCCGCGCCACCTCCACCCGCCCCACCGCGCGGAGACGCGCGTGAAGGTCGCCCTCTTCATCACCTGCCTCACCGACGCGTACTTCCCGCGCGCCGGCGTCGCCGTGGTGAAGGTCCTCGAGCACCTCGGCCACGAGGTCGAGTTCCCCCGCGCCCAGACCTGCTGCGCCCAGCCGATGTTCAACAACGGCTTCCACCCCGAGGCCCGCGCGCTCGCGCGGCGCCTCCTCGACGTCTTCGACCCCTTTGAAACCGTCGTCACGCCGTCGGGCTCGTGCGCCGCCATGATCCGCGAGCACTACCCCCACCTTTTCGAGGGCCACCCCACGACCCTCGCCCGCGCCCGCTCGCTCGCGTCGAGAACCTTCGAGTTCAGCGAGTTCCTCCTCAAGGTCCTGCGCGTCGACCTCCGATCCCTCGATGTCCGCTGGCAAGGCGACGTCACCACACACTCCGCGTGCCACCTGCGTGCCCTCGGTCTCGTCGGTGTGAGCGAATCTCTCCTCGACCAGGTCCAGGGCCTCTCGCACGTCGCTCCCGACAACGCCGAGCAGTGCTGCGGCTTCGGCGGCACATTCTCCGTCAAATACCCGCAGATCTCCGCCGGCATGGTTGCCGAGAAAGTTGCCGGCATCCGCGCCACTCACCGAGCCACGCTCGTGTGCAACGAAGCCGGTTGCGCCATGAACATCGCCGGCGCCTGCCGCCGCGCCGGCACGCCGGTCCACGTCACCTCGCTCGCCGAGATCATCGCCGAGGGGCTCGGGCTCCTGCCGCGCGCGTCGGGGGGGGTGGGGGAGGCCGCGCCATGACTCCCCCCGCCGCGCACTCTGACGACATCCTTTCGCCGCCCCTCCCCTACGACATGCGCCCCGCCGCCACCCGCGCCGCGGGCGATCTCACCCTCCAGCAGTTCGTCAACCGTGCCACGCACATAAAAGACCGCGGTCGGGTCAGCGCCTGCGCCGATGCCTTCGGCGAGCGCTACGACGCCGTCCGCCGCCTCGCCGGCGCCATCAAGCAGCACACCCTCGACCACCTCGACCACTACGTCGCTGAGTTTGTCACCAACGCCGAGGCCGCGGGCGTCAAAGTCCACTTCGCCTCCGACGCCGCCGAAGCAAACGCGATCTGCACGACCATCGCGACGGCCAACGCCTGCCGCCTCTGCGTCAAAAGCAAATCCATGGTCACCGAGGAGACCCGCCTGCTCCACGCCCTGGAACAAATCGGCGTCGAAACCCTCGAAACCGACCTCGGCGAGTTCATCCTCCAGCTCGACCACGACGCGCCGTCCCACATCGTCACCCCCATGATCCACAAGGATCGGGCGGCCGTCGCCCGCGCCTTCGTCCGCGAGCTCGGCGCCCCCTACACCGAAGACCCCCCCACGCTCACGTCAATCGCCCGCCGCCACATGCGCCGCAAGTTCCGCGCCGCCGATCTCGGCGTCAGCGGCGCCAACTTCCTCATCGCCGAGACAGGCTCGCTCGTGCTCTGCACCAACGAGGGCAACGCCGACCTCGCCGTCGGCGTCCCGCGCATCCATGTCGCCCTCGTCGGCATCGAGAAGCTCATCCCCCGCCTCGATCACCTCTCGATCTTCCTCAAGCTCCTCGCCCGCAGCGCCACCTCACAGCCCCTCACCGTCTACACCTCGATCATCACCGGCCCCCGCAAACAAGCCCCCACCCCCGGCGAGCCCGACGGCCCCGACGAGGTCCACGTCATCCTCCTCGACAACGGCCGCGCCGAGCTCCTCCGCGAGGAGACCCGCGAGCTCCTCCGATGCATCCGCTGCGGCGCGTGCCTCAACGCCTGCCCCGTCTACCGCAAGGTCGGCGGCGGCCACGCCTACGGCGCCGTCTACTCCGGCCCCATCGGCGCCGCCATCACGCCCCTGCTCAAGGGCCTCGCCAACTACCCCGACCTCCCCCACGCCAGCTCCCTCTGCGGCGCCTGCTTCGAGGCGTGCCCCGTCCACATCGACATCCCCACCCAGCTCATCAATCTCCGCGCCGCCATGGTCGACCGGCGCATCACCTCCCGTCCCGAGCGCATCGCGATGCGCCTCTGGAGCGCCGTGCTCGCCCACCCACGCCTCTACCGCCTCGCCGCCCAGTCCTCGCGCGCCGCCTTGCGTGCCATGGGCGAAGACGCCGGCACTCCGGCCTCTCACACACCACTCTCCGACCGCAAATGGATCACCACGGCCCCCGCGCCCCTCTCCGGATGGACACGCGTCCGCGACCTCCCCACCCCGACCAGCCGCAGCTTTCGAGAGTGGTGGGACGAACGCCCCCCACACACCGAGGAGGCCCGCCAATGACCTCCCGCACCGAATTCCTCGCCCGTATCAGCGCGGGCCTCGGGCGATCATCCACGACCGCCGCCATCGCCCCGCCACCACCGGTCGACGACAACCTCGTTCGGCTGACCGCCCCCGACGACGCCGGCACCCTTGCCGACACCTTCGCAACGAGCGCCGCCGCCGCCTCGCTCATCGTGCACCGAACCACTCCGCACGACGCCGCCTCGACCATCCGCGAGCTGCTCGCTTCCCTCGGAGTTCGCCGCATCGTCCTCGACGCCCTCGACCCCACGCTCGCGCCGATCGCCACCGCCGCCCTCTCCGGCTCCCCCGCCGAAATCATCGACCCCCGCACCACCCCCTCCCTCGACCGCCAGTTCGACGCCGACATGGGCATCACCGGCGTCGTCGCGGCAATCGCCGAAACCGGCACGCTCGTGCTCGCTTCCGACGCCGTGCGCAGCCGCGGCCCCTTCATCATCCCTCCCGTCCACCTCGCCCTCGTCCGCGAAGACCAGATCATCCCCGACCTCGTCGACCTGTGGCCCATCATCGGGAGCCACCCCCCCACCGCCCTCACCCTCGTCTCCGGCCCGAGCAAGACCGCCGACATCGAGGGCATCCTGGTCACCGGCGTCCACGGCCCCGGAGCCGTGCACATCATCCTCATCGAACCACATTCCTCCGAACCATCTTCCTCCGAACCCAGCCGAGGAGTCACCCCGTGAAGCTCTCCACGACCCTCATCCCTCTTGCCCTCGCCGCCGTCGCGCTGTCCTCTCCCGCTGCCCGCGCACAGGACAACCTCGCCGCCGGCTTCGCTAGCCCCCCCGCCGTCGCCAAACCCCACACCTGGTGGCACTGGATGAACGGCAACGTCACGCGCGAAGGCATCACCGCCGACCTTGAGGCCATGAAGCGCATCGGGCTCGGCGGCGCCCAGATCTTCAACGTCTCCGAGAGCATCCCCGAAGGCCCCATCGCGTACAACTCCCCCGAATGGCGCGCCATGGTCAAGCACGCCGCCGCCGAGGCCGACCGCCTCGGCCTCGAACTCTGCATCCACAACTGCGCCGGCTGGTCCAGCAGCGGCGGCCCCTTGGTCCAGCCTCAGGACGCCATGCAGACCGTCGTCATCAGCAACACCCCCGCCCACTGCCCC
>CAZMCC010000081.1:0-17914 GCA_964564695.1 uncultured Phycisphaeraceae bacterium | reverse complement strand
CACCGCTGCGCCCTCGCGCCGGAAATGTGTCAGACATATTTGCAGTAGTCAGTAGAAGGCGGAATTCTGCCGCACTCTTGGCGGGATTTGAACTTTGCTCACCAGCAGTTGACCCCGCCCGTAGCTTGCACCCGAACTAGCCGGTGCCTGGCGGCTATCGTTTGCTGGTTTGCAATCGTACCGTGGCCTTCACGAAGTAGAGCACGGCCTACAGGCACTTGGAGACAAGGGACCGCAACAATGCCCCGGCGCTCCACATTGATTCAACGTGTCCTCTTTCAACTCCAGCGGCAACTGGCTCCGGACGCCAGCGTGGAGGAATCTGCTTTTCTCGTGGAGCGCGTATCAGGAACGCCGCGAGAAGTCGATATCGTTGTTCGACGAATAGTAGGTGACCACGAGATCCTCATCGCAATCGAATGCAGGGATCATCGCCGCAAAGCCACAGTTGAGTGGGTAGAACAAATGGCCATGAAGCACTCGGTGCTGCCTACATCCAAGCTTGTTCTCTTTGCAAGGGCAGGTTTTTCGAGGACTGCTGAGAGTAAAGCGCAATCTCTTGGCATCGATACCTACTCGCTAGGCGAGGCGGAAGAAAACGATTGGAGTGGCTTGCTGGGAAAAGACAGCGGATCGCCACTGGCGATTTGGGCTCTGCGAATCAAGGGCTGTTGGCTCGTGCTTCGAGAGGATGATCAACGTCGTCCGCATCCGGCGTGTCCCGGCACGGCGATCTTCAACACGGACGGGACGGTGGAGGGAGAGCTGCGAGAGATCATTCATTCCGCGATCGACGGGGATGGTGACTTCACACAGGCAGCCATCGAGCATGCCACACGTGAGAGGCAGATAGAGTTCCTCGCCAACTTGAGCCGCGATCCGTCCATGTTCGTGCTCGGCACCGATGGACAGCTGCAAGAAGTCATCGGACTTCGTATTCTGCTCGAAGCACACGAATTGCCCGGGCAGGTTCAGCTTTGTGAGGGACGATACCGTGGAAGCCCGGTGGCCTTCGGCGAATGGGATTCGCCCGCAGGCCAGCTTACGTTGAGTCTTGTTCAACCCCGAAACTCAGCGGCAACCGGCGCGATTTCGGTCGTTGATCCCAAGACAAACGCGGTTAGCACAGCAAGAGTGCGCTTCCCGTCGAAGTCGGGCAAGCTGAAGTTCGTGGCCGGGCCGGTCGCGGTACCTCGGCCTGCGCTGCCCAGCGATCATTGACACATCGCGAAAGACAGTGAATCTACTCATCTCCAGTGGACGGACAGTCGGGGGCGTGGCACCGGACTTCTCCCTCTTGCGCACCACATCGTATGACCCTTCGCCGTGCCACCGGGCTTCGGGGCTTTGGCCGGAGCCCGGTGCTTCTTCGCGGGGGCCGTCGCTCATCAGGGCGCGTGCCCACCCGACTCACCCTCCCCCGGCCCCCCCCAACCTTCGCGGACTCAGGTGCGGCGTCGCGGGCGCGCGGGGTGGGCGCGGGGTCGGACGGGGGCGGAGGCCCGTCGCTGACGCTCCGGGTTCGTTGGGGGAGGTGCGGGGGGCGAGGCGAGGCGGAAGATGGCGACGGCGGCGAGGCGGCGCTCGCGGGCGTGGGCTTTCTTGTCGTTGATGAGCGCGACGAGGGTGTCGAAGGCGAGGCGGATGGCGGCGGCGAACTGGTCGGCGGGGATGACGAGGTGCGTGAGGGAAAGGGGCATGGCGGCGGTGGTGGGTGTGTGTGCCATGCGGAGTATTTTCTCAGGCCGCGGCGAATGTGCAAGAGGGAAGTTGGCAAGTACGGGAATCTGCGCGCAAATGCGTACTTGCGCGTTTGTGCACACAAAGGCGCATGTAAGCATTTGTGCGCGCCAAGGCGGAGATGCGCACGCGGCGGAAGCGATTGGTGACACGTGTGCCCGGCGTGAGGGGGACCCGGCCCCCCCAACCTTCGAAGACTCAGGTCCGGCGCCCGGGCGGCATGCGGCTCACTCGTCGGCAAGCGCCTCACCGCCGGACGGGGTCGTTCACTCGCTTGCGCTCGCGTCTCTTACTGCTTCTGATACACCCGCACCGAGTCCACCTCGAACCGCGCCGGCGTCTGCAGCCCCGACGGATCGCCGCCGCTCTTGCCGCCGATCGCGAGGTTCAGCAGGATGTGCTGCTGAGCGTGCCGCGGAAGTACTCCATCATGTCGATCTCGCCGCAGCCGGGCCAGCGCCGCGCGGTGCCCAGGGCCCAGAACGCGGGCCAACAGCCCTCGCGGATATCGATGCGCCCGCGCATCTCGAAGCGGCCGAAGGTCCACTCGTGCTTGCCGAGCGTCTTGATCGACCCCGACGTGAACTCCGAGTGCGTGCGCTCATACCGCCAGTCCGTCGACCCCGCCTTGTACCCGGGGTTGTCGGCCCGCTCGCGCCGCGCCTCGATGATCAGGAACCCGTCGCGGCACACCACGTTCTGCGGCTGGTACCACTGGGCCTCACGATTCCGCTCGAAGCCCTGCTCATAGACCCAGTCGGCGTCGCTCACCGGCCCGTCGGTGTTGAACTCGTCGGACCACACGAGTTTGAAGCCGGCCCCCTCCGCCGGCGCGTGCGACTTCACTTCCGCGGACGACGGCGCCGCGTCACTCTCCCCTTCCGACCCCGCGGCGATTCTTCGTGCACCCCCAGAGCCCGCCCAGCCCCCCCGACAGCACGATCAGCCCAACTGCGCACATGGCCGACATGTTCTTGCCCATGGCGCAAGGGTACGGCCCCGCGCTGCCCTTCACTACCGCCGCCTCCGCCCATACCTTCCCGGATGCCCATCGCGCTCTCCATCCAGTTCACCCGCGACAGCGTGCACGCGACCGACGACCCCGGCGCGCCGCACCCGCAGAAGCTCACGCTCGCACGCCGGCAGACCGAACTCGGGGGCTTCGCCGACGAACTCGCGGCCCTCGTGCGCCCGCTGCTGCCGACCATCCCGGGCGGGCGGGCGACGTGGCTGCTGCTCGTGCCGTCGCCGCTCGTGGTCATCGCGGAGCAGTGGGTCGAGGTGCGGACGCTGGCGATCCCCGACACCGATCGCGTCGCGGCGGCGCTGGCGCGGGCGACCACGCTCACGGTGCATGCGTCGTACCTCGTGCAGCACGACCCGAAGGTCGCGGCGGATGTGATCGATCATCTGTATTCGAGCAACATTCTTGGGTGGAAAGCTCGCTGACCATGGGACAGCGCACCGTCTACAGCATCGTTCACGGCATCCCGACCGACCCACCGGCGCGGGCCCGCGCGCTGCTCGATCAGGCACTGTCGGTCTTTCCGCTCCCGGGCCCGGACCCCAATCAGAACCGCCCGGCGCACTACCCGCCGCTGGTCCGCGGCGAACGCGAGCATTGGGGCGTCGTCTATCCCGGCAGCCTCCTCATGTACGACAACGCGTGGCAGATCGCCCGCGAGATCTCGCGGGCCACCGGCGCGGTCCACCTCGAGCTGCGGATTCAGGAGGGGGATCACTGGGACTGCACGCTGTACCGCGTGGAGGAGGTCATCGCCAACTTCAGCACGCGCGTCAGGTACTTCGACGAGAACCCGCCGGCCTATCCGTGGAAGGCCGGGAATCTCGAGGCGTTCGCGGGCGGGTGGGGGATCGCGCCCGAGCGAGTCGCGCCGTACCTCATCGACTGGGACTCGCTCGACGAACCGCGAAAGGTGCATCCCGACGACCAGTGCGAGACCGGGGACTTCTGTCAGGTCTTCGACTTCATGCGGACGCTGGGCATCTCCCCCGAACCCGGCGTGCATCCCGGGCTGTTTAGGTTCGTGGAGCCGGGGTGGGTGATGGCGCCACGAACGTGAGGGCTTTCGCCGGGGCGGAAAGCGGTGGCGCTGATGGCGAATATCGACATCGGGCGCGAGTGATCCCCGCGGCGCCGGCGTGCAGGCGGCGGGGATCGGCGGCGAGAGGTCGCGGACGCTCCCGCAGAGGGGTGGTTCAAAGAGATGAGTACCCGTCAGATCGCCTGTCCTAACGTCAATTCCCCATGAACGACCGCCGAAAGACCACCACCACCGCCGTCGCCGTTGCCCTCGCCGCACTCACGCTCACCGGCGTCGCCGGCTGCGGCGGATCCGGTTCGGGGTCCGGCAACTCGGCGGACGCGCCGCCGGCGACGGCGGCTCATGCGCCGGCCGCGACCGATGGGCGGCCGGCGGCGATCATCGCGGGGACGTCGGTGTTCGCGAGCGAGATGGCGCCGCTGCTGAACGAGGCGGCGGGCGCGCGGGTGCTCGAGGAGCTGACGCTCTCGCGGGCGCTCGACGCCGAGATGACCCGCACGGGGCTGACGATCGACGAGGAGGCGGTGAAGCGCGAGGGGCAGCTGCTGCGCGACACGCTGAGCCAGACGGTGGGCCTCAGCGCCGACGACGCGGCGTCGCTGGTCTCGAACGTGCGGGCGGCCCGGGGGCTGGGGGACCGGCGCTACCGCATGCTGCTGGAGCGCAACGCGAAGCTGCGGGCGCTGGTGCGCACCGAGGTGACGGTGAACGAGGAGGATCTGCGGCAGGCGTTCCTCGCGCGGCACGGGCCGAAATATTCGGTCCGCATCATCGTGGTGCCGACGCAGACGCAGGCCGCGGACGTGCGCAACCGGGCCGCCAACGGCACGTCGTTCATCGACATGGCGGTTCGCGAGTCGAGCGATCCCTCGGCGCAGCGCGGCGGGCTGCTGGACCCGTTCAGCACGGCCGATCCGCAGTTGCCGGTGGCGCTGCGCCAGGCGGTGTCGGCGATGAACGTGGGGGACGTCAGCAACTCGATCATCGTGGAGAGCGGGTTCGCGATCGCGAAGGTCGAGCAGGTCATCCCCGGGTCGGGGCAGACGCTCGAGGGCGTGCGTCCGGCGCTGGCGGCGGAGGTTCGGCTGGTCCGCGAGCGGGTGCTGATGGAGCGGCTCGCGGGGCGGCTGCTGGGGCAGACCCCGGTGACGGTGTTCGACCGCGAGCTGGAATGGGCGTGGCGGAATCGGGCTCGGCGTGAAGATGGGCGATAGGGGCGAAAAGGGGGGCTGTCTGCAAGCCCCCTGAGCGGGTGACGAAGCGCGGCTTTCACGCAAACTTTGCCGAATTGTAAAGACGTCGGACCCGTCCAAATTCGGCGCCGGCTTATCCTCCGCTTCTCGCTTTTGTGTACAGCCGCCGCGGGCGAATTCACGGCGTGGCGGCGTGGCGTCAATGCAGGTGTGAACCCCAAGACATGGAGGAGTACGCGATGTTGAAGAATGCGCGCTTGATAGCGTTGTTGGCGGTGGCCGGCCTCGCCGGCACGGCTATGGCCCAGGACAGCGTCGGGCAGCGGACCGGCCTGGCGAACACCGATGCGCTTCGTCCGCACGAGACGACGGAGCAGTGCAATGCGTTCGTGAACGACCTGACGGCGATCACGTCGAGCCTGAACATGACGTGGGGCGTCACGCCGCTCGCGAAGATGAGCCGCTCGAGCACCTCGTTCACGAACAACCTGATGAGCAGCGACGCGATCTCCGGGACCTCGCACGCGGTCAAGGGCTCGGCCGCGGGGTCGTACCTCTTCTGGGACACCGCCGGCCCGGGCATTAACCAATCGCTGGTCGGCGCCCCGCCGATGAGCGCCAACAGCGCGGCGGCCCCCGTTGCCGGCCCCGGCGGCAGCTTCCAGCTCGGCTACGCCTTCACCGACTTCGGCACGCAGAGCACGAACCTGTCGTTCAACGGCGTTGTCTCCGGCTTCGTCAACGTTGACGCGAACAACCCCACACGCCTGTACGTGACCCGTCAGCAGACGGCCGTCAACGGCAACTTCGGCGAGAACCGCTCGCAGTTCGGCCTGGGCTCGATCGACAGCTCGGGCAACGTGCACATCCGCGCCGACCGAGGCGGGGCCGCCGACCAGGCCACCACTCCGCCCTTCCTCACCGGCGTCAACCTGTTCCGCTTCGACAGCACGGCCCGCACCTGCGCGGCGGTGAACATCGTCGACAACAACGGCGGCAGCGACCCCGGCACCACGGTCCGCCTGCTGACCAACAGCACGGTTGCGCACCCGGTTCCGAACATCATCCCCGAGGCCACCGCGGGGCGCCCGATCCTGATGGACGGGAACTTCAACCGCCAGTACGTCTACGAGAGCGCCGCGGGCGTGCTGAGCAACGTCACGACGCACCGCCCCGGCACGGACGATCACCGCGGCTCGGTCGGGTACACCGCCACCAACTTCTTCCTGCCCAGCGTGACCGGCACGGGCGCGGTGCTGAGCAAGCCGACGCCCGCCGGCGGCAAGACCATCGGCATCAGCGTGTGGGGCCTCATGGCCGACGGCGGCGTCGGCGGGACTCGCCTGCTGGAGCTGCCCGCGAGCCTGACGGACCAGTGCAGCGGCTTCACCTGGAACCGCACGTCGCCTGACGATGCGTTCAGCCACTACTTCTCGCAGACCGGTTTCCGCGGCAGCGTGCCGGTGGCCGTGGGCTCCGACCGTGAGGGTCGGTTCCTGGCGGCGGCGTACGCGTCCGACGTGGCGACGACGCCGGGCAACTGGCCCTTCGGCTACATCGCGGCGGCCCGGCTCGACAGCCCCGGCGCCACGGCGCAGTGGGGCCTGCCGGCGTGGGTGGCGTTCGACGCGGTGATGGGCGTCACGCTCGGCAAGCCCTTCTACAACGACTCGGGCGACCAGATCGGCCGGCTCACGATCCTCTCGGACGTGACGGGCGGAAACCCGATCGGACCGTCGATCTCCGCGCCGGCGATCGACGCGGCGGGCAACATCTGGTTCCTCGGTGCGTTCGTCCGCACCGACGCGAAGGGGATCGAGATTCCGGGTTCGGCGAACACGGGCCTGTTCCGCGCGGTGTACGACGGGACGAACCCGGCGGCGCCGGAGTGGTGCCTGGAGCGCGTGTTCGTGAACGGCCAGGTCATCCACGGCGCCAACTCCGGGCGTGACTTCAAGATCATCTTCCTGAGCATCGCCGACAACGACTCGATCGCCTCGAACTCGCTGTGGGCCAACTCGGTCAACCAGTCTCCCTGGGCCGGCGCCCCGGACGACCTCGACCCCGCCGACCAGCGCAACCTCGGCGGCCTGGTGCTCAGCGCCAGCGTCATTTATGACGTGAACCAGGACGGGCAGTTCATCTCCCTCACGGGCGCGCAGGGCGACCCCAACAGCCCGGACCAGAACTACTCGGTCATGCTCATGGTCGCTCCGTTCGTCGAGGGCGGCGGCAAGATCACCGACTGCAACGAGAACGGGATCGACGACGCCGAGGACATCGCGGGCGGCACGAGCCGCGACTGCTTCGACTACGACTTCCCGCAGGTCCCCGGCGGCCCCTACACCGCCGGCGGCGCCAACGGCGTCCCCGACGAGTGCGAGTGCGTCGCCGACTGGAACCGCGACGGCATCGCCAACTCGACCGACGTCGGCGAGCACATCAACACCTACTTCCTCGATCAGTCCACCCTCACGACCATCTTCGCCGACGTTGACTGCAACGGCGTGTCGAACTCGGCGGACGTGGGCGAGTTCATCAACACCTACTTCGCGGCGCAGGCCAACCAGCTGCCGTTCGCGGGCTGCACGATTTGAACTCATGTCCTGAGGTTTGAACGTTCAACCCGGGCGGGCTGGGTTCGATCCAGATACCCCAACCCCCCACCGGCCCCCACGAGCCCCCACGTCGAAGACGTGGGGGCTTTTTTTGTAGGATTCAAACGGAGCGCCGAGCACAAACGGCGTCCGAACGGCACGGCGGCGGGCGAGCCCGAAGTGTTCGGACGTTGAGTGAACCGCTGAATTGCAAAGGCCACGTGCTGAATGGCTTGCGAAGCGAGTGGTTTCGTGGTAGAAGATAAGGAGTCGCTCATTCGTAGCGGCATGTTTCGTGTGGGGCGGGAATGCGCCTTGGGAGAGTTCGGGGTGGATCGTGACGGCCTGCGAATGGGCCGGGGCGATCATGCGGATGGGAACCACTGGTTCTCGGCGACGTGCCGCGAACCCGAATCGGGACTGCGAGGCCGTGCGGGCTTGTTTGGGCTGCGCGGCCGAAGCCAGGAGGTGTAACGTGCGAAAAATACGTGTGATGTGTCAATTGGCGGCCGCGATGGCGGCGGCGGGCCTTGTGCCCGCGGCGCTTGCGGGTCCGGAGACGGGCGAAGTGCCCGGCAAGACCGCTGAGTATGCGCAGGTCGTCAAGGGCGGAGAAGAGGGCGTTCGCGGGGCTCCCCCGAACGACCTGTGCACCGGCGCGATCACGGTTGCGACGAATGGCACGTTCGTCGTTGATCAGTCCGGCGCCACCACGACGGCGGAAGAGCCCGGGTACAGCTGCCACAACGGCGGCGCCGGCATGCAGGGCGTCTGCAATGTGTGGTACAAGTTTGTTGCGACCAGCACCAGCATTCGCATTCAGACGTGCGCCACGACCGCGGTCGGCGACTCGCTGCTGGCCTTGTATGACGTTGACGAGAGCAACCCCTGCAACACGCTCGTCGAGATTGCGTGCAACGACGACTTCTGCGGCGCAACGGGCTTCCAGGCGCTGATCCAGTCGTTCGGCCTGGTCGTCGGCCAGACGTACTACCTGCAGGTCAGCGCGTGGACGGCGGCCGACTGCGGCCCCTACCAGGTGCAGATGCAGTCTCCGATCCCGGCCGTGACCGTGCCCTGCCCCGCGGGCGCGATCCAGGAGAACGAGACGGACTGCCTCACCCTCAACGGCGGCTGCTCGGGCCAGACTCCCGGCGGCGCCAACCCGCTGTCGTCGATCCTCATCAACCTGCCGGCGACGGTGTGCGGCACGAGCCGGCTTGACTCGGTCACGCCGACGGTCGCCCGCGACAACGACTACTACCGCTTCATCCTCGATCAGCCCTCGAGCGTGACTCTGTCGATCCAGGCCGAGTTCAACGTCCAGGCCGCGATCCTCTTCCACACGGGCAGCACCGCCGTGTGCGCTCCGTTCTCCTTCTGGGAGCAGACCAACCAGGTTGCGGGCACGACGGGCACGTTCACGGTGTGCCTGCCGGCCGGCGACTGGCTCGTTCTGGTCCGTCCGCAGGCCGTGCTCCCCACGTTCACCTGCGCCCAGGGTCTCAAGTACGTCCTGAACGTGACCAACAACGGCGCGTGCACGGACTGCTCGCTTGTTGTTCCGCCCGGCGCGACGTTCGAGGGCGAGATCGCCTCGGCCGGCGACTGCGGCGGCTGGTTTGTGGCCGGCGCCGACTTCTACAACGGCGGCTGCAACAGCGTCCCCCCCGTCTTCAGCACGATCGAGTGCGGCGAGACCATCTACGGCAGCACCGCCACCACCGGCGGCCAGCGGGACACCGACTGGTACAAGATCACCCTTGCCGAAGAGACCGAGGTCACCTGGAGCGGCACGGGCGAGCAGTACGAGCTCGTGCTGATCGTCCTGCAGCTGGCGAGCGACATTCCCGGTTCGGAATGCCCGATCCTCGCGAACCTTGGCGGCGTGATCGCCCCGGTGTGCGGCAGCACGTCGGCCACCCTCACCCTGGCGGCGGGCACCTACGCCTTCTTCGCGGGTGCGGACTTCACCCCGGCCGTCCTGTGCCCGGGCGATGAGCTCAACCCCAACTACCGCGTGACCCTGACCTGCGGCGGCAAGAAGCCGCTCGACTGCAACGAGAACGGGATCGACGACGCCGAGGACATCGCCGGCGGCACCAGCAAGGACTGCTTCGACTACGACGCGGCCCAGACCCCCGGCGGCCCGTACAAGGCCGGCGGCGCCAACGGCATCCCCGACGAGTGCGAGTGCGTCGCCGACTGGAACCGCGACGGCATCGCCAACTCGACCGACGTCGGCGAGCACATCAACACCTACTTCCTCGATCAGTCCACCCTCACGACCATCTTCGCCGACGTTGACTGCAACGGCGTGTCGAACTCGGCCGACGTCGGTGAATTCATCAACACCTACTTCGCCGCTCAGGCCAACCAGCTGCCCTTCGCCGGCTGCACGATCTAAGACCGTGTGACCTGATCGAATCCGATTGAAATCACTCGCGGCCCCGGTCTGTCCGACCGGGGCCGCGGTGTTTTTTGGGCGCATGTCCTACGGATGATCGCCGACGTTCGTGGAAAGCAAGAAGGCGGGTACGCGGAGGACGCGGAGTGGCGCGGAGGTACGCGGAGCGGACGATGGCGATGGGAACAGACGCGGTGTGCCGCCGATCACCCGTGGCGCATGCTGAGATCCAAGTCTTCTTGCCTTCCTCTGCGTTCCTCCGCGTCCTCCGCGTACTGCCTTCCGCGTTGCGACTCAATCCTTGCGGGCGAGCGCCTGGGCGGCGGTCTGGCGGACCAGGTCGGGCTCGGCGGGGTCGCCCGCGAGCCGCTCGAGCAGCGGGAGCAGCAGCGCGGGGTCGGCGCGGAGGGCGTTGGCGGCGACGATGACGGCGTTGCGGCGCATCATCGCGAGCGTGGCCCGCTTCATCGGGCTGCTGACGAGGGCCTCGCGCCGCGAGTCGGCGTTCCAGCGCAGCACGTGCAGGGCGTCGAGGACGTGGCGCTTGGGGGCGTAGGCGGGGTTGACGCGCGAGACGGGGGGACGGCCGGTCTGGGGCGCCGCGCGGGGTGAGTTGTGGGGGCAGACTTCCTGGCAGATGTCGCAGCCGTAGAGGCGGTCGGCGATTGGAGTGTGGAGTGCGGGGTCGATCGTTCCCTTGTGCTCGATGGTGAGGTAGCTGATGCAGCGCGAGGCGTCGACGGACCAGGGGGTGATGGCGCCGCTGGGGCAGGCGTCGATGCAGCGGGTGCAGGTGCCGCAGTGGTCGGGGAAAGTGGGCTGATCGGGAGGCGGGGCGAGGGGGAGGGTGGTGACGATGGCGCCAAGCAGGAGGTAGCTGCCGAGGGTGGGGTTGATGACGAGGGTGTTCTTGGCGATCCAGCCGAGACCGGCGCGGGCGGCGTGGTCGCGCTCGAGCAGGGGCGCGGTGTCGACGCAGGTGCGGAACGTGTGGTCGGCGTAGCGCTCGCGGAGGGAGTCGGCGAGGCGGTGGAGGCGCTTCTTGATGATCGGGTGGTAGTCACGCCCGCGGGCGTAGCGGGCGATGCGGCCGGGGGCGGAGCCCGGAGCGTGCGCGGGGGGCGACTCGTCGGCTCGCGGGGCGTATTGATCGGCGACGACGATGATCGACTTGGCGCCGGGGACGAGGACGCGCGGGTCGAGGCGCTCCTCGAGTTGCTCGGTGAGGTAGTCCATGTCGGCGTGCTTGCCCGCGGCGAGCCAGGCGCGGTACTCGGGCTCGCGAGCAGCGGGGAGCGCGGGGCAGACGCCGGCGAGGGCGAAGCCCTGGTCCAGACAGGATTGGATGACGTCGGTCGCGAGCGAAGATGGCGAGGAAGACGTAGGCGTGTCTCCAACGAGCCCCGAGCGTGAGCGAGGGGTCAGCTCTGGCGTGCCACAGCGTTGGGACGGAACCCCTCCCTGACGGTCGGGGCTCGTTGATCGCGAGCCTCGGCGAACCAGGAGTACAGCGTCCTGGCGGCGCCGGGGAGCACGCTCGTGGGGTCGGCGAGGTCAGGGAGCCAGGCCTTGTCCCACTCGAAGATGAGCGGGCCGGCGAATCCGTTGGACACCAGTGCCGCGGTGAAGTCGCGGCACGGGAGCTCGCCCGTGCCGAGGTCGCAGGGGCGGCCGTGGCGCACGTCCTTGATGCGTGCGGCGAAGAGCCCCCCCCCAGCGCCGGACCGAGCGAGGCGGGCCGCGGCGGCCGGGGCGTCGTCGCCGGCGGCGTGGCCCGCGGCGAGCGAGTAGCAGGCGCCCAGCAGCGGGCTGTTCACGCGGGCGAGGATCTCCTCGAGGTCGGCGGCGGTCGCGAACGTGCCGGCGTTCTCGAGCATGACCTTGATGCCAGTCTTGTCGGCGTGGTCGACGACGGCCTTCAGGCGGGCGACCACGCGGGCGACGCCGACGGCCCGGACTTCGCGTTCGGAGAGCTCGTAGCCGAAGACACGCACCAGCGGGCACGCGAGCGTAACGGCGAGGTCGATGGCACGACGGGCGAGGCGGACCTCACGCTCGGTGTCGGCGATGACCTGGCCGATGACGGGGGGCACGATGATCTCGTCGAAGCGGGCCGAGGTGGCGAGCGAGACGAGCTGGACGCCGAGCGGGCCGAAGAGCGAGCGGACCTTGTCTGGGTCGGTGAGGGCCGGGTCGCCGGCGAGCAGGCGCGAGTCGTCGCTGAACGTGCGGAGCTCGACGCCCTGGTAGCCCATGCTCTCGGCGGCGGCGGCGACGCGCGAGAGCGTCCACTCGGGGCAGGCGACGGTGCTGAAGGCGAGCTTGGGCATGGGTGAGAAGGGTATGGGGGGAGGGGCCAGGGATCAGGGGCCAGGGGCCAGGGAAGACAGGAGCGGGATCGGATGGGCGGGTGGGGGGTGCAGGGTGGCGGGGGGGGGGGGGGGCGGGGGGCGGGGGGGGGGGGGGGGGGGGGGGGCGTGGGGGGGGGGGGGGGGGGGGGGGGCGGGGGTGGGCGGGGGGGGGGGGGGTGGGGGGGGTGGGGGGGGGGGGGGGGGGGGGGGGGCCGGGGGGGAAGGGGGCGGGATCAGGGGTGCGCGTCGGGGGTGCCGGGGGCCTCGTGGGCGGGGTGCGGGGCTTTCGACGGGAACAGGACGGAGGCGACCACGGCGAGGACGAGCATGCCCAGGACGACGCCCAGGGAGATGCTGGTGTCGAGCTTGATGCCCTTCATGGGGTCGATCGTTGAACCAAACCAGCCGGCGGCGACGTGGGCGTAGGGCGGGGCGCTCAGGAGCAGGAGCTTCACGCCGACGAAGATGAGGATGATGATGAGGGCGGGCTTGAGGAATCGGAACTTGAGGATGAGGGCGGCGAGGCAGAAGTAGAGCGCCCGCAGGCCGAGGATCGCGAAGATGTTGCTCGTGAAGACAATGAAGGGGTCGGGGGTGATGGCGAAGATGGCGGGGATGGAGTCGACGGCGAAGATCAGGTCGGTGACCTCGACCATGAGCAGGGCGAGGAAGAGCGGGGTCATGTGACGGACGCCGTTGATCTTCGTGAAGAACTTCTGGCCGTCGTAGCTGGGGGAGACGGGGTAGATCTTCTTGGCGAGCTTTACCGCGGGGTTCTTGCCGGGGTCGGCGTGGGACTTCATCAGGGCCATCTTCAGGGCGGTGCCGATGAGGAAGAGGCCGAAGACGATGAGGATCCACTCGAAGCGGTGCACGAGCTCGGCGCCGACGCCGATCATGAGGCCGCGCATGAGCAGGGCGCCGATGATGCCCCAGAAGAGCACGCGGTGCTGGTACATCGGGGGCACGGCGAAGTATCCGAAGATGATGGCGATCAGGAAGACATTGTCCATCGAGAGGGACTTCTCGACGATGTAGCCGGCGAGGTATTGCTTGGCGGCTTCGGCGCCGGTGACGACGCCGCGGATGATGCCGCCGTCGGGATCGTATTTGGGCGTGTCGAGCCCCAGCCCGAGCCAGTTGTTGTTGTAGCCGAAGTAGACGAACGCGGCGAAGGACAGGCCGCAGGTGACCCAGACGACGGACCAGGCCAGGGCTTCCTTGAAGGTGACGACGTGAGCCTCGCGGTGGAAGACGCCCAGGTCGAGGGCGAGGAAGGCGATGACAATGGCGATGAAGCCGATGTAGGCATACAGCTTGAGGTTGGCGCCAGCGGGCTGGGTGGAGCCGCCGGGGGGGAGGACGGCCTCTTGGGCGAGTAGCAGCAGGTCCATGGGGAGTCCTCAGCAAGGGCGCGACGCGGAGGGCGTCACGTGGGTGGAAACGTAGGGCGGGGGTTGATGGTTCATCGCGGGCGCCACCACCCGCCGGGGCCTTGGCCGGCGCGTGGTGCCGATGAACGGACGGCCCACCCGCGCGGCGGTCGTCCTGCACCACGCGCCACGGCGAAGCGCCGGGGCGGGTGGTGGCACCCGCGGTCTACGCGCCCTTGCGTCGCTTGAGCCTTGCCGCGATCGAGGCGTAGGCCCAGTAGGCCAGGGCGAGGAAGACGCCGATCGAGGGCATGTAGACAAACTTCGGCTTGGAGACGGCGTGGGCGAGTTCCCATACGCCCCAGGCGAAGGCGATGATGACGAGCGGCGGGAGCCAGAAGGGCGTCTTGGCGGCGATGTTGTCGGTGGTTTTCTGCATGATCTGGCCGCCGTCCTTGAGCTTGTGCAGCAGGCGGCGGGCCCAGATGAACTCGGTGGCGAGGATGCCCAGGCCGGCGGCGGCGACGAGGAGCCCTCCGGGGCCGGGGAGCAGGCCGACGAGGGGCGCGAGCACGACGAGCACGAGCGTGCCGACGATGAGGATGATGATCTTGCGGAGGTTGCGCCGGGTGATGGCGACGGCCTCGGCGGCGTCGGCGAGGGCGGGGGGGCGCTCGGCCGCGGTGAGCTGGCCGCGGGTCTTCCAGAGGGAGATCAGGACGGCCGTGATCATGATGAGGCCGACGCCGATGAGGGTCCAGGCGGTGGGGATCTCGTCGTAGGCGTAGCTCTTGAGGACGATCTTGGCGGCGAAGCCGATCATGACGGCGGCGATCGCGGGCTTCATGAAGCGGAGCCGGCCGATGGAGGGGAGCGCGAAGAAGAGCGACCGCATGGTCATGATCGCCAGCGCGTTGGAGGCGAAGGCGATGAAGGGGTCGCGGGTGATGGCGAACACGGCGGGGACGGAGTCGAGGGCGAGGCTGAAGTCGGCGGCGGCGGTCGCGAGGAAGGCGACCATGAGGGGCGTGGCGACGAGAACGCCCCTGTGGTGCTTGGGGGACGGGATGCGGGCGAAGAGGGACTGGCCGCGTTGCTCGGGAGCCGTGGGGATGCGGCGGGCGGCGCGGACGAGCCACTTGTGCTCGAGGTCGGCGGTTTCGTCGGGCATGACGAGGAGGCGCCACGTGGCGATCAGGAGCATGGCCGCGAAGACCCACTTGGTCCAGGAGTAGTCGAGGAGGTTGACGCCGATGAAGATGAGGGCGGCGCGGAGCAGGAGGCTGGCGAGGATGGCGAGGAAGAGCAGGCGCGAGCGGAGGGTGGGGTCGACCTTGAAGTAGGCGATGAGCAGGGCCATCACGGCCAGGTTCTCGAGGCTGAGGGAGACCTCGACGATGAACGCGGTGATGAACTGGAGGGCGGCGGTGGCGCCGTCCATGCGGCGGCCGATGGTCTGCTCGAGCTCGAAGAGGTCGTTGTCGTAGACGATGTGGACGACGAAGGCGCAGCCGACGGCGGCGAGGGCCCAGAGGGCGACCGAGGCGCGGGCCTCGGCGGTGGTGACGGCGCGGGGGCGACGGCTGAGCAGGCCGAAGTCGAGGATCGCCAGGACGGCGATGAACCCGATAAACCCGATCCAAAGCCAGACGGTCATGCAGAGGCTTTCATTCCGCGACCCCGACGGGGGGTTTCACTGCGCGCCGCGGAGCGTAGGAAGGCGGGGCAGCGGCGAGAGCGGAGATGAAGGTTGGGTTGCACACAACGCCGCCCCCTCGCTTGCTCGGCTGGACGCCGAGCAAGCATTTCCCCCTCCGCCAGGGCGGAGGGGGATCTTCAATCCTCCGCTTTTTCGCCGGCGGGGGCCATCTTGACCAGCTTGGGGTCGAAGCGGCCGATGGGGACGACGAGGTCGGACTGGGCGGCCATGACGGCGTGGATGTCTTTGTAGACACCCGGGGCCTCGTCGAGGCCGGCGGAGATGACTTCGACGCCGGCGCGGTCGAGGTCGCGCTTGACGTTGCCCCAGGCGAAGGTCTCTTTTGCTTTGGCGCGGGACATGACTCGACCCGCTCCGTGGGACGCGGAGAGGAGCGACTGCGGGGAGCCGAGCCCTCGGACGAGGAAGCCGGGGGCGTTCATGGAGCCGGGGATGAAGCCGAGGACGTTCTGGCCGGCGGGGGTGGCGCCCTTGCGGTGGACGACGAGGTTGCGCTCGCCGCGCCCGTCGCCGGGGTCGTGGCGCTCGAGCCAGGCGAAGTTGTGGTGGTTCTCGACGTGGGCGACGGGGCGGGCGCCGAGGTTGGCGAGAATGTGGCGGTGGATGCACTCGTGGTTGGCGCTGGCGTAGCGGCCCATGAGGTTCATCGCGTTCCAGTATTCCTGGCCGGGCTGGGAGTCGAGGTCGAGCCACGCGAGGAACTTGAGCTCCTTGGGGAGTTCGGGGTGAAGGCTCATGGCGATGGAGGAGTAGTGGTCGCACACGGCCGAGCCGGTGCCGCGGGACCCTGAGTGCGAGAGGAGGGCGAGGTATTCGCCGGGGGGGAGGTTGAAGTGCCAGCCCGAGCCGTGGGCTGATTCTCCATTTGGGCCGGTGTCGGCGCCGCCGACATGCGGCACGCCGGCGCGCCGGGCGACGTCCTCGTCGGTGATGGTGAAGGTGCCGAACTCGACGAAGTGGTTGCCCGAGCCGCTGGTGCCGAGCTGGCTGTGGGCCCGGTCCTTGTTGGCGCGGGTGACGGGGGAGACGGACCAGTCGGCGTCGAGGACGTCGTGCTGGCGGGGCTTGTTGAAGCGGGCGCCGATGCCGAACTGGGTTTCGCGCTCGATGGCGCTCCTGAGGCGATCGCGGGTGTTCGCGTTGGCGAGGGCCGTGACGGGCATGTCGAGGACGCTGAGGCGGACGCGGCAGGCGATGTCGACGCCGACGGCGTAGGGGACGACGGCGTTTTCGGTGGCGAGGACGCCGCCGATGGGAAGGCCGTAGCCGACGTGGGCGTCGGGCATGAGGGCGCCGGCGACGGCGACGGGGAGGTCGCAGGCGCGCTGGAGCTGGCGGATGGACTCGGCTTCGATGTTCGTCCCCCACTGCTTCCACGGCGCGGGGGAAGGCCGGGGGCGGAAGCCCTCGGCGGCGGCGTTGGAGGCGCTGAGGGCGCGGGCGAAGTCGCCGGCGAGGGGGTGGTTCTTGTGGGCGTCGGGGGCGGCGATGGCGGCGGTGAAGAGGGCGCGGATGTCGTCACGCTTGAGGCCGTGGTCGGCGGCGCGGACGCAGAGGACCTTGGCCGTTTCCAAGGGACGGCCGCGGGGGATGCCGAGGTTTTCGAGCTCGCGGGTTTTCACGATTGGGAGGGTAGAGCGACGGTGATCATCGAGTCGCGTGGAGCGATCCGCCCTTCAACGATCGTGCGGTACGAGCACCCCGTCAGGGTGCGAGGCACAAAGAGAGTCAGAAATAGGAGGGCCGCTTTCCGGTGGTGGCGCTCGCAGAGCCTCGCTTCACCACCGGCTACTTACGACCAGTCCTTCGGACTGAAGAAGTGCCGTGAGCCAACGAGGACTCCGATCACCGGGCGACGAACGCCTCCCCCTCGCTTGACGGGCTTAAGGCCCGTCAAGCATTTCCCCCTCCGCGTTGCGGAGGTGGATCTCGGAGCGATCACTCGCCGCTGTCGCCGCCGTCGTCCATTGCGCCGGCTTCGGCGGGGATGGCCTGGCCGCCGCGGTCGCGGACGACGATCTCGATGGGGGAATCGACGAAGCCGGCGAGCTTGCGGGCGCGGACGGGGTGCTGGAGCTTGCGGATGGCCTTGGCCTCGACCTGGCGGACGCGTTCGCGGGTGACCTTGAAGATGCGGCCGACTTCTTCGAGGGTGTAGGTGTAGCCGTCGCCGAAGCCGTAGCGGAGCTTGATGATCTCGCGCTCGCGGTAGGTGAGGCCCTTGAGGACCTGCTCGATGCGCTGCCTGAGCATGTCCTGGGCGGCGGACTCGGCGGGGGCGCCCTGGCGGGTGTCCTCGAGGAAGTCGCCGAAGTAGCTGTCTTCGCTCTCGCCGACGGGGCGGTCGAGGCTCACGGGGTGGCGGGCGACCTTCCTGACGCGGCGCCCTTCGGCGGGGGTCATCGCGGCCTTCTCGGCGAGTTCTTCGACGGTGGGCTCGGCGCCCGCCTGCTGGGCGAGGAGCTGC
>CAZMCC010000080.1:0-18372 GCA_964564695.1 uncultured Phycisphaeraceae bacterium | reverse complement strand
CGCGGAGGCTTACTGCTCGATCTTCAGCCGCGTAGTTCACGGCGTTGGGTGGCACCGAGATCCGGGCTCTGGCGGATCTCGGTGCGTTGGGCGTCGTTTGCGAGCGCCGGCGGGAGCGTCACGCTCACCGCACTACCGGCCCAAAGCGGCCGGTTGTGGCACCCTCGCGACGCACCGGCTTTAGCTGAACACCCACGGCTCCGCCACCCACCGGTACCCCGCCCCTTCCGTCCGCAGGTGCCCGATCCCCGGCCACGGCAGGTGGTAGCTGTACAGCCGCGTCCGCTCGCTCGCGGCCTGCGCGAAGAGCTTCTTGCGGGTGGCGATGGCGCCCGCGGCGTCGGTGTCGAACATCACCGACCACTCGGGGTGCGGGACCATGATGGCGTGGTTGTGGGCCGTGTCGGCGAAATGCACCAGCGATTCATTGCCGCTGATCACGCGGACTCCCACGTGCCCAGGCGTATGTCCCGGCAGGCCGACGATCGCCAGGCATCCCAGGAGCGTGTCCCCGGACTTGACGACCTGCAGCGCCTTGCCCGCGTTCGCGATCGCCTTGCGGGCGTTGTCGATGAAGCC
This sequence comes from uncultured Phycisphaeraceae bacterium, assembly GCA_964564695.1. Classification (GTDB taxonomy): domain Bacteria; phylum Planctomycetota; class Phycisphaerae; order Phycisphaerales; family UBA1924; genus CAZMCC01. The sequence continues at coordinate 17,793 of CAZMCC010000080.1, read as the reverse complement.
CTGCTTGCGCTCGGGCGGGAAATCGTTCTTGAGGTCCTCGGGCTTGGCGGCGAGCCAGAAGTCGCGCTCCACGACGTTGGTGAAGATCGCGGCGTTGGGGAACGTGGGAGAGCCCGCGTTCACGAGGCCGCCAACGTGGTCGCCGTGCATGTGGGTGATGATGACGCCGGTGACGCTCGCGGGGTCGACGCCCGCGGCGATCATGCGGGGCAGGAGCTTGCCCGAAGTGCCGCCGTTGCCGGTGTCGATGAGCACGACCTCTTTGCCGAAGCGGATGACGAGGATGTTGATGTACGCGGTGATGGCGTTGTCGGGGAGGAACTCGTCGCGCAGAGCCTGCTTGACCTGCTCCTCGCTCGCCTCGGGGGCCCACATGGGCTTGGGGGGCATCTGCATCGAGCCGTCGGGGATGGACAGGCAGTCGAGGTCGCCGACCTTGAAGCGGTAGGCGATCGGGTCGGTGGCTGTGGGGTCGGCGGCGGCCGGATGGAGGATGGCGCTCGTGCCGGTCTTGGCGTACACCACTTCGATCCGGCCGGTGTTCTGCCCGAGCGCCGGCACGGCGGCGGCGGCCACGGTGACGCCGCCGGCGATGAGGGCGTCGCGGCGGGAAAGGGCGACGGGGAGGGCAAGGCGAGGGGCGTTCTGGTCGCTGGTCATGAGTGGTGCCTCCGGAGCGAGGGTGGGAACTGGGGAACGGTAGCCACGACCGAGAATTCGATAGACGCGGGAGGGTGGGTCGGAACCCGGCCGACAAAGCTCGGCCGGGGCACCCGCTTATCATCTTCTCCCCCACCCCCCCACTATGCCCCGACGCAGCGTGTACATCGAGACCTTCGGCTGCCAGATGAACGAGCTCGACAGCGAGCTCGTGAGCGGCCAGCTCCGCGCACTGGGGTACGCGTTCACGCCCGACCCGGACCGGGCGGGGATCGTGCTGTACAACACCTGCTCGGTGCGCGAGCACGCGGAGCAGAAGGTGTGGTCGCGCCTGGGGGAGATGAAGCTGCGGAAGGTGCGCGAGCCGGGGCTCGTCGTCGGCGTGCTCGGGTGCATGGCCGAACGCGACGGGACGGACCTGATCCGGCGCATGCCGGTGGTCGACATCCTGTGCGGCCCGGCGGAACTCGATAAGTTGCCGGCGCTGGTGGACAACGCCGTGCGGACGCGGGAGTCGATGCTGGACGCGAGCGGGGGTGAGGGCGTGGGGGGGGCGATCCCGGCTGAAGTCACTGTTGATGACGACGGCGTCGAACGTGGCCTGCGCCGGGCAGCCCGCAAGCTCGTCTCGGCGAACCAGGTCGCCCTGCAGGGAAGCGCCTCGCGCCGCAGCGGGACGCTCGCGGCCGCCCAGGACTCGCTCGAGATGCTCGACCTGTCGCGGATGGTGTCACCGATCGACCTCCACGAGGGGCACGACGAAGGCGATCCGAACGCGGCGGGGGGACCCAAGCGATCCGCCTATGTCCGCATCACGCGCGGCTGCAACAAGTTCTGCACGTACTGCGTGGTGCCGTTCACGCGCGGGGCCGAGGTGCACCGGCCGCCGGAGCACATCATCGAGGAGTGCAAGCGCCTCGCCGACGCGGGGGTGCTCGAGATCACGCTGCTGGGGCAGACGGTGAACCACTACCGCTTCGAGCACGGGGCGGCCGTGACGGTCAACGGATTGGTGCAGCCGCAGAAGGGGCGGTCGTACGCCGGCGGGCATCGGCGCGACCCGTTCAAGAATGAGGGCACGACGACATTTGCCGATCTGCTCGCGCTGATCCACGAGAAGGTCCCCGCGATCCAGCGGCTGCGGTTCGTGACGAGCTACCCGCGTGACTTCGGGGACGACGTCCTCGAAGTCATCCGCGATCACCCACGCATCTGCCGCTACCTGCACGTCCCCGCGCAGTCGGGGTCGAACCGCATCCTCAAGGCCATGAACCGCGGCTACGAAGTCGAGGAATACCTCGAATTCCTCGATCGGGCCCGCGCCCACCTGCACCAGCCCGAGATCGGACGCCCATTGATGGTCTCGGGGGACTTCATCATCGGATTCCCGAGCGAAACCGAGGATGACTTCGCCGCGACGGTGTCGCTCGTCCGCCGCGCGAAGTACAAGAACTGCTTCATCTTCAAGTACTCGCCGCGGCCGGGCACGATCGCGTTCGACAAGCTCCCCGACGATGTCCCCGAGGACGTGAAGCGCCGCCGCAACAACGAGCTGCTCGCGATCCAGACGGGCATCTCCGACGAGATCTCGCGGGCCCAGCTCGGGGCGACGCTCGAGGTGTTTGTCGAGGGGCTCAGCGTCAAGCAGAAGAAACGCACGGCCCGGGCGGCCGCCGCGTCGAACGGTCACGGGACGATCTCGCTCACGATCGGGGGGGCGGCAACTTCGCCGGGGGAGCACGGCGGCTCGGCGTGCGCGATCGACGCGGAGGAGACGACCGTTTTTGAGCCCGCCGTCCCCGCCGGCATCCAGCTCTCCGGCCGCACCGACGGCGACCTCATCGTCTTCTTCGACTGCCCGCCGGGCGCCGAACCCCGCGACTTCGTGGGACGCATCGTGCCCGTGATAATCGAATCGGCGGATGGGCTAAGCCTGCACGGGAAGGTTCGCTAGACGACTGTATTTGATCGTGCCACCGAGGAAGCGGCTCTGAGCTTCCTCGGTGCCGTGCGACCTGACCGCCCGAACACCGAGGACGTCAAAGCCCGTCCTCGGTGGCACGTCGAGCTAGCCCTTACTCGCTGGAGGGGCCGGCGCCGCAATCACCACCCGCTTGCTCTGATCCGACACCACCACGCCGCCCGGCTTCTCCGCGGTGATCGCGAACGCCGCGGCGTCGCTCACGCGGATCTTGGGGTTGATGGCGACCAGGACCTCGCCGTCAGCGTCGACATTGAAGACGCCGCCGTCGATCGGGTGCTTCTGGGCGGGGTCGATGATCCAGAGCTGGTACTGGTATTCGCCGGGGTTGTTGCGCGCGAGGCCGGTGAAGCGCATGACGCCCGACTGCGCGGCGGTGCTCCAGACGACTTCGCCCCCGACGTTCTTCGCGGGGAACTCGACGCCGCCTTCGCTCGCGGGCTTGGCGCCCCACGCGCCCCAGTTCCACTGGATGCGGTCGGCCGCGCCCAGCACGGCGGTACGGACCGCGGCCGGCGACGACGCGCCCGGACCCACGCCACGCATCCACCCCAGCGCGGCGATGACAACGGCCGCGGCGGCGGCGAGCCAGCCGCCCCATGCGGCAAGCGGGCGGCGCGGCGCCGGGGCGGGCGAGTTGAGACGCATCGTGTCCGTCGGTCGGATGCCGGCCGCCGCTTCCACGCGAGCTCGCAGGGCCGCCGGCAACTCCTCGGGGACTGCATCGGTCGCCGCGAACACCTGATCGATCACGGCCGCCGCCCGCTCGAACGCCTCGGCATCAACGTCCGCGGCCTGGGCCAGCAGCCGATCGAGCTCGGCCGCCTCGGCGCGAGAGAACCCCTGTGCCGCCCCATCGGCGAGCAGGTCGCTCAAGCGCTCGTTGTGCCGCCCGTCGCCCGGGGTCATGGCCTGGCCTCGCTGCGCAGTTGCCGCGGTTGCTGCTCGACGTCGAGGATCTCGCGCACGGCGGCGAGGCCGCGTCGAATGTTTGTCTTGACCGTGCCCAGGGGCATTCCCGTGGCCTCGGCAATGCGTTCGTGCGATACGCCGTAGTAGATTGACAGCCGGAGCACCCGCTGCTGCTCGGGCCTGAGTGTTTCGATCGCTTTGGTCGCTTTGGACGCTTCTTCGGAGAGCTCGGAGCGTCGCTGGGGCGAGATCCGCTCCAAGGCCCCGTCGCGCTGCTCGATCAGCGCCGAGGCGCCGTGCTCGCGCCCGCTCCGGCGTCGGCGGTCGATGAGGCGCCGGCGGGCGATCATCGCGATGAAGGTCGCTTCGCTCGCGACCGCCTCGTTGAACCGGGGGGCGCTCTTCCACACATCGGTGAAGACTTCCTGCACGGCGTCCTCGGCGTCGCTCTGCGAGAACGAGAAACGGCGGGCCAGTGACCACACCAGCCCGCCGTAGCGGTCGATCAGTTCGCGCGGCGCCTCCGCGTCGCCGGCTGCCACACGTTGGAGTAGACACTGCGTCACCGGTATTCGGCGCTCCGTTGCAAGGGGCCGAACTCTACCCGTGTGCGCGGGGTCAACGGCGAAGCGTGAACGACTCGCGTGGTGCAGGCGACCTCCGAATCGTTCACTTGGGGATGATCACCGAGTCGATCACGTGGATGACGCCGTTGCTCGCCTCGATGTCGACGTTGGTGACGGTCGCGTTGTCGATCATGACCTTGGCGTCCTTTGCGCTGACCTTGAAGGACGAACCCTGGACGGTCTTGCCCTCGGTCATCTTCACGACCTGGTCGGCGTAGACGCGCCCGGGGACGACGTGGTACGTGAGGATCTTGACGAGCGTGGACTTGTTCTCAGGCTTGAGGAGGCTCTCGAGCGTCCCGGCGGGAAGCTTGGCGAACGCCTCGTCGGTGGGGGCGAACACGGTGAACGGCCCCTTGCCCTTGAGCGTGTCGATCAGCCCCGCGGCCTCAAGGGCCTTGGCGAGCACCGTGAACGATCCGGCCTTCACGGCGGTGTCCACCACGTCCTTGTCCGCCGGAATGAGCACGGCGTCGATGACGTGGATGACCCCGTTGGTGCAGGCGATGTCGGTTTTGATCACGTTCGCCTGGTCAAGCATGACCTTGTCGCCGGAGACCTTGATGTCCACGCGCTGCCCGTTGACGGTCGTGGCATACTTCATGCCCACGACGTCCTTGGCCATCGCGCTGCCCGCGACGACGTGGTACGTGAGGATCCCGGTGAGTGCGGGCTTCGCTTCGGGCTTGAGCAGGCTCTCGACCGTGCCCTTGGTGAGCTTGGCGAAGGCCTCGTCGGTCGGCGCGAAGACCGTGAACGGCCCCTTGCCCTTGAGCGTCTCGACGAGTCCCGCGGCCTGGAGGGCGGCCGCGAGGGTCTTGAAGTTCCCAGCGGCCACGGCCGTGTCCACGATGTCGGCCTTCGGGGCCGCGGCCGGAGGATTGGAGGCGGCGCAGCTGGCGCCCGAGTTGGGATCGTTCCACGCTTGGAGCATGAAGGGGATGCTCACGCCGAACGCGAGCGCAGTCATAGCCAGACGGTTCATACCGGTTCTTCCTTTCGGATAGTTGATCGCCGGCACGGAACCGTGGCTACACGCCCCGGAGCATCACTTCGCCCGGCCGGGTCGATGGTGCTTTCGGAGCCGAGTCCGTGTTGGATTCAGCGATCAACGGCCGCGACGGGATCGCGAACAGCGGCGACCTCGATGGACGGAGCCCACCGAACGCTCGGCTTCACGCGGAAGACGCTGCGGAAGAGGTCGGCCTTGCGGGTAGCCCCCCAGATGTCGACTTCGGGCTCGCTGGGGGCCGTGACGATGAAGTCGAGCTCGCGCTCGCCCAGGCCGGGGAGGACTTCGATCTGCTCAACCCGCTGCATGTGCGTGCGGTCCAACCCGTCGGCGATCCGCAGGATGCCCGCCAACAATTCGACCATGTCGCGCTCGGCCTTGGGAAGCCGGTAAAAGTTCCGATGCCCGCGCTTGGGCTCGCTCCGCCGGTGATACCGCGCCAGGTTCGCGATCACCTCGATCTCCGCGGCGTTCCAGCCGGGCAGATCCGCGTGCACGATCAGGTGATACCCGTGCTTGTGGTGCTGGTCGTAGTTGATCAGGTAGCCCACGTCGTGCAGGATCGAGCCGGCCTCAAGGAGCATCCGGGCCCGCGGCGTGAGCAGGTCGGCCGCTTCCGCATCGATCGACTCGCGATGAGCAGACAGCTGGTCGAAGATCGACAGGGCGAGCCCAGTAACGTGCTGGCAGTGCCGGTGCTCATACCCGCAGGCGCGGGCGAAACGCCGAACGCCGCGGAGGGGATCGAGCTTCCCGGTCTCTTCGTCGCCGGTGAGTTTGGCGACCATGGCGCGAAGGAGCCCGTCGCGGATGCCGCCTTCGTGAACGAGCAGGCGGTTCACGCCCAGCCGACGCATCATGGCATCGAGGATGACGAGGCCGGCGACGATGATGTCGGCACGGTCGGGGTTGAGGCCCGGCACGTGCTGGCGGTCACGCAGCGGCATTTTCCGCAGGTTGTCCAGGACGTGCTTCACCTGCCACGACTTGATCTCGTGCCCCTGCACGTGGCCGCTGAACAGGCCGTCGCCCCCACCACCGAGCTGGCCCAGATCGGCGAGCACGACCATGTTCGCCAAGGCCGTGAACGTGCCCCCGGTGCCGACGAAGACCTGCGGCACGAGCGGCAGCTTGTCGAGTCGCCGACGGAAGAGGTCGCGCACGTGCTCAACCATCTCGTCGTAGTTCTCGCTCGCGGCCGCCACCGGCCCGCCGAATCGCTCGGTGAGCCGCACCGCCCCGATCGGGATCGACAGGATCTGGTCGAGCACCCCGCTGGAGCTGACGACCACCTCGGTGCTGCCGCCGCCGATATCGCACACGGCCGCCGTGACGCCCGAGAGATCGAACGCGGCCGAAGCGGACCGGAACGCGAGGCGGGCCTCCTGCTCGCCGTCGATGACTTCCATCGTCATGCCGGCGACCTCGCGGACGAGCTCGACGAAGTCGGCGCCGTTGCTGGCGTCGCGCACCGCGGCGGTGCCGATGACGCGCAGGTGACGCACGCCGTAGCCCTCCGCGATGCCCTTCATGCGGGCGATGGCGGTAGCCGCGGCCTTCATGGCGGCGGCGTCGAGTCGGCCCGTGGCGTCGAGGCCGCGTCCCAGACGGGCGACCTCCCGCTCGTCGTCGAGCACGCGGTATCCGCCGCCCCACCCCGGCGGGCTGTCGGCCTCACCCGCGCCGTCGACGCCGGCCTCGGCGATGATCAGTCGAATGGAATTCGTGCCGACGTCGATCGCGGCCACGCGAAAGGGGCCGGGCTCGATCGGCGTCGTCCGGCGCTCCAGGTGGTGGACCGCTTCGGGTTCCGCCGACGGCGCGGCCGCGTGCACGGCCCCGTTTTCCCCCGCAGCGTGGCCGTTCACGTGCAGACCTTCCACGAGCGGGGGCGCGGGGGCCACCGGACCGGAAACGAGGGCCGCGTCGACCTCCGCCAGCAGGGCCACCACCCGCGCAGGCCAGTCTTCACGCCCAAATTGGGCCACGGCCCGGCGCGTGTGATCTTCCGCGGCCTCCGCGAGGGAGCGCAGGGCCGTCGCCTGGTCGTCGGGAAGCTCATCGACAAGCCCCGCGAGGGCCTTGGCGTGCTGGGCGGCGTCGTTGATCTGACCGAGGCGCTCCTGCATCTCCGCGATGCTGGAATAGATCCGCCCCCGCGTCCGCTCGTCGAAGCACACGCCGAAGAGTTCGAGGGTGTACCGCAGCGACTTGCCCGAGAGCCGCAGCTCGTGCAGCGCCGGCAGCGACGCGAGGTCGCCCGCGGCCGCCGTCCGCACCCGTTCCCCGGCCCCGGCAAACGCCGCCCGGGCCGCGGAGCACAGCGTGTGAGCACCCTCGTCGCCCTCGGGAACGCTGACCCGGTCTTCCAGCGCCCGGGCCGCCCGGGCGAGCCGCTTGACGCCGATCCGCCGCCGGGCCTTCACCAGGTCCTTGTGGGCCTCGCTGCGCTGATCGGCGAGCCGCTTGACCGCGGCCTCGAGCGCCCCGTGCAACGCGTCGGCGCTATCGAGCGATTCGGCCTGGGCCCCGAGGGCGTGGGTCTGCACATCGATCTCTCGCATCGGCGCCGCCGCCCGACGGGCCCGACGAAGCCACCGCTGCACGCGCTTGACCTTCCGCTCCGGGAGGTAGGGCTCGAACGCCCGCAGCACGGCCGCCGCCCGGCGGGTCGACACGCGAAGCTCGTGCACGAGTTCCGCGCCCGGCTCGCGCCGCGCCGAGCGGCGCAGCAGGTCGGCCACCGGGCGCAGCCGCTTGCGCAGCGCCCGGCGAGCCGCGTCATCGACCGGCGTCGCCGGCGTCAACTTTTGAAGCCACTTGCCCTGCACGGTCATGGCGGGGGACCCTCGTGGGCATTCTACCGGGCGACCGCCGGGCATCCTGCGCGCACGATTGGTGTCACTTACCCCCCACTCCAGGCGTGCGGCCGTCGTTCGGGCCCGCCGGTGCCCTTGGGGCCGGGTCAACGGGGTTGTACTTCACCCACGAAGCCATCTGCTGGTCGGTCGGCACGCTCGATTCCCACGCCGCCCGGTACAAGGCCCCGAGCATCCCGGCCCCGTCGGTGAGGCGTTCGGCGATAAACGCCTTTCCGGGTTCCCCCTCAAGGGTCTTGTCGCGCTGGAGTACGTACAGCGGCTCGACGTGCTCGAAGCTGCGTCGGATGTGGGCGACGACGTCGGCCCACGGGTCGGTCCCGTTGATGGTGCGGGTGAAGTTCACCTGCCCCTTGAGCGACTCGTACGTGTACCCGTGCAGCTCGACGATCGTGCCGTCGATGTACGCGTGGATGCCGCGCTCGGTGGTGTAACCGGCCGGGTTGGGGCCGACCCAGCCGTGGTGGTGGCGGGTGGTGTGCAGGGGCTGGGCCGTGTCGCCGACGAAGTGCGCGAGCATCCCCATCTCCGTCACGATGTTCCGCCGCGCGAGCTCGAGCTGCGTCGCCCGGGCCGGGTCGTTGATCGCCTCGAGGACCCGCAGCGTGTTGAAGCTCGAGCGGAGCTTCTGGTAGTGCTCACTCATCGAGTGCGGCAGGAACCCGGGCCACTCCTTCGTCCTGTCCGCGTCGCCGGCCGGGTCATAAGGCTGCGTGACAAGCTCGGGGTGCAGGTGCTTGCTGATCGCCAGCACGCGGAAGTACTCCTGACGCAGCGGCGGCACCGTGTCGAGCGTCAGCCCGAACTGCTCGAGGTCCTCGACGTCAAGATAGTGGTCCGGCCCGTTCACGTGCGCGAGGGTCGTCGACGGCATGCTCCGCCACTTGTCGGGCTCGTTGGCCTCCTCGGCGATGAGGTCCCGCATCGCGGGCTCACGCAGGAACGCGGGCGCGTCCGCCGGAAGCCCGTCGATGGCGAGGGAGGTGATGAGGCGGTGGCCGCGGGCGCTCCAGCCGAAGGCCGCCCCCGCGCACGACAGCACCGCCGCAACGCCCGCCAGAACCCTGAATCGCTGCATCATGGCCGCAGGGTAAGCAATGAGAGCCGCGAGCGCAAGCGAGCGAAGATTCTTCACACAGCACCCGCCCGCGGGCGTCGCCACGACATGCTACGCCGCCCCCACCCCGCTGAACGCCCCCGGGCTGTTGGCCTCGACCAGCAGTGCATCCCGCTTGCGCAGGAACTGCACCACCGTCGCGATCACCGTCGCGTGGCTCCACGTCAGCGGGCTCACGCTGATCGGCGCCCCGGTGTACGGGTGGAACTGCTCGGCGAGCACGCCCGACAGGCGGGCACGCTCGGCCGCCCACTCGAGCATCGCGATCGCGGGTTTGAGGTCCTCGGGCGTCTTGGCCGTCGCGATCACGTGCTGGGCCTGCCACAGCGTGCAGATGACCCAGGGATTGCCGGGCACCTGCTCGACGTTGTCGCGCTCGACCATGTGGTAGTAGTCGCGCTCGTACCGCGCGCACCCGCCCACGCTCGTCTTCACCCACAGGCGTTCCTTCAGGCTCGCCATCTCGGCCATCACCAGCGGGTCGTCGGGCGCCAGGGCCCCGTACGCGAACAGGGCGTAGTTCGCCGAGTCGCGCGTCATGTCGAGCCGGTACGTCCCGTCGTCCAGCGGCGTCACCATGCGGGCGAATCGCTTCTGCTCCGCGTTCCACACGTGCGTCTTGAGCGCCCCGGTCATCTTCTGGGCGGCCTCGCGATACGCCGCCGCCCGGTCGTTCTCGCCGAAGTCGTCCGCAAACTTGGCCGCGGCCTTCAGAGCCCCGATCGTGGCCGCCACCGTGAACGTGTGCACCCCGCGGCGCTCCTCCCACAGGTCCCAGCTCTGCTTCGGAAGCCCGTTGTGGTCGCGGTACTCGAGCATCCAGTTCGCGGGCTGCGACACCAGCGGCGTGTACAGCGGCTTGATGAACTCGACGTCCTTGAACGCCTCGAAGTGCTGGCGCAGGGCCCACAGCACCAGGGCCGTCTCGTCCTGCTGCACCGGCAGCACCGGCTTGCCGTCGATCATCCACGGGTGCCAGCTCGAGGCGAGCTGCCCCATCGGCGTGTACTTGTGCAGGAAGTAGCCGTTGCGGTGGACCACCCTTGCGCAGTACTCAAAGAACGCACGGGAGAGTTCGCTCTGCCCCGCGAGCACCAGGGCATGGGCCACCAGCGCCCCGTCCCGCGGCCAGCAGTAGGAGTAATGGTCCCCGGCGAAGTGCGTGACGTCGCTGTCGTTGGCCGCGATGATCGAGCCGCGGTTGTCTACCTGCGTCCGCATCACGAGCTGGCTGATCATGAAGAGCTTCTGCACCGGCTCGGAGAGCGGCGACAGGTCCAGGTGCTCCTTGCGGGCCCACAGGCGCCAATACGCCTCGGTGCGGTGGAGCATCCGGTCCGGGCCCTTGGTCAGAATCGTCCGGTTCAGCGCTCGCGCGTGCTCATAGCTGTCGGCGCACGCGAGCCACATGGTCACATACGACGTGCCGCCGGAGGGCACCCGCAGGTTGAACCCCACCGTGGCGTCGACCGAGCCCTGGCTGATGGCGTTGCGCCCGAGCACGCCGTCCTCGGCGTCTCGCCACGTGCCCTCGGCCGAGCCGATGCGCTTGGCGCCGATGGCCCAGTGGTCGATGCCGCACTTGAACTGGTCGCAGCCGTTGACAATGAAGTAGAAGTCGTCCTTGTACAGCACGACGCCCGCGGTCTCGGGGTCGTAGTCGGCGGTGTCGCCCAGGGGCGACTCCTTGATCGACAGGTCGATGTGGAAGAACAGCCGCACGTCGCGGACAGCGCCCCCACCGCCTCCCGCCGCCCCGCGCAGGTCCTTCACGAAGATCTTGCGGAAGTACACCGGCTCGTGGAAGTCCACGGCGTCGTGGCACCGCAACTCGAGCCCGAGCTTCTCGTTCACCAGCCGCACGTCGGTGACGAGCGTGTCGGGCTTGTACCGCAGCTCGCGCTTCCAACCGCCGCCCGCGCCAACCCCCCCACCGCCCGCGTCCGACCCTTCGCCGCCTTCTTCGACCCACGCGAACTGCCCGTCGGCCCAGACGCCGAAGCGCTGCACATGCCCGCCGGTGTGGTTGTAGCGGCCGACATAGGGGAAATAGAGATCGCGCACCCGGTAGAGGTGATCGAACGTGAGGAGCAGGTTGCCGTTGCCGACGGGGATATCACGGGGCATGCAGGGGCACTCGCGGCGCGCGCCGAGTCGTGCATGGCGCGTCGCGGCGCCCGCACAATCGGCAAGCCGGAGTCTATCGGCTGATCACGTCCGAGAATTCACCCGAGATCCCCCTCCGCCCTGGCGGAGGGGGAAATGTTGAAGCGGCGTTCAGCCGCTTCAGCGAGGGGGCGGCGTTCCGCGCCGGATGAACCAAGGCCCTACCCGCGCGGCGCCTTCGTCCCCATCCCGTTATCGCCAACTACCCTTCCCGCGCAGCATGACCACCCCCGCCCCCACACCCAGCGCCCCTCACGCCCCCGACGTCCCCGACCAGGCCGCCCTCCTCGCCCGCCTGCGCGCCAACGACCCCGCGGCGTTCGACGACCTCGTCAAGCTCACCCAGGACCGCCTCTACGCCGTCGCTCTCCGCATGCTCGGCCGGCCCGAAGACGCCATGGACGCCGTGCAGGAGGCCTACCTCAGCGCGTTCAAGGCCCTTGCCAAGTTCGAGGGCGGCTCGGCCCTCTCCACCTGGCTGCACCGGATCACCGTCAACGCGTGCCTGATGAGGCTCCGCACCCGGCGTCGCCGCCCCGAACTCCTCGTCGACGACCTGATGCCCACGTTCACCAGCGACGGCCACCAGACCCGGCGCTCCCCCGTCTGGAAACCCGAGCCCGCCGCCGGCATCGAAGAGCGTGAGCTCCACGCCCTCGTCCGCGCCCGCATCGACGACCTCCCCGAGCCCCTCCGCGAAGTCATCCTCCTCCGCGACATCGAAGGCCTCGACACCCAGACCACGGCCGACATGCTCGGGATCACGGTCTCCATGGTCAAGACCCGCCTCCACCGCGCCCGCATGGCCCTCAAGGGCCTGCTCGAACCCCACTTCACGGAGAACCGCCCATGACGACGCACTCTCCGCTGACGTGCCAGCAGCTCATCGACTTCCTGGGCGAATACGTCGACGCCACGCTCCCGGCGGCCCAGCGCCAGGAGTTCGAGCGCCACCTCAACGCCTGCCCCTCGTGCCTGGCGTTCGTGGACGGGTACCGCAAGACGATCGCCCTCGGCCGTGCCGCCTGCGGCTGCGACCAGCCTGGCGAACCGGCCAAAGCGCCCGAAGGGGTGCTTGAGGCCGTGCGGGCGGCGCTCAGGAAGCAGCAGAGCTCGTAACAACGCCCGGCGCCGGAGCAATCGGGGCCGTTGCGTGTCCGCACTCGGGGCACGTCACCGACATTTCCGGGGTGCGTTTGCGGAGCGCGGCCAGGTCATACCCGCACTTGGCGCACGCTCCGAACGATGCCCGTCTTCCGCCCACGATCACGCCGTGGCAATAGGCCGCTCCGCCGAGAAGGCCCAGCAGCAGCGGCCACACGGGCGTCAAAAGGCGATCGCCGTAAAAGCCCTTCGCATGAAAGGGCCGCCAGGCCGCGGCAAAGCCCCCCGGGTATGAAGAGCTCAAGTGCACCGCAATCCCGCTCTGCTTCGTTCCGATGACATCGCGGGCGTACGGCATCGATCCCGGCTGAGAACGCCCGATCGCCACGCATCCATCTTCGAACCCCACGTGCCAGCCGTGCGGCCCGATGGTCGCGATCAGGACACGTCCCGAGGTGACGAGATAGAACGCGAGTATGCACGCGAACCCAACGGCGCACGCAAACCGCGCACGGCGTGCACCGGCGATGCTCGTGACGAACATTTCCGCCCCCGATCATTCACTCTGATTTGGTCTGGAATGCCGCGCCCTTTCGAGCCGCGGCAGAAATGAGCGATACTGGATTCGAACCAGTGACCTCATGCGTGTCATGCATGCGCGCTAGCCAACTGCGCCAATCGCCCGCTGAGCGTCGAGTATAGCCCGCCCGCTCTCACAGTGTCATTCCGATGGGTGCCCCCGGGTGCCCGGGCGGAGCTCTGTCCGCCCGGATCCGGTTCGTGTAAACACCCGGCGGACAAGGCTCCGCCGGGGCACCCGATAACACCCTCAGTCCTTACTGCAGGATCACGATCTCGACCCGGCGGCTGTCCTTCTTCGAGCCCTTGGGCTCGTCGGCCCCGAAGCCCGCCACGTACATCTGCTTGCTCGCGACGCCGCGCGAGGAGAGGTACTCCTCCACCGCCAGCGCCCGCTCCGAGCTGAGCCGCTCGTTGCTCTTCCACTTGTCCTTGGTCTTCTTGAGCGGATCGCTGTCGGTGTGTCCCTCGACGCGGATCGTGTTCGATCCGTACCGGGACTTGATCACCGACGCGATGCTGTCGAGATTCTTCTTCGCGCCGCTCTTGAGCGTCGCGGAGCCCGAGTCGAAGAGCACATCGCCCGCGATGCCGACGGAAATCTGGTTCCGACCGCGCGTGACGTTGCCAAGGTCCTCGAAGCCCGTGTCGCCGCCGGCCGCCGGCTTGTTCGTCGCCTCGCTCGCCAGCCGCTTCGACTCGCTGTCGCTCGCCGTCAGCCGGCCCTCGAGGTCGCCCAGCGCGGCGTCCTTCGCCTGAAGCTGATCGCGCAGCTCCGCGTTCTCCTGCTTCAGTGCGGCGTTCTCGTCCTTGAGCGGGTTGTTGCACCCGCCGAGCCCGAACACCGATGCCATCAGCCCCACCACGCACGCCGCCATCGCCTTGCGCATTGCCTGTCTCCGAGGGGCTCCGGCGTTCGCCGTGCCCCGTTGTGCCCTTCCCGTGGCCAACGCTAGTCCCCGCCGCTCGCGTGTCAACGCCGGACCGTGTCCGCCACGGAAAACCTCAGGGCAAACCTCAGGGCAGATGTATCGGCATCTGCCCCGGCCCGGGCGGCAAAAGTCTGTTCAGTCCCATCTCGATCAGCGGGTGGCACAGGATCACCAGCACCGCCGCCACCGCGATGAACGGCCCGTACGGCATCGCCCGACCCCCACGAGCCGTCCACGCCCGCTGGGCCAGCCACCAAAACAGCCCGACAAACGCCGCCCCGAAGAACGCCAGCGTCGCGTCGATCCACCCCAGGCACGCCCCGATCCCCGCCACCATGTGCACGTCCCCCAGCCCCATCGCGTCCTTGTCGAACGCCAGCGTCCCCCCGATCCGGACCGCCCACACCACCAGCCCGCCGATCAGGTACCCCATGAGGGCCCCGGTCATGGCCGCCAGCCACAGCGGCATCGCCTCGCTCCCCAGCCCCCGCATCGCGAGCCACCCGCACAGCGCCCCCAGGCACACCGGCGGCGACAGGAACACGAATTCCTTCAGCGACTCCCGCCGGGCGTGCGGATACGCGATCCACAGGTCCGGGGCGATCGTCGCCGGCTCGCCCTCCGGCACCCGCATCGGGATCGCCTTGCGGGCCATGAACCCCGCAATCACCGGCCCGATCACCAGCCCGGCCAGCACCCCGCTCCACACCGGCCGCCCCATCGCCCGGGCGATGAAATACCCCGCCGTCGCGGCCAGAACCGCCACGCCCACGCCCAGCACCGTCCGGCGGAGCCCCAACCGCCAATCGGTGGGCGCCTCCGGGCTGTCCATGTTGATCCCCTTCGCGGCGATCTCCCCAGCTTCCCACTCGTCGTAATCCGCGTAGCTCCGGCGGATGAGCCCGGTCTTCACCAGCAACAGCGAAATCCCCAGCCCCGCCATCGCGCCCAGGCAGGCCCCCACCCACCACCACCCCGGTCCGCCCACCCCCACCGCCGGCGTCGGGATGACCCAATCCCACCCCGGAGCGTGCCGGTACAAGGCCCCCACCTTCCACTGCACCCACGCCGCGTGGGCCGTGTGCGTCACCACGCCCAGCACGGCCGTGAACCACGGCAGCTGCAGCGGAATCGTGAACGTCTTGGCGTCCACCAGCGTCATCGCCACCAGCGCCACCAGCAACAGCAGCAGCATCGCGAACGTCGGCCAGATCAGACCCGGCGCGTGCGGCGTCATCCAGTCCGGCTGGATCGCGCCCCAGTTCACGCCCAGCCACCGGGCGTTCGCGTCCGTCTGCCAATACAGCACGAAGAACCCCGTCAGCAGCACGGCCGTGAACGCCTCGACCAGCGGATACTCCGGCGAGATCGACGACTTGCAGAACCGGCACTTCCCGCGCAAGAAGATCCACCCGAAAATCGGGATGTTCTCGCGCCACGTCAGGGTTGTCCCGCACGAGGGGCACGCGCTCGGCGGCCGCACCACGCTGATCCCCAGCGGCAGCCGGTACACCAGCACATTGATGAGCGACCCCATGCAGGCCCCGAAGGCGAAGATAAACGCCGCGGGAATCAGCTTGCTCATGATGAACGTGAGTTCAGGCGACATCGGCGGCTTCGAATCAGCTCCCCTTCGCCTTCGCTCCGGTTCCGGGGCCAGACCCTGTGGTGCCGGCCCCCGCTCCCCCCACCTGCATCCGGGCCGTCAGGTCGACGACCTTCTGCTCCACCCGTTCGAGCATCTCACGGCACTTCTTGACCAGCGCAACGCCCCGCTCGTACTCCTGGATCGACGTTTCGAGGCCGACCTCGCCCGATTCGATCCGCGCAATGATCGCCTCAAGTTCCGCGACGGCGTGTTCGAAGGTGTGCCCGTCGGCAGGTGATGGTTCCGATGCGTTCACGCACGAGCGTAGCCACCGATTGCCGGGTGCCCGCGGGTCGCGGGTTGATCGATCCCGACGCCGTCTGGCTCGCGATGGTCACACGGATTTGTGGATCTCGAGCACTCCGACCCTCCACCCGCGGGCGCGAATGTACGCGTTTGCGCGCAGATTCACGCAACTCGCACGTTGAGCGTTGACGAGTAACGACGCACCGGTACACTCGGACCCATGCGACACGTTCTCATCGGGGCGGCGGTGTTTGGCGGTCTCGTCGCACCCGTAGGCGCCCAGAACCTGACTTACGAATACGGGATCGACCTGATCACGATTCGCGCGCCGGGAAACAGGGACGCCAATCTGCAGGAGGCGCCAGCGTTCGAGTTCATGCCTTCGGGTTCGGTCGCCTACGAGTACCGCATCGGGCGGACTGAGCTGACGACGTCGAAATGGCTCGAGTTTGTCCAGGCGTACGGACCATACTGGGCGGGGCAGGGTCACGACCCGCGCGATTTCGGACTGACCGGCGACTGGATCGATTACACCCCGCCACCCGGACAGCCACCCTCGGCGCCTGGGGGGACGTACTCACTCGTGTCGGGCACGGAGCAGTGGCCCACGGACATGGGGTGGCGGTTCGCAGCCCGCTACTGCAACTGGTTGCACAACGACAAGGCGATGACCGCCGAGGCGTTCGAGTCGGGCGCGTATGACACGTCCACGTTCACACAGAACCCCGATGGCTCGCTCAACGACCAAGTCTCACGCTCCGCAGGAGCGCGGTTCTGGATCCCCAACGTCGACGAGTACGTCAAGGCGATGTTCTACGACCCGGATCGCTATGGGGAAGGTACCGAGGGCTACTGGTCGTACCCAGATGCCAGCAATGAGATTCTGATCTCCGGGCTGCCGCTGGACGGTGGTGAAACATCGGGAGGGATCGTTGGACTCCCGGGGTTCCCTATCGAGCAGTACCCGTGGGTGCAATCGCCATGGGGCCTGCTTGACGGGTCGGGGGGCGTCTCGAACTGGACCGACGGGCTGGCATTTCCGAACGACCCTTCGCGATCGCGACTCTTCTTTGGAAGCCGAACCGGTGAGTCCGGCTATTACACCCTGGATCTCATTGACTTGCCGGGATACATCGGGCCCCCCGCGCCGATCGCCGGACTTCGGATCGCAACCTCTGTTCCATCCGCATCAAACATCAGTATTTTCATTGTGCTGTTCATACCGCACCTCTCCCGGAGACGTCGATGAAATACCTGCTCACCATCATGCTTCTGAGCGCCGTCGCTGCGTGCGCACGCGCAGACGTTCGAGTCCAATTCGCGACTGGAGGCGGCACCTTTACCAGTTCCGTTCAATTCGTCGATGGAAAGTACAACGTTACCATTACGGCAACTCCCTCCTCAAGCCTTTCGCTTCGAGTCGAGTCATTTCCAAATCACGAGATTCCACAGGACCCCGCACAGGACGTGATCCGCTACGTCCGTGTCGAGTGCAACGGGACCGGAAATGTCCTCGCCGTCCGTGTCCAAACAGCAACCGGTTCGACGACTCGCCTGGTGGGAATAGAAGAATTCTCGCAGACTTCAAACGACGGCTTTGCTGATGGCTTCGTTGACGTGCAGATCCTCACGCTGCTACGAACGAATGGCACCGGAGGAGTGGTGGGAACGGAGAGCGGCGCCCTTGGTTCCGTTTCCGCGCGAACAATCGACCTAATTTCGGCGGGCGGCGACATCCGGGCGTCATTGGTGGCCTCAGGCAACATCGGTGATATCACGTCAAACCGGGGGATCTTCGGTGATATCCTCGCGCCGAACGGCCAGATTCAAACGCGCGTCTACGCAAACAACGACATCGGTTCCACAGGTGCTCCGGTCACTACTGACTACTGCAAATATGTCTGACACATTTCTGGCGCGAGGGCGCAGCG
>CAZMCC010000079.1:0-18677 GCA_964564695.1 uncultured Phycisphaeraceae bacterium | reverse complement strand
CCGTGGGGATCTTCATGTCGTCGGCGCCAAAGTCGGCGACCTCGAGCAGGCCGAAGACCTTGTCGTTCGGCCCCTCGCGGTAGAGCTGCACCTGGCTGTGCTGGTCGGTGGTGCCCAGTGCCTTGATCGGCGTGAAGCCGGCGTAGACCGTCTCGCCGCGGAGATCCGCCTTCTTCCCCAGGCTCTCGGCCCACAGCTGGCGGAACCAGTCCGCGAGCAGGTAGAGCTGGTTCGAGTACGGCATCATCACGTGGTTCGGCTTGCCCTTCTCCGTCCCCAGCTCCACGAGCAGGAACGCGAGCATCGCCGCGGGATTGGTCAGGATGTCCTCGCGCGAGCACGGCGCGTCCATGCTCGCCGCCCCGTCGAGCAGCGCGTCGATGTCGATCCCCGCCATCGCGGCGCTGAACAGGCCGACCGGCGACAGCACGCTGAACCGGCCGCCCACGCCCTCGGGCACGGGCATCGTCGCGTAGCCCTCGTTGTCGCAGATCTTCCGCATCGTGCCCTTGGCCGGGTCGGTCACCGCCACCACGTGATCCGGCCCGTTGAGCCCGCGCTTCTTGAGCATGTCACGGACGATCATGAACTGCGACGCGGTTTCGGCGGTCTCGCCCGACTTGCTTACGACGTTGAAAATGGTCTTCTTCAGCCCCGGGTCGAGCTCCTCGCAGGTCTTCAGCACCGAGCCGAAGTACACCGGGTCGACGTTGTCGACGACGAACACACGCGGCCCGATCTTGCGGGCCGACGGGCTCAGGTTGTACGTCGGCGTGTTGAGCGCCCCCTGCAGCGCGATGTTCCCCAGCGCCGAGCCGCCGATGCCGAGCACGACGAGGTTGTCGGCCTTCGGCTTGAAGCGAGCGACCAGCGCCTTCACGGCCGTCACGTGCTCCTTGCGCATCGCACCGGTCGCCAGGTCGCGCCAGCGCTCCCACCCGCCCTGGTCCGCCGGCTTGCCGCGGCTCGCGGCCAGCTTGCGCGTCAGCGACGCGACCGCGGCCGCGGGCTCGGCGTTCTTGTCCAGCCGCTCGGGCGCGACGCCGTGCTGGGCGACCCGGTCCGACAGGCAGTTGGCGTAGTCGATGGTCAGCATGGGGGGAGCGTAGGGAGTGAATAGTGAGCGGTGAACGGCAAGGACGTCCGAGCCGCCCCCTCCTCACCGATCACCAGTCACCGCTCACCGTTCACTCTTGCCTCATGCTCCAGCAGCCACTGCTTCCGCCACAGCCCCCCCGCGTACCCCGTCAGCGAGCCGTCCGAGCCGATCACCCGGTGGCACGGCAGCAGAATCGCCAACCGGTTGTCGCCGTTGGCCCGCGCGACCGCCCGCACGGCCGACGGCCTCCCCAGCTCGCGTGCGATCTTCGCGTAGCTGGACGTCGTCCCCGGCGGAATCGCGGCGAGTCGCTCCCAGACCGCCGCCTGGAACTCGGTCCCGGGTCGCTCGACGGCCACGTCGAACCGCTGGCGCTTGCCGGCGAAGTACTCCGCGAGCTGCGCCTGCAGCCGATCGAGCACCGCGCTCGACCCCGGGATGATCGCCCCCGGCAAGCGCGTGCGAAGCGTCTTGAGCTGCGTCATCAGCCCGCGCCGGTCGGCGAACTCGAGCATGACCACCCGATCGTCGCGCGCGACCGCGATCATCGAGCCCAGCGGCGTGCTCATCCAGCGGGCCGTCATGAGCTTGCCGCCCTCGGCCTTCGCCCGCACCGGCGTCGTGCCGAAGAGGTCGGCGAGGGCATCGCGGAACCCGCTCTCGGAGTCGAACCCGGCCGCCGTCGCGGTGCGGCGAACGCCCGACCCTCCCGCCCCCGCGCTCGCCTGGGCCGCGCGTCCGACCCGCAGCGCCCGGTGATAGCCCTGGAACGTGACGCCGTAGCGGGCCTTGAACCAGCGTGCGGCCCGCACCGGATCGATCCCGACCGCTCGCAGGTCGGCCGATGTGAGTCGCTGGCCCGTGTGCGTCTCGGCGAGCGTGATCACCTCGGCGGCCCAGTCGGGGATCGCGTCGGCGGGCTCCATCGGACGGCACCGCTTGCACGCTCGATACCCCGCGGCCATCGCGTCCACCGGGCGCGGGAAGAACTCGACGTTCTCACGGCGCGGCACCTTCGCCCCGCACCCGGCCCGACAGAAGATCCCGGTCGTCTTCACGCCGACGACGAACACGCCCGCGTAGGCCGTATTGCGATCGGCGACCGCGCGGTACATCTCGTCGGCGTTCGGCAGGGCCGGCGCCGAGGGCCGCGTGGGGGAAGTGGGGGAGGTGCTGCTCGTTCGCGACTCTCGCTTGGTCAATGTCATGAGCATGGACAACAGTCGCCCGCCGGGCTCGCGCGTGCCACCGCCGGTTGGACGCCGAAATCGGGTCGCCCATCCCCGGGCATGGACCCGCCTACTTCCGCCCGATCAGGTAATAGATGATCAGCCCGACGATCGGGAGCACGAAGATGAGCAGGAGCCACAGCACCTTCTCCAGTAGGTCGCGCTTCGACTGGAGGATCTCCACCGCCGCGATCAGGAACAGGATGAGGTGGACGACGCCGAGGATGTAATAGAGCACCGTTCTCTCCGGGGCGCCCCACGGAGGGCAGCGGGGAATCGTACGGGCCGCCGCGGGCTTCACCCGGCGTCGACACCCCTACCGTCCGGCCATGATTCACGCCTGGCATGATGTCACGCCCGCCACGGACGCCGGGCAGCTCCCCGAGATCTTCAAGGCGATCATCGAGATCCCCAAGGGCTCGAACCTCAAATTCGAGCTCGACAAGGGCTCGGGCCTGATCAAGCTCGACCGCGTGCTCAGCTCGGCGGTCTATTACCCGGCGAACTACGGCTTTGTCCCGCAGACCCTCGCCGAGGACGACGATCCGCTCGACGTGCTCGTGTACTGCACCGAGGCGATCCCGCCGCTGACGATCTGCAACGCCCGCGCGGTCGGCATGATGGCGATGGTGGATCACGGCCAGCCGGACCACAAGATCATCGCCGTGCTCAACGAGGACCCGATCTATTCGGAGTTCAAGAAGGCGAGCAACTTCCCGACGCACATCTTCAAGATGCTGCGAAGGTTCTTCGAGGACTACAAGCAGCTCGAGGGCAAGGAAGTGGCCGTCGACGACATCCTGCCGGTCGAGGCGGCCCACGCGGTGATCCAGGACTCGCTCGCGCGCTACAGCCAGGCGCGCCAGCGCGGGGGGATCAAGGGGCTGATTAACTGAGGTCTTGAACGAGCCCTGTGCGCGAGCACAGGGTGAACGGTCGCTAGCGCTGGTTTCCAGCGCAGATGCGTGGCTAAGCGTCCTGCGATTACCGGCGCGCTGTGCGGGCGGGGTTGATGGATCACGCACAATCGCGCAATCCGCGAGAGGCGTGTCAATACGCGTAATTCGTATTGCTATCGCCCCCGCTGGGAGCCACCCCGCCCCCGTCGCCGGCGAAGGCCAATCCCGTCGCCGCGAGCTTGAAGTGCCCGACGTTGCCCGCGGCGATGTCGAAGCTCGTCGTGTTCCCGCTCGCAGTGTTCGCCAGCATGATGTTGCCCGAGCCGGTGACGTGCAGGCCGATGGTGCTCGAGCGCACGCTGTTACGTTCGATCTGGTTGTCCGTCCCGATCACCGCGATCGCGTCGCCGCCGGTGCCCGAGACCACGCAGTGCCGCACGACGGTCCTGCTGTGAACCTCGATCCCCGACCCGAACGTTGACACCCAGCAGCGCTCGACCAGGTTCTCGGAAGACGCGCCCCGGATCCCCATGACTCCGCCGCCCGTCACAACGCAGTCGCGAACGATGCAGTGGCTGAAGACCCAGATCCCTTCCGAGTCTTCGGTAAACGCGGACAGGACGCGGCACGACTCGATCGTCGAGGAGCCATCCGCCACGATCCCCGCCTGACCCTTCTCGCTCGACCCGCCGTCATCGACCGTGCACCAGCGGACCACCGAGACACTCGGAACGGAAATCCCGATAAGCGAGCCGCGGACGCTGAGCCCGGTCACCACGCTCCCGCGCGCGGCGAACCCGGTGAGCAGGACCCCGCCCCGCCAGTCGGTGATCACCCCGTTGGTGACAGTGACGCCCGAGACGTCGGCGAGGATGTCTCTCCCGATCGCCTCGAGTGAGCCGCCGCCTTCCTTGCCCGGCACGGCCCCGCGCATCACGAACCCGTTCAGGTCGATGATGACGTTGCTCGCGTCGATGGTGATGCCGCGCTTGCCGTGCACGCCGTCGATGTTCCCGGTGAGGTAGTACGACCCCGGGGCCGTGATCCGGTACAACGAGCTCTCGTCACCCGGCGTCGTCTCGTGGCTGATCGGCGTCCGCGGCTCGACCTGGGTGAGCGTCTTGTGGGTCGGGGCGATCGGGCCGGGCGGGGGGTCGAGCGGGCCGGCGTTGGCGCTGGTGGCGACGAGAACGGCGGCGACAAGGCAACGCGACAGCATGTTCGGTCCTCCAGCGGCGCACAGGCGAACTGGGCGCCAGTACTTAGAGAGCCGCGACCTGCCCGCGCGGGCCGCCACCGGATGAGCGATTTCGCGTCGAATTCCGGTTATCGGGGGTCGGGCAACCCCGCCTGGCCTACTGCGCTAGTCGGGGTCAAACACGTCCGATGTGTTCCGGCGCATGGCGATGACAATCGCCGCCGCGAGCCCCGCCCAGCCGATCGCGGAGCACCCCAGGAACGACGCGAACGCCAACGCCAGCCCGGGGTACTGAGTGCTCGATGCGTTGTCCATAAGTGCCAGGCCGCCGCCGGCGAGCGCGCCCGCGCCCACGGCGATCGCGGTGCGAACCGTGGCCCGACGTCCGAGGCGACGTCCGCTGCTGTTGGGAACCAGCACGACAAGGGCGGCCACGATCGGCGCCGGAAGCCAGTACAGCGTGATGGCGACAACCCGGTCGAGCGCGAACCCGTCGAGCAGGATCAGAGCCGCGTACATCAACAGCACGCCGGCGAACGTCGCACCCACGACGTCCCACGGAGCCGGAGCGAGCGGGGCGATGCCGCCGGGCGCCGGCGCGTCGGATGCGCACTCTGGACACGGCGTGCCCGTGTTCAATCCGTGCCGCGAGTACCCGCAGCAGGGGCATCGGTCCTTGAACCCGGCACGCCGTCGGCCGGCGACATCCCACAGCACACCCATCGCGATCACGATCGCCAAGAGCCCGCCGAACCCGACGAACGGAATGAGAATCTCCAACACCGCCCGCCTTTTCAGCTTTCAATAATTCTTGAAACTTGCCGCCACCACTCTACAGTTGCTCATGGCCGTCCTGCAAGATGTTCGAGCGACGACACGGGCACGTTCCCGCCGGGCCGACCCCCGCCTCGACGCTATCGCCTCCAAGGTCGCCCGCGGCGAGCGCCTCACCCTCGACGACGGCGACCTGCTCTTCACCACGCCGGACATCTGGACCGTCTGCGAGCTCGCCGACTCCGTCCGCCGCCGCCTCCACGGCGCCACCGCCTTCTACAACATCAACCGCCACCTCAACTACTCCAACGTCTGCGCACTCTCCTGCAAGTTCTGCGAGTTCTACCGCAAGAAGGACGACCCCCGCGGCGGCGAATACACGCGCGACATGGACTACGTCCGCGAGCAGGCCCGCGCGGCCGTCGAGGGCGGGGCCACCGAGATGCACTCGGTGGGGGGGCTGCACCCGTACCTCCCGTTCAGCTACTACACCGACCTCGTCGCCACCATCCGCGACGAAGCCCGGCGACTCGGCAGCGATCTGCACATGAAGGCCTTCACGGCCGTCGAGATCGTGCACTTCGCCAAGATCGCCAAGATGTACAAGGGCGCCGGCGCCCCCGGCGAGGAAGGCCGGCTCGCCCGGCGCGAAGGCATCCGCTGGGTCCTCACCCAGCTCAAGAACGCGGGCCTTGGCAGCCTCCCCGGCGGCGGCGCCGAAGTCTTCGACGACCGCGTCCACGACGAGGCGTACAAGGGCAAGATCCGCTCCGACGTCTGGCTCGACGTCCACGAAGTTGCCCACGAGCTCGGCCTCAACACCAACGCGACCATGCTCTACGGCCACATCGAGCAACGCCGCGACCGGCTTGTGCACATGGACATGCTGCGGCGGGCGCAGGACGTCGCGCTCGCGCGGATGGGATATTCGGGTGAAGTGGCAGAGTGGCAGAGTGGCGAAGTGGCAAAGTGTGCGGACCAGGAGAGCGGCCATCTGGGCTATACCGGCCACGAGGGCGGCGACACGCCCGCCATCACGCTCACCCGCCCTGGAACACCCCTACCCGAGCGCATCGCGTTTGGTTCTTCTCACTCCGCCACTCCGCCACTCCGCCACTCCGCCACTTCTTCCCCCCAGCACGGCTACTTCCAAACCATCATCCCCCTCCCCTTCTTCCCCGACGGCAGCGAACTCGAGCGCCTCCCCGGCCCCGGAGGCCTCGAAAACCTCCGCACCCTCGCCATCGCCCGCCTCATGCTCGACAACTTCCCCCACGTCAAAGCCTTCTGGATCATGCAGACGCTCCCCATGGCCCAGCTCATGCTCCAGAACGGCGCCGACGACATCGACGGCACCGTCGTCTGGTACGACATCACCAAGGTCAACCACGGCTCCGGCCAGGGCTCCACCAGCGACGGCGTCAAGACCCACCAGGAAGTCAACGTCTGGACCCTCCAGAAAGCCATCCGCGAAGCCGGCCTCGAGCCGGTCGAACGCGACACGCTGTACCGGCGTATCACGCGGGACGCCGCGGACGGGCGGAAGTGGTCCGTCCAGGGGTAGCAACCGTGCCAAGCGACGGCCCACGGGCGAAGCGCGATTGGGGTTGGATCACCGATCGCTGCGCCCTCGGCCTCTCGCTCTCGATATTCATGGGCGCGGTCTTCGGCGCCTTGAACGGCCTCGCGGTCGGCTTTGCGATCAGGTCGGGCAATCCCATCGCTCCCATGTTCGCCTTCGCGGTCTACGGCGTGCTGATCGGCGGGTTTGTCGGTCTGCTCTGCGCACCCGCCCTCATGTTCGTCGCCGTTAGCCGCGCCTCCGTCCGAGGCTTCCGGGCCGTGTTCCTGGTGACCGCCGCCGCGTCCGTGATCTTCGGGCTGCTCGGCATCCTGTTCTTTGGGCCTGTGATCGTGTATGTGGTCACCTGCGTTGCGTGGCGAGTGAGCAAGGGAGCCGAACCACGCCAGCCGCGTCTAGGCGTCTGCGCACACTGCAGCTACGACCTTCGCGGCCTGCTCGGCGACCTCTGCCCCGAGTGCGGCAACCACCGGGCGTCGTCACGGGCCCCCGCCGCGGCGCTGGGAGTGCCGTCGTGACGTCCGGGCGATCGATGTACCGGCGCCACCGCGGCGTGCGCTGGGCCGCCGGACGCTTCGCCGGCGCGATCATCGGGTCGATCATCCTCGGCTCGATCTTCGGCGTGCTCAGCGGTCTGGGCCTCACCTACGGCAACGTCAGCGCCTTCCGCGACGACGGACTCTTCTTCCTGGTCGGCGGCGTCATCGGCGCGGCCACCTTCCCCGCGCTGCTCCTCGTCGTCACGAGCCGCAATGCGTTCGTAGGCGTCCTGGTCGTCAGCGTTGCCACCGCGGCGGCGGCCATCGCTTCGGGCGTGCTTACGCGGACGTTCGATGCCCTCCCCATCACCTTCGTGGTCACGGTCGGGGTCTACGTGATCGGCTGCATCTGGTGGCGGGCCCGCTCGGGCAGCGACGCGTGGATCGACGTCCACGGCCTGTGCTGGAAATGCGGCTACGACCTGAAGGGCCTGACGCCTCTGGTGTGCCCCGAATGCGGCGCGGCGGTCGATACTGCCGCAGAGTGAGTCCCTTGCGAACGCGTCACCCCGTCCAACTTACCCCTCACACCATGCCCACCGACCACGCCCCCCGGGGCGGCTATCTCGAGTTTCGCGGCTACGGGTGGCTGCTCAAACGCCTGCTGCTGGCGCTGCCCATTTCCTTCTTCTGCGGCGCGTGCTTCGGCGTGCTCAACGGCGTCGGCATGATGATCGCCCACCTCGCCCACGTGAACACCGGCGAGGGCGTGCCCCTGTTCCTCGTCGCGTGCGCCTTGTCGGGAGGAGCCATCGGCCTTGTCACCTTCCCCGCGATGGCGGCCGTGACGACCAGCGCCCACGTCGCGCGCGGCGTTCGAGTTGTGCTCTCGTGGACAGCGCCCGTCGCGCTCATCTCCGGCGCCCTCTGGTCGTTCGACGCCATGGCTATCAGCGTGATCCTGTCGGTTGTCGTGTGCATCTGCGCCTGCGTCGTCTGGCGCACCCTCGACGGCTCGGGCTCCGGCATCCTGCGTCCCGGCCTGTGCTCCAAATGCGCCTACGACCTTACCGGCCTCACCGCCGAGAACTGCCCCGAATGCGGGGAGCCGATCGCCCCGCCGCCGCGCACGAGCGTCGCGCAGAATCGGCCTGCAGACGACGACTTCCGCGGCCTGGTCCAGTAACTTGAATTTGCAAACCAAAACGCCCCGCTCACGACCCGCTCAAGCCGCAAGAACACACGCCGATCGAAAATCTTTCGCTCGTTCTTCAGCCTGCGCTCAAGTCGGCCGATGAGAGACTCGGGCGACATGGGTCAGCTCCGCTCCGCCTCCTCGACGAGACGGCGCGCACGGGGATATGTGGTCCCAGCCCCATCATCGCGCAGTGATCTCGGCGTCCTTTGCCAGGGTGGCCCGGAAGAAAGTTGTTGTTCGATGCCTCGATCGGGAACCAAGCAAACGCGATGCGCAGCCGCCCCTTTCTGGGCGACGGAATCACTCGGACGCGTGGGTGGAGCGGGTGGGGCAGGAGTGGGGGGGCGTTCCGCTTCCCGCGCCCGCGAGCTGACCGCCGCCCGTGAGTTCCTCCGCCCCGACCGTGCGACCACCGAGCACGACCGCGTGCTCGACGTGGTCGCCGAACGCGTCCTGCTCGACATGTTCTCTCCCGCCGGCCACACGCCGGCGCCCGGTTCGGGCCCGCGAATCGTGGTCTCCGCCCGCGTCAGCGGGCGTGTCGCCGCTCCCTCGGCATGTTGATTCGCCGCCGCAACGCTCACGCACGAAGCAGCGCTTCGGCAACTTCTACACGCTAAAGTCACCCATGACCGCCGGGCCCGGACCAGTGACGATCGCCTGCGGGCTTTCGGCCCACGCCGAGCCCATCCGCGGCGTCGACCAGGTGTGCGACACCGTGGCCGCCGGTTTGAGCAATCAGCCCCCCGATCTCGTGGTCATGTTCTTCGCCGGCCCGCACGTGCAGGCCGCCAAGGCGATGGCCTACGTCGCACGCCGCCGCCTCACCCCGGGCGTGCTCATCGGCGTCTCCGCCGAGGCCGTCATCGGTGGCGACATCGAGCTCGAAGGCCACGGCGGGGTCTCCATGTTCGCCGCCCGCCTCCCCGGCGTCTCGATCAAGCCCTTCCGCCTTGACCAGCTCCCCGCCCCTCGCCCCAGCGGCGAGTTCGATTCGCAGGCGATGGCCGCCGCCGCCGGCATGGGTGGGGGGGGTGCCGATCACCGCGCCACCTTCCTCTTCGCCGACCCCTTCAGCGTCGCCGTCAACGCGCTGCTCCCCGCGCTCGACCGCGCCCGCATCACCGCCGCCTCTGCCGGCGCCGAGCCCGGCACGATGATCGGCGGCCTCGCCTCCGCCTCGCCCCGCGCCGGCGGCAACGCGCTCATCCTCGACGACGAAGTGCTCAACGCCGGCGCCGTCGGCGTCAGCCTCAACGGCCCGGTCCGCATCGACACCGTCGTCAGCCAGGGCTGCCGACCCTTCGGCCACACGGCCGTTGTCACCGGCGTGCGCGGGCAGATCGTCACGACGCTCGGCGGTCGCCCCGCGCTCGAAGTCCTGCAGGGCATGATCGAGGAGCTCGACGAGCCGAGCCGCGAACTGCTCAAGAAGGGCGTCTTCCTCGGACGCGTCGTCAACGAGTACAAGGACCGCTTCGGGCGCGGCGACTTCCTCGTCCGCAACGTCATCGGCGGCGAAGAGAAGACCGGCTCGATCGCCGTCGCCGACCTGCTCCGCGTCGGCCAGACCGTCCAGTTCCACCTCCGCGACGCCGCCACCGCCGACGAGGACCTCGGCCTCCTGCTCGACGGCCAGAAACTCTACGGTCCCCCCGCGGGCGCGATGCTCTTCACCTGCAACGGGCGCGGCAAGCGCCTCTTCGGCGAGCCCAACCACGACGCCGCCGCCGTCTCCCGCGCCTTCGCCCTCCCCGAGCCCGGCGAGCAGCTCGCCAAGGCCGGACGCAAGGTCGCCCACGCGCCCGCCGCCGGCGAACCCGGCAGCCTCCCGCTCGTTCCCCTCGCCGGCTTCTTCGCCGCCGGCGAGATCGGCCCCGTCGGCGACGGCGTGTTCCTCCACGGCCAGACGGCGGCACTCGCCCTGTTCCGAGACATCACGGCCTCCTGACGCCGGACCTGATCCATCCCGGACGCCGGACCTGAGTCCGCGAAGGTCCGGGTCGAACCACCCCAGCGCCCGCGTGCGGTATCCTCCCCGCGAGGAGCCCACCCCATGCGCATGCGTTGTTCGCCCTCGTTGCTCGCGCACGCCCGCGTTCCAAATGCGTATGCGGAGGTCGCGGAGGTTGCCCGGAGTGACGCGGAGCGAGAGGGATCGGGTGTTCAATGCCTTCAAACACAACGCTTCTTCCGACTCCGCGTCACTTGCCTTCATCCCTCCGCGCCCTCCGCGCACGATCTCAATGCCTTATCCCGGCGCCGCCTTCTTCACCCGCTCCTCGCCCTCTGCACCGTTATCCTCCCCGCCTGCGGCGAGTTCCGCCCCCCCGCGAGCGACGCCGAGCTCGCCCGCAAGTGCGAGCTCTTCGCCGAGCGCGCCCTCGAGCAGAAAGAGATCCAGAGCGCCAAGCTCGCCGACCGCATCGAGCGCAAGCGCCTCGTCAATCTCGGCCAGGCGCCCGTCATCGAAGTCCTCGCCCTCTCCAGCGGCGGCCAGTACGGCGCCTTCGGCGTCGGCGTCCTCCAGGGCTGGAGCACCGTCACCGAGCCCGACTTCGTCCGCCCGCAGGACTTCGACGTCGTCACCGGCGTCTCCACCGGCGCGATGATCGCCCCCTACGCCTTTGTCGGCACCCAGGACTCCATCGGGCGCATCGAGAAGCTCTACGCCGAGGTCGACGAAGAACTCGCCGTCTTTCGCGGCATGTTCTTCTTCCTCCCCTGGCAGCCCGCGTTCTTCGACAACTCCAAGCTCCGCGCCCAGCTCCGCGACGAGATCTCCACCGAACGACTCGAGTGCATCGCCAAGGGCTACGACGAAGGCCGCCAGCTCATGGTCGCCGCCACCAACCTCGACCTGGGCAAGATGGAGGTCTTCGACCTCGGCGCCGAGGCCAAGCTCGCCCTGGCCGGCGCCAAGGCCGCCGGCGCCACGACCGAGTCCGCCGCCCAGGAATTCCAGAACCGCTTCGAGCGCATGCTCCTCGCCTCCGCCTCCATCCCCGGCGCCTTCGAGCCCATCGAAATCGACGGCACCCTCTACGCCGACGGCGGGGCCAGCGAGCAGTTCTTCGGCGGCATCCGCACCAGCACCCTCGCCCGCACCTTGGAGATCGACAAGCAGCGCTTCCCCGCCGCCCCGCCCCCGACATTCCGCGTCTGGGTCATCATCAACGGCAAGGTCGGCCTCGAGCCCACCACCGTCCAGCCCCGCTGGACCAGCGTCGCATTCCGAAGCCTCCAGACCATGCTCGCGTCGTCGACGCAGATGGGCCTGCGCCGCATGGAACTCGGCTCGTACGCCCTCGACCAGGAGGGCAAGGCGAAGATCGAGTTCCGCTACGTCGCGCTCCGCGACGACTTCCCCATTCCCGAGACCAGCAACCTCTTCGACCGCACGCTCATGAACGCCCTGCTCAAGGAAGGGCGCAGCATCGGCTGCAACCACAAGAGCTGGTTGACGCCCGGTGAGCCTCTCGAAGTTCCCGGAAGGACCCGCCCCGTCCCCGCGGCCGATCAGCCGCACCTTCCCCAGCCGCGTCAGCCGGTTGCCCCTGTCCCGCCGTCCACGCCCCGCTAACTCAAGCCCATCCCTCTGGGCGACGCGGCGCCGCACCAGTTCGCCGTGCTTCGGACGATGATGCCGTTGCTGCGCCTCGGGTCCCGCGAATCGCGCGACGTATACGGCGCGGTCGTCCGCGTAATTCACACCACGTACGACCCACTCGCCTTGAGCGTCTCGGCACGCGGCGGCTTGGTACACAACCAATCCCATCCGGGGTTTGGCATCAGCCGTCGGCTTCATGCCTAAGACCATAGATCTGAACGTTTTACCCCCGGTGAGCGCCACGTGAAACGTCCTTCATGACACTACTTTTTCCTAAACAAGGGGGTAGCGAAGCGGATTCAAGCCCTCCTGAGCGATCCGCACCCGGCTGCCCCGGTGGACGTCGCCAACGACCCCGTCTATCGTTGGGACCCGTCGCTGCCCGGTAGCGCCGGTTCGAACATCCCAGACCGCACGCACTACCCGCTCGCGAGCCCCAGGCCGGGTCTCGCCCACCGGAATCAGCTTCCGGGAGCAGGTGGGAGGTAGGAACAGATGGCCAAAAAAGAAGTCACCAAGAAGTTTAAGATCATGGCCCCCGGTGGGCAGGCCACTCCGGCCCCACCGCTCGGTCCGGCGCTGGGCGGCAACGGCGTCAACCCCGGCCAATTCATCCAGAAGTTCAACGCCGCCACGGCTGCTCTCAAGGGCAAGATCGTCGGCTGCATCGTCACGGTCTACAACGACCGCTCTTTCGACCTCGAGATCAAGTCCTCGCCCGCCTCGGCGCTCATCCGTGAGCACGCCAAGATCGAGAAGGGCTCGGGCGAGCCCAACAAGAACAAGGTCGGCAAGATCACCCGCAAGTCGGTCGAGGCGATCGCCAAGGAAAAGATGGCGGACCTCAACGCCGGTTCGCTTGAAGCGGCTTGCCGCATCATCGAAGGCTCAGCCCGCGCGATGGGCGTCACGGTGGAGGGCTAAATCATGCACATTTCCAAGCGATCCAAGGCCAACGCCGAGATGATCCCCGAGGGCCCCCAGGGCGCCGCCGAGGCGATCGCCGCGCTCAAGAAGTTCAAGGCCCCCAAGTTCGACCAGACCATCAACATCGTCATGCACCTGGGGATCGACCCGGCCCAGGCGGATCAGAACATCCGCGGCGCCGTCGCGCTTCCCAAGGGCATCGGCAAGAGCAAGCGCGTCGTCGCCTTCTGCCGCGAGGACGTCTCCAAGCTGGCCCTGGCCGCGGGCGCCCTCAAGGCCGGCAGCGAGGACCTCGTCGCCGAGATCGAGAAGGGCTGGATGGACTTCGACGTCGCCGTCGCGAGCCCGGACATGATGCGAGTCGTGTCCAAGCTCGGTAAGGTCCTGGGCCCCAAGGGCCTCATGCCCTCCCCCAAGGCCGGCACCGTCACCACCGACATCCCCCTGGCCGTCAAGGAATACTCCGCCGGCAAGGTCGAGTACCGCAACGACAAGGGCGGGAACGTCCACGCCGTGATCGGGAAGATGAGCTTCCCGGCCGGCGACCTCGTCGCGAACCTCGAGCACTTCATCCACACGATCGAGAAACTCCGCCCGAACACGACCAAGGGCATCTTCATCAAGAAGGTCGTCGTCGCGGGGGCCATGACCCCCGGCGTCCAGGTGAAGTACGTCACCGTCGACGCCGAGTAATTCCGCCTTTGTTGTCCGCCTGATCCCTGACCCCTGGCCCCTGATCCCTCCCACGAGGCTCCCATGTCCAAGACCGTCAAGCAGATCATCATGCGGGATTACGTGACCCGGCTCGCCGGGCACGACGACGCTTTGCTCATCAGCATCCGCGGGATGAAGGGCGTCGACTCCACCCGCATGCGCCACAAGCTCCGCGGGAAGAAGATCAAGGTCACCGTCATCCGCAACTCGCTCGCCCGCAAGGCCTTCGAGAACACCGCCCTCAACGGGCTCGCCAGCCTCCTCAAGGGCCCCACGGCCCTTGCGGTCGGCGAAGGCTCCGTTGTCGAGGTGGCTCGGGCTCTGGTCGAGTCCCTCAAGGAATTCCCCACCCTCGAGCTCCGCGGCGCTCTCCTCGACGGCACCCTCTTCGAGGGCAAGGCCGGCGTCGAACAGCTCAGCAAGTTCCCGACCAAGGACGAGGCGATCAGCCAGGCCGTCACGCTCATCGTCAGCCCCGGCAAGAAGCTCCTGGCCCAGATCAAGGGCCCGGGCTCCAACATCGCGGGCATCATCAGCGCAATCGAATCCAAGCTGGAAAAGGGCGAGGCGATCGCCAAGGCCGGCTAAGACAATTTGGGTGGCACAGGCGTCCCGCCTGTGCTGGCCGCCCCGGCCGTACGCCCGACCACACAACGACTCACGGACACAGGCGGGACGCCTGTGCCACCTGACAGCGAACTCAACGCATCCAAGACTGGCCCGTAGTCGGGGTAAAGAGCCGGGAGTGTCCCGGCCCCTCTCCTGGAGCACTGAACCGGCGGATCGGGATAGCCCGCTTCGCCATCAAGAAGCAAAGGGTTGACCCATGGCGACGATTCAGGAACTCGGTGACTCTCTCGCGGCCCTGTCCCTCAAGGACGCCGTCGAGCTCGGCAAGTACATGAAGGACACCTACGGCATCGAAGCCGCCGCCGGCGGTGGCATGATGGCCGCGGCCCCCGTCGCCGTCGCTGCCAAGGTCGAAGAGAAGACCACCTTCGACGTCGTCCTCAAGGCCGTCGACCCCGCCAAGAAGATCCAGGTCATCAAGGTCGTCCGCGAGGCCACCGGCCTCGGTCTGAAGGAGGCCAAGGACCTCGTCGACGGCGCCCCCAAGCCCATCAAGGAAGGCGTCTCGAAGGAAGACGCGGACAAGCTCAAGAAGTCCCTCGAAGAGGCCGGCGGCACGATCGAGATCAAGTAAGCCCGATCGTTCTCGCCCTGAATCGATTTGCCCCCTCACGAACCCCCTCGCCCCGCGAGGGGGTTTTTCATCGAAATGTCACGATGCAACCGAGATTTGGCGCAATCGTGGCGCGTTGGGTCCGAGATCGGCTTGCTTTCGCCGAACAGCGGGGTTACACTGCTGGGTTCGAGGCAGCGCGAATACTCCCCGGGTGAACGAACAAACACGTGAAATTCCAACGCGGCGGCGACTGTCTGCCGCGGGTGCTGTAACGACCATCACGAGGTAAGCGATGGCGACGACGACCGTGCGCAGTTACGCCAAACGTGGCGACGCTATCCCTGTTCCCGACCTGACAAAGGTCCAGAGTGACGCGTACGCGCGTTTCCTCCAGCTTGACAAAGGTCCGCATGAGCGCGACCCCGCCGTCGGGCTTGAGGCTCTTCTTCGGGAGGTCTACCCGATCGAGAGCTATGACGGGACCATGCAGCTGGAGTACGTCTATTACGTACTCGAGGAACCCCGCTATACGCCGGACGAATGCCGCGAGCTGCGGCTCACGTTCGGGTATCCCTTCCGCGTCTGCGTCAAGCTGGTTCGCCAGAACCAGCCCGACATCGCGCAGGAAGAGATCTACCTGGGCGAGTTCCCCGTGATGCAGGGCGGCGGCGAGTTCATTGTCAATGGCGCCGAGCGCGTCATCGTCAACCAGCTCCACCGCTCCCCCGGCGTCGACTTCAGCATCGCCTCCACCGAGGCCGATCGCCCGCTCCACTCCGCGCGCGTCATCCCCGAGCGCGGCAGCTGGATCGAGCTCGAAGTCACCAAGAAGGACGTCCTGGTCATGCGCATTGACCAGTCGACGAAGCTCGCGGCGACCACGTTCCTGCGGTGCCTCGACGAGTCCGTCGCCAGCACCGACGCCGTCCTGAGCCTCTTCTACGAGATCAGCGAGATCAAGGCCGACGCCGCCCGCGCCGACCACTGGGCCGCCCAGGGCATCTTCGACCCCGAGACCGGCGAGGAAATCGTCGCCGTCGGGCGTCAGTTGGGCGACTCCGCCGAGCGCATCGCCGCCAGCAGCCTCAAGAAGATCCGCGTCATCCAGAACCCCTCGGACACGCTGATCCTCAACACCGTCGCCGAGGAGAAGCTCGAGCAGCTCGAGGCCTCCAGCGACTACGAGCGGGCCCTGCTCAAGGTCTACACCAAGCTCCGCCCCGGCAACCCGCCGCAGGTCGAGAAGGCCAAGCAGCTCTTCTTCGAGAAGTTCTACGACGACAACCGCTACCGCCTGGGCAAGGTCGGTCGCTTCCGCATCAACCGCAAGTTCAACCTGAACACGCCCGAAGACGTCATGTTCATCCGCGCCGAGGACTTCCTCCGCGTGGTCCAGTACATGCTCGACCTCCGGTCCAAGCGTCCCGACCCCAAGACCGGCCGCCCCGCGGCCCAGGTCGACGACATCGACCACCTCGGCAACCGCCGCCTCCGCACCCTCGACGAGCTCGCCGTTGAAGAACTCCGCAAGGGCTTCCTCAAGCTGCGCCGCACCGTCCAGGAGCGCATGAGCGTCAAGGACCCCGCCGAACTCGCCAAGGTCGCCGACCTCGTCAACTCCAAGAGCATCTCCAGCGCCATCGACTTCTTCTTCGGGCGCAGCGAGCTGTCCCAGGTCGTCGACCAGACCAACCCGCTCTCGAGCCTCATCCACGAGCGCCGCCTCTCGGCCCTCGGACCGGGCGGCCTCAACCGCAAGCGCGCCGGCTTCGAAGTCCGCGACGTCCATATCTCCCACTACGGACGCATCTGCCCCATCGAGACCCCCGAAGGCACCAACATCGGTCTCATCGCCTCGATGGGCATCTACGCCTCCATCGACGACTACGGCTTCCTCCGCACGCCCTACCGCGTCGTCAAGGACGGCAAGCTCACCGGCAAGGTCGTCGAGCTCCGCGCCGACGAGGAGATGAAGGCCGTCCTCGCTCCCACCGACGCCATCGACGAAGCCAACAAGCTCAAAGAGGGCCCGGTCATGGCCCGCGTCAACGGCGAGCTGGCCGAAGTCGACAGCTCGATGGTCGAGTTCGTCGACATCGCCCCCAAGCAGATCGTCGGTGTGTCGGCCGCGCTCATCCCCTTCCTCGAGCACGACGACGCCAACCGCGCCCTGATGGGTTCGAACATGCAGCGCCAGGCCGTCCCGCTGATCAAGGTCAGCCCGCCCTGCGTCGCGACGGGCCTCGAGAAGGACATCGGCCGCAACTCAGGCATGGTCGTCAAGGCCAAGAACGCCGGCACCGTCACCTTCGTCGACAGCCAGCGCGTCATCATCGACAACTCCGACGAATACGTCCTCCGCAAGTTCGCCGGCCTCAACGAGCGCACCTGCCTCAACCAGCGCCCGATCGTCAAGCTCGGCGCCAAGGTCAAGAAGGGCGAGATCATCGCCGACGGCCCCAGCACCCGCCTGGGCGAGCTGGCCATCGGCAAGAACGTCCTCGTCGCCTTCAACACCTTCGACGGCTACAACTTCGAAGACGCCATCGTCATCAACGAGCGCCTCGTCAAGGACGACGTGTTCACCAGCATCCACATCGACGCCTTCGACGTCGAAGTCCGCGAGACCAAGCTCGGGCGCGAGGAGTTCACCCGCGACATCCCCAACGTCTCCGAGAAGATGCTCCGCAACCTCGACGAGAACGGCGTCATCCGCCTGGGCGCCCGCGTCGGCCCCGGCGACATCCTCGTCGGCAAGGTCAGCCCGAAGTCCAAGTCCGAGCTCACCCCCGAAGAGAAGCTCCTCCACGCCATCTTCGGCCGCGCCGGCGAAGACGTGAAGAACGACTCCCTCGAGGTCCCCGCCGGCGTCGAGGGCATCGTCATCGGCGCCCGCCGCTTCAGCCGGCGCATGCACCTCAACGCCGAGCAGAAGAAGCGCCTCCAGAAGGAGATCGACGACTACGGCGTCGAGATGGACCGCAAGGCCGTCACGCTCTTCAAGCAGATGGTGGGCCAGATCAACGAGGTCGTCGGGACCGAGATGGTCGACCCCAGCACTCGTCAGAAAGTCGCGGCCAGCGACATCCCCGAGGTCGTCCTCGAGCAGATCGAGAACTTCGACCTCAAGTGGATCAAGGGCAGCAAGGAAGCCCGCGAGAAGGCCGAGATCCTCTACCGCCAGTTCTGGCCCCGCGTCCAGGCCAACCGCAAGGAGAAGGAACGCAAGATCGGGCACATGAAGCGGGGCGACGAGCTCCCCACCGGCGTGCTCGAGATGGTGAAGGTCTACCTCGCCACCAAGCGCCAGCTCTCCGTCGGTGACAAGATGGCCGGCCGCCACGGCAACAAGGGCGTCATCGCCCGCATCGTCCCCGAAGAGGAAATGCCGTTCATGGAGGACGGCACCCCGGTCGACTTCCTGCTCAACCCCCTGGGCGTGCCCAGCCGCATGAACGTGGGCCAGATTCTCGAGACGCACCTGGGCTGGGCCGCACAGGTCCTGGGCTTCCAGGCCGTCACGCCCGTCTTCGACGGCGCGAGCGAGCTGCAGGTCCACGCCGCCGTCGACGAGGCGAACGTCCACGTCGTCAACAAGCTCGCCGAGTACGAGAAGACCGGCACCTGGCCCCAGCCGCGCGAGCTGCTCGCCAAGATGCCCAAGACCGGCAAGATCCAGCTCTTCGACGGGCGCACCGGTGAGCCCTTCACCCAGAAGACCACCGTCGGCTACATGTACATGCTGAAGCTCCACCACCTCGTCGACGACAAGATCCACGCCC
>CAZMCC010000078.1:0-18798 GCA_964564695.1 uncultured Phycisphaeraceae bacterium | reverse complement strand
GCGGGCGCGAGGTCGCCCCCGCCGCCTTCACCACACCGCCGAGCATCGAACTCTCCCGCACCCTCGCCACCATGGTCGAGTCCGGCTGCAAGGCGGCGGTGCTCGAAGTGTCGAGCCACGCCCTCGACCAGGGGCGCGTCGCCGCCCTGCAGTTCGACGTCGGCGTCTTCACCAACCTCACCCACGACCACATCGACTACCACAAGACGATGGACAACTACGCCGGGGCCAAGGCCCGGCTCTTCGAGATGCTCCGCCCCCCCAGCCGCGCATCCCCCGGCGGCGCCGGCGTCGTGAACGTCGACGACCCCGCCCACGCTCGCATCACCGCCTCGTGCCGCGCCCCGGTCCTCACGTGCTCGCTCACTCCCGGCAAAGGCGGCGCGACCGGCATCGCCGAGGAAGCCTCCGCGCGCTGGACCCGCATGCGCCTCTTCGGCCCCTGGGGCCAGGTCATCGCGAAGGCGCCCATCGTCGGTCCGCACAACGTCATGAACGCCCTGCAGGCGGTCGCCGCCATCCACGAGGCGTTCGGACGGAGCCCCACCCACCCCGACGGCTTCACCGCCACCGACCTTGAGCACGCCCTCGCGCGGGCCGAGGCCCCGCCCGGGCGCCTCCAGCTCGTCAGCACCCCCAAGGACAACGTCACCGTCTACGTCGACTACGCCCACTCCGACGACTCGCTCCGCACCGTCCTCCACGTCCTCGCCGGCCTGAAAGCTGGCTCCTCGGCCCTCACCGCCGTCTTCGGCTGCGGCGGCGACCGCGACCGCGCCAAGCGCCCCAAGATGGGCGCCGTCGCCAGCGAGCTCGCCGACCACGTCGTCGTCACCAGCGACAACCCCCGCACCGAATCCCCCTCGACCATCATCGACGAGATCCTCACCGGCATCCCCGCAGCGTCTCGCCCGAAGGTCCGCGTCGACGCCGACCGCGAGCACGCCATCCACAAGGCCATCGAATCCGCCGCCCCCGGCGACCTCGTCCTCATCGCCGGCAAGGGCCACGAGGACTACCAGCTCCTCCCCGACGGGCGCGGCGGGGTCGTCCGGCGTGATTTCGACGATCGGCTTGTGGCCCGCTCCGCCCTCGTCGCCCGCCGACAACGCGTCAACGTCGCCGCCGGCTGACCCCACCACCCCCCACCCCACCACCAAACGCCCCGCTCGGGCGCAATACCATCGACCACCCGCGGCACGGCCGCCGCGACCCTTTCCTCGGAGCGTGACGGACCACGTGACCTTCTGGACCCCCGACAACCTCAAAGGCGCAACCGGCGGCTCATGGCTCGCCCGCGCTGACGCGCGCATCACCGGCACTCTCGCCGGCATCAGCACCGACTCCCGCTCCATCAAGCCCGGCCAGGTCTTCCTCGCCCTCCGCGGCGAGCGCTTCGACGGCCACGCCTTCATCGCCGACGCCGTCCACGCCGGCGCCGGCATGGTCATCGTCGACGACGCCGCCGCCTTCAAGCCCGAACGCCTCAGCCGCCCCGTCCCCGCCGTCTGCGTAGCCGACTCAGGCAGATCCCTGCTCAAGCTCGCTTCCGCCTACCGGCGCGGCCTCGACACCACCCGCGTGATCGCCGTCGCCGGCTCCAACGGCAAGACCACCACCACCAGCCTCATCGCCGCGGTCCTCTCCTCACGCCTCCGCGGCACCAGCCCGCGCGGCTCGTTCAACAACGCCATCGGCGTCCCCCTCACCATCCTCTCGGCCCAGGCCGGCGACCAGTTCCTCGTCTGCGAGGTCGGCACCAACGCCCCCGGCGAGATCGCCGCCCTCGCCGAAGTCATCGAGCCCGACGTCGCCGTGCTCACCAGCATCGGGCACGAGCACCTCGAGGGCCTCGGCTCCATCGAGGGCGTCGCCCGCGAAGAAGGCAGCCTGCTCCCCTACCTCCGCCCCGGCGGCCTCGCCGTCGTCACCGGCGACACGCCCCTGCTCGGCGAGTTCCTCGCGCCCGTCCCCCACCTCGTCACCTTCGGCCGCGCCGAGACCGCCGACCTCCGCCTCACCGACTTCGTCCACGAAGCCTCCACCCCCGGCGGCATCCCCGACGGCTCCAAGTTCAGCGTCAACGGACGCTGGACCTACCGCACCCGCCTCCTCGGCGAGCACAACGCCCTCAACACCCTCGCGGCCATCGCCGTCGGGCGTCGCCTCGGCGTCACCGACGACGAGATCGCCCGCGCCCTCTCGACCGCCACCGGCCAGTCGATGCGCCTCGAACGCTCCCGCGTCGGCCCCATCGAAATCCTCAACGACGCCTACAACGCCAACCCCGACTCCATGGGCGCCGCCGTCCGCACCTTCCTCGAACTCGGCTCGGGCGCCCGGCGCCGCGTCGCGGTGCTCGGCGACATGCTCGAGCTCGGCCCCCACGGCCCCGAAGCCCACCGCCAGCTCGGCCGCCTCCTCCGCTCCACCCCCGGCGTCGACGCTGTCGTCCTCGTCGGCCACCTCATGCTCCACGCCGCCGAGGCCCTGCACGATCCGAGTGGGAGTGCCAGCCCCGGCCAGGCCTGGTCCGACGATCGCGTGCTGTGCGTGAGCGACCTCGACGAGGCCCAGTCGTCGGTCGCCGCCCGCTGGCTCCGCCCCGGCGACTTCGTCCTGCTCAAGGGCTCGCGCGGGCGCAAGCTCGAACGCCTGCTCGCGCCGCTGCGAACCCGCTTCGGCGGCCCCTACACACCGCCCCCCGCGCCGCCGACCCCTCCCCGCAACGGGACCGCGTAGCGATGCTCTACGTCCTGTACGACAAGCTGCGCAACACCCTCGACAGCATTGGCGTCGGCTTCCTCTTCATGCTCCTCGACCAGCTCACCTTCCGCGCGATGGCCGCGGCACTGGTCGCCTTCTTCATCGTCACCCTCAACGGCCGGCGCACCATCGCCTGGCTCCGGCGTCGCAAGATCGGCGACGCCGGCCTCAGCGACGCCGAGGCCCTCCGCGCCGCCGCCAGCACCAAGGCCAACGTCCCCACCATGGGCGGCGTCCTCATCGCCGGCGCCATCGCCGCCAGCTGCCTGCTCCTGGGCGACGTCACGAACTTCTACCTCCAGGTCGGCCTGCTCGTGCTCGTCTGGCTCGCCGCACTGGGCTCCATCGACGACTGGCTCAAGCTCACCGCGGCCCGGCGTCCCGGCAAGAGCCGCCAGGGCCTCTATGCGTGGGAGAAGCTCGTCTTCCAGCTCGGCCTGGGCGCCATGGTCGGCTACTTCGTCTACAACCACGGCGATTCCGAGGCCCCCATCGACCTCGCCCACGCCCTCACCCTCCCCTTCCAGGCAACCTACGCCCCCGGCGGCGCCCCCGCGCCGGGCCTCATCGTCCTCCCGCGCGTCGCCTTCATCGTCCTCACCGTCCTCATGCTCGCCGGCATGTCCAACGCCGTGAACATCACCGACGGCATGGACGGCCTCGCCGCCGGCATCACCACCGCCGTCGCCCTCGGCCTCGTCGCCCTCACCTACATCGCCGGCAACCAGGCCGCGGCCCAGTACCTGCTCGTGCCGTATGTCGCCATGAGCGACGAGCTGATCGTCCTCGCCGCCGCCGTCGCCGGCGCGTGCCTGGGCTTTTTGTGGTGGAACTGCTCCCCCGCGCAGGTCTTCATGGGCGACACCGGCTCGCTCTGCCTGGGCGGCCTGCTCGCCTATATCGCGGTCGTCATCCGCCAGGAACTGCTCCTGCTGCTCATGAGCGGCGTCTTCCTCGTCGAAATCGCGAGCGTCATGCTCCAAGTCGGCTACTTCAAATACACCAAGAAGCGCACCGGCACCGGCAAACGCATCTTCCGCGTCGCCCCTATCCACCACCACTTCCACGTGGTCGGCTGGACCGAGCAGCAGGTCGTCGCCAGATTCTGGATTGTCGCGACGATCCTGGTGATTGTGGCGCTCGCCCTGGTCAAGGTGCGCTGAATCGGGTGCCCCGGCGGAGCTCTGTCCGCCGGGTCTTCGATTCCTACCGCCCTACCCCCAACCCCACCTTCTTGATCCCCGCCCGCTCCAGCGCCTCGTGCACCCGGATCACATCCCGGTACGGCACGCTCCCCGTCGATCGCACGAGCACCTCGACGTTGTCGAGCTCGGGGCCTGGGGGGATCGCGGCGATCCGCTTCACCACGTCGTCAATCGAACCCTTGTTGACGTCGATGAACGAGCCCACCACCCGCCCCTCGCTCACGTCAAGACTGACCGTCAACCGCGTCGGCGGGATATACGTCGGGTCCCGCTTCGCTGCCGCCGCCCCGCGCCCGGCCTGCTCCGGCGGGATCGCGGCCCGCAGGAACCACTCGCTCCCGAAGAACGCCGCGCTCGCCATGAAGAAGATCAGGATCACCATCACGACGTCGACCATCGGCGTCATGTTGGGCCCGAAGTGCAGCGAGTAGCCGTGCAGGGCGTCGCGCCGCTCGAACCGCCCGGACCGCCGCCGCCGGCGCTCCCGGCGCGTGCTCGAAGGTTGTGCCGCTGCGCGGGTCATTCGACCTTCTCCGTCACCAGCCGGATCGTCGTCGCCCCGCCGCGCCCGCACGCCCGGATCACCGGCTCAACCGCCGCGAACGGCAAATCCCGGTGGGCCCGGATCTGCACCACCGCCTTGGGATCCTGCGCGAGCTTCGCCTTCACCAGGGTCTCCATCGCCGCGGGACTCGGCACGAGCTGCCCGAGCAGGCTCGCGGTCGCCCCCGGCGTCCACGACTCGACCCCCGTCGGCGCCGGGGGGGGGTGCTCCGCGTCGACCGGCGCGATGTTCACCGTGAGCATGTTCTCGGCCGGGTCGGTCTTGCCCGCCCCGCTCCTGGGCAGGAGCACGCCCCCGCCCTGGTCCACCGCCAGCTTCCCCACCAGCAGGAAGAACACGATGAGGCACATCACCACGTCGATCAACGGCGTCGCGTTGATCCCGTGGAAGCTGTGGTGCTGTGCGCTGGTGCGTCGAAGGCGCATGGTTCTTCTTGGTTAGCGCTGGCCGACCGGAGCCGCCGCCGCACTCTGGCGGGCCGCCGGAGCGTGCGTCAGCATCCCCTCAACAAGCTCCCACGACACGACCATCGCCCGCGTGCACAGCCGATCGACCACGCCGCGGTAGAACCCGAACACCCCCAGCGCCGGCAGCGCCAGCAGCAGCCCCAGCAGCGTGTGGAACAGCGCCTTGGACACGCCGAGAGAAATATTCGCCGGGTTCGCCTGCCCGCCCGCCTGACCAAGGGCCGCGAACGCGATCACCATGCCCCACACCGTCCCGGCCAGCCCCAGCAGCGGGCCGATGTTCCCCAGCACGTTGAGCGGCTCGATCTTGCGGAACCACTTCGCGGTCTCTTCGCTCGCCGCCAGCTCCGCCGCCTCGCGGATCGAATCCTTGTCATCCGTCGACTGCGAGAGGCACGTCCGCACCACGGCACTGGGGAACGAGTCGTCCTGCGTCACGAACGTCCGCAGCTCGCTCCAACTCCCCGCCTTCACGAGCCGGCGCAGCACCTGCTCCGACTCCTCCGG
The DNA here is from genome assembly GCA_964564695.1 of uncultured Phycisphaeraceae bacterium. GTDB lineage: Bacteria > Planctomycetota > Phycisphaerae > Phycisphaerales > UBA1924 > CAZMCC01. Next base: position 13,288 of record CAZMCC010000078.1, on the reverse strand, counting down.
CAGGATGTTCTTCTTCCGCACCTCGATCGCGCAGATCACGATGATCGACCACGCGACCAGCGAACACAACAGCAGCAGGACCGTGAAGAAGTCGAACGACTGCATGAACAGGTCTTGCAGGCTGACCTCGGCGCCCTTGGGCGCCTCGGTGGTCGTCGCCGGCGACACCGGCGGCGTCACGCCCCCCCCGCCTTGGGCCAGCACCCCCAGCGCCGCGAACCCGAGCACACACACCCCCGCCGCCATCAGCAGCGAGGATCGGGGAAACCGCCGGCGGGAAAGGGCCGCGCCGGTGCGATTGCGATCGTCATTCATCCGTGGACTCCGTGCATCAGTCAGTCAATACAGAGGCGCCATCGAAGCCGAGCATGGTAATCCCCCGCGCCCGCCCGTGCGCACCCCGTGCCACCCCCCTGCGTCCCCGAGTTCTGGCCCGTCGCTTTCACGTCCCCGTGTCGTCGGCGTCCTCCGGCGACGGGTCGCGCGACACCGTGTACGAGCCGCTGAACCACTTCCCCAGGTCCGCCATGCGGCACCGCTCCGAGCAAAACGGAAAGGTCGGCGCGTCGGGATCGGGCGCAACCGGCTTCCCGCACGTCGGGCACGCTCGCGCTCCCCCACGCGGAGCTCCACCTGGACCCCCCGCGCCGCCCGGGCCCCCCACACCCCCCGCCGCCGCGTCCCCGCAGCGCCCCCCCGCGCGCGCCCCCCCCCGGGGGTCCTGCCTCCCCCCCCCGTGGCCCCGCCCCCCCCCCCCCCCCCCACCCCCCGGGTGCGGCCCCCCGCGCGCAAGAGCCGCCTCGATCCGCTCCGGCCACTCGATCACCACCGGTGGCCCAGGCGTCCCGCCTGTGCTCCCCATGACCCGCTCCCACCCCAGCGAATCGAGCTCGTCCGGCCCCCGCAATCGGTACGCGTCGACGTGGACCAGCGCCGCCGCATCGGGTCCCGGAACGCGCGGGGGGTACTCGTGCATCACCACAAACGTCGGGCTCGACACCAGCGCCGGGTCCACCCCCGCGCCGCGCGCGATCCCCCGGACCATCCGAGTCTTGCCCGCCCCAAGGTCGCCGCGCAAGCACACGACGTCGCCGCGCCGCAAGAGCGCCCCGATCGCGGCCCCCAGCGCGTCGGTCGCCCTCTCATCCGGGCACCGAACGCGCAGCAGCGTCGGCATCGCGCTCTCACCTGAGTCACCGGGCATCGGCGCCCCCCGCATGGTCCCACCCCATGCTCGCGCCGAGCGTGCGCGATCCGTCAGACTCCACCACCACACATCCCGGCTTCCCCCCCACGCCCCCCGCCTCCACCACCCGCCCGATCCGCGTCAGCGCCGTGGCCGTGCCCGGACACACTGCCCCAGGCTTTGCATCCGGCGCCAGCACCATCAGCAGCTCGTGATCCTCGCCGTCCCCAAGCGCCGTCGCCGGGTCGGCATCCGCATGCAACGGCACCAACGCTCGCTCAATCTCGATCCGCACGCCCGACCTCCGCGCCAGCCGGTCCGCATCAATCCCCAGTCCATCCGACACATCCATCATCGCCCGCAACTTCTCACCCAGCACATCCGCCAACCCCGCCGCCTCGCGCAGCCGCGGCTCGAACGTCATGTGCCGTCCCGACCGCAGCGACCCGCCGATCCGCCCCGTCACCCACACCTCATCACCCACCCGCGCCCCGCGCCGCGTCACCGGTCCTCGCGTCGCGTGCGCCGCCCCCACTACGCTGATCGAGATCACCATCGCCGCCCCCGACGCGAGCCCGGCGATGTCGCCCCCCACCACCGGGCACGCCCACTGGCGCCCCCACAGGTGCACCGCGTCGAAGATCGCCCGCACCCGCTCCTGATCCGCATCCACCGCCACCGCCGCCGCGGCCAACGCATACAACGGTCGCCCCGCCGCCGCCGCGATATCCGACAACGCCCGCGCCACCGCCTTGCGCCCGATCATCTCCGGCGCCTCGCCACTCGCGTAGTGCCGCCCCTCGACGAGCTGATCCACCTTCAGCAGCAGCACCTCGCCCCCCGGCGTCCGCACGGCCGCGCAGTCGTCCCCCGGCCCGGCAATCACGCCGGGAAACGCCGCCGACAGATCGGCGGTGACAGCGGCGATGTGATCCAGAAGAGTCGATTCGCGCACGCTCAATCGTATGGGTGCCCCGGCGGAGCTCTGTCCGCCGGGTTCCGCCCGCCGCGCCCTCACACCCTGAAAATCGACCCCATCTTCTTCCCGATCAAAATCGACGCCCCCACCAGCGTCACCGCCAAGAGCGCCATCCCCCACACCCCCATCGCACTCGCGATGTACGGCCCGTCCCCCAGCCGATTCAGAAACGCCACGATCGCGTTCGTGATCGGGAAGTCCTCCGGCTGCTGCGCCAAGAGCAGCGAGTCCGACACCTCCAGCATCGCGAAGCTGAACGCGAGCAAACCTCCTGCAATCAAATTCGCCGCGATCAACGGCACGATCACCCGCCTCACCGTGGTCACCCGCGACGCCCCCAGGTTCAGCGCCGCCTCCTCAAGCTCACCCGACGTCTGCTCCAGCCCCGCCACCGTCGCGCGCACCACATAGGGCAGCCGGCGCACCGCGTACGCGATCACCAGCAGCAGCGTCGGATCCGGCGTCGCCCCGAACACGCTCACGCTCTCGAGCGGGTTCCCCTTCCCAAACGGCCAGCGCAAACTCATCGCCACATACCCGAACGCCATCACCAGCCCCGGCACCGCGAGCGGCAGCATGCACAAGGCATCGAGCAGCCGCTTGCCCCGCACCTTCCCCCGCACGATCACGTACCCCACCAGCAGCCCCAGCCCCAGGTCCAGCACCATCGCCATCGACGCCAGCTTCAACGAGTTCACCACCGACCCGAACGCGTCCGGGTCCGTCAGCGCCCGGTCATAGTGCCCCAGCGTGAACCCCGCCGGCACCAGCGTCCGGTACCACGTCCCCGGCACCGCCACGCTGGTCAGAATCACACCCAGATGCGGCAGCACCGCCAGCAGCGTCACCACCCCAAACGCCCCCGTCGCCACCACCTTCATCCCCCGCCCCAGCTCCTTCTCCGACGCCGCCCGCGACGCCTTCGAGTACATCGCGTACCCCTTGCGCCCGAACACCGCCTTCCCGATCGCATAGATCCCGATCGCCGCCCCCAGCATCACCACCACCATCGCGTACGGGCGCGCCGACGACTCGACCTCCTTCAGCCCCACGAAGATCTGCACCGGCGTCACCTGGTTGTAATCGAACACCAGCGGCGTGCCCAGCTCCGTAAAGCTCCAGATGAACACGATCGTCGCCCCCGCGAACAGCCCGGGGCGGATCAAGGGCAGCGTCACCCGGAAGAACCGGCGCACCGGCCCCGCCCCCAGGTTCTCCGCCGCCTCGTCGAGCGCGGGGTCCAGGTTCGCCAGCGCGGCCGTCGCGTTCAGATAGATGATCGGATAGAGGTGCAGCGCCTCGACGAGCACCACGCCCCAGAACTTCGCCCCCCCCAGCACGTCGAACTCCGTCCCCAGGAGCGTGTTCAGCGTCCCGTACCGCCCCAGCAGCGCCTGCATCCCGATCGCCCCGACAAACGGCGGCAGGATCAGCGGCACCAATATCAGCGCACTGAACGCCCCCTTGAGCGGAAACCGGTACCGCGCACTGAACACCGACAACGGCAGCGCCACCAGGATCGCCACCAGCGTCGTCGCCGCCGCCACCATGAACGCGTTGACGAGCCCCGCCCGCGCCGTCGGATCCGCGAACACCATCGCCACGTGGCTCAGCGTGAGGTGCGTCTGGCCCTTCTCGTCGACCCCAACAAACGCCCCGTACACCGTCAGCCCGATCGGATACAGAAGGAACACCCCCAGCATCCCGAAAAGCACAAACAGCAGGGCGTACTGCCCCGGATGTTGGCGCGCAATGGATCGTGGCAGGGTCATGGGGGGGTGGGGCGGAGTCTACTCGCCCGCCCAATACCAAGGTGGCACAGGCGTCCCGCCTGTGGCTCCTCAGCCCCCACCCGGAACCGTCAGCTTCGACGGCCCCAATGTAAAGATTGACGTCGGCCCCAGCGTCCGGTTCGCCAGATACCGGTTCACATCGTCGAGCGTCACGCGATCAAACAGCGCCGACAGCTCCGCCAGCGACCGCCCCCGCCCGAGCCGGAACTGGTCTGTCGCCAGCGCCCCCGCCCGAGCCCCCGTCGATTCGCCGCTGAAGATGATCCCCGACTTGATCCCCGTCAGCGCCCGCTCGAACTCGTCCGCCTCCACCTTGCCCGCGGCCCCCCCCACAGAACCGTTGATCCGATTCAATTCGCCCCACAGCACATCCAGCGACTGCTGCGCCCGCTCCGGCGTCGTCCCCACGTACGCGAGCACCCGCCCCGTGTCCCGCTCCGTGCTGTACGACGCGCTGACCGAGTAGCACAGTCCCCGCTTCTCGCGCACTTCGGTGAACAGCCGCGCCGACATCCCGCCCGACAGCACGCCCCCCACCACGCGCTCGAGCGGGCAGTTCGGGTCGGCCTCGGGCGGCGCATCGTGCATCAGCACGATCTGCACCTGCGCCTTGTCGTCGTCGCTGTGCTCGTACGTCCCCTTCGACGCCGACTTGGTGGGGGTCACGTCCGGCGCGCTCCCCGTCCACCCCTCAAGCAGCCGGTTGAGCGTCCGCACGATCTCCTCACGCCGTGCGTCGTCGATCGCCCCCGCGATCGCCAGGATGCTCCCCCCGGGGCGTACGCGCCGAGCCCACTGCGCCTGAAGGTCATCCCGCGTGATCGCCTCGAGCCCCTCGATGGTGCCCAGGTGCGACCGGTTCATCGGCGGGTCGTTGTGCAGCCGGCGGATCTCCACCACCGCTCGTTCATGGGGGTCATCCGACAAAGACTCCACAGCCTGGATCGCCAGATCCCGCGCCGGATCGATCGACGCCTCCTCAAACTTCGGCCGGCGCACGATGTCCACGATCGACGGCAGCGCCTCCACCACCGTCTTGGCCTGCATCGAAACACCCAGCCGCAGGTGCCGCGACCCCACTTCGCATCCTCTCGAGAGCCCCAGCCGGTCCAGCGCGTCGGCCTGCCCACGCGAATCCAGCGTCCCGGCACCCCGGAACACGAGCTCCGCCAGCATCGGGGCCAGCCCCAACCGATCCTGCGGGTCCGTCGCCGAACCCGACGGCAGCAGCCAGCACAGCCCCGCCGATTCCACCCCGCTCATGCGCTCGATCAGCAGCGGCATCCCGCACTCGAGCGTCCCGGTCCAGATCGTGCTCATGCGAATCCATCTCTCTGCTGGGTCTCTAGAACGGCGCGCCGCGACGGCGTTCACTCTGATCCGAGTGTAGCGGCGCACCACACGCTCTTGGCCCGAGAACTCCCCCCCGCGCGTCAGGGGCGGCAAGGTTGCCCGCCTATTTCACCGCTCCACCCATCACGCACCATCGCCCACAGATATTTGTGCCGATCCCTCAATCATGCGTTGGCGGGATGCCCTCACCGTTCTTGGCCTGAGCCTGGCGATCGCCGGCGCAATCGCCGTGCAGCGCGCCCGCGGGCGCGAGCAGGCCGAGTTCAACCGCGCCGCCGCCGAGCTCAACCGCCTCGCGCTCGAGATCAGCTACCGCTCCGTCACCGGCCACACCGAGCGCAACGAATTCGGGTGGCCCACCACCATCAAGCCCGAATGGTTCGAGGACGGCGGGGCGCCGCGCAACATGCTCGCCCGCTCCGACGCCCCCTGGGTCGAAATCGCCGAGCCCCAGGACCAGTCCCTCGATCATCCGCGCATCCGGATGCTCCTGGACGAGAACACCGCCGGTTTCTGGTACAACCCCGGCAACGGCATCGTGCGGGCCCGCGTCCCCGTCATGGTCAACGACGAAACCGCCCTGGCGCTCTACAACCGCCTCAACGCCTGCGAGCTCACGTCGATCTTCGACACCCCCGCGAGCGGGCGTCTCACGCAATCGACACCGCGCAGGTAAGCCCTGCGCCACCTCACGCTCACGCGAAACACACGCGATCGTTCACGAACGCGCCGCGATCCCCAGCGCATCTTCGATGGTGTACCACCCCGCGGGCTTCCCCGCGATCCACGCCGCCGCGCGCAGCGCACCCAGCGCAAACAAGTCGCGATTGGTCGCCCGATGGGTCAGTTCGAGGTACTCACCCGGCCCCGCAAAGCGGATCGTGTGCTCCCCGATCACGTCTCCACCACGCACCGCGAGCACCTGATCATCCCCCAATGAGCCCCCCGCGGAGCGAATTGCGGTCGCCAGACGCAGCGCCGTACCAGAAGGAGAATCTTTTTTTTGTTGATGGTGCGATTCGACGATCGAGCACGCGAATCCGGACCCCAACGCACCCGCCACGATGGCCGCCGTGTGCGCGAGCACCGCGACCCCAAGCGACATGTTCGGCGCGAGCAGAACGGGGATCGATTGCGACGTGTTCTTGAGCTCACCGACAGCCTCCGCGCCCAGCCCCGTGGTGCCCACCACCAGCGCCGCGCCGCGCTCGGTGGCGATGCGCACCGCCGCTGACGTCCCCGAAGGCGAGGTGAAGTCGATAACGACGCCTCCCCGCATGTTCGGAGCACGATCGCCGATTTTCACAGCACGATCGAGCAAGACGCCCGACGTCGCGTCACGTCCGATCGCGCTCGATCCGCTCGGTTCGATCGCCGCGACGAGGTTGAATCGCTTGTCGGTTGCGCTCAGCGCGCAGATGCGCGCACCCATGCGCCCCGCGGCGCCGTTGACGACGAGATCGATGGTCGAACGAGTGGTGCTGTCGGGCATGTCGAACTCCGTTCCGATGCGTCGCGCGGGCGACTCAACGTGGTCTCACTGAACCGCTCAGTGCTCGCGTGCGCAAAGTTGACAATCACTTGCACACGCTTGCACTCCACTGTATCGTGCGCAAGCTTTGCTCAAGCGTTGACGGTCGCGCGTCCGATAGACGCAGCGAGCGACAACAGCGGTAAAGAGCAGTGGCGCTCGCTGCCGCATACCGGCGCTCACGGACGAATCCAAAAAGGAGATCTCCCATGGCCAAGAAGGCAAAGAAGAAGGCGAAGAAGGCTGGTAAGAAGAAGGCGAAGAAGAAGGCTGGCAAGAAGAAGGCCCGACGCAAAGCTGCGAAGAAGGCCTCGTCATCCAACGGAATGATGATGTAATCACGTTCGGAACGAGAGAGAGACCAGATCGTCCGCCCCGGTGGGCGTGACGAGTTCAATTAGAGAGCGCCACCGAACCCGCGGGGCCGGCCAACAGCCGGCCCCGCGGTCGTTTTTGACCCCAAGTTCCTTCTCACACCCCCTCCGCCCTCCCTCCACATTGCCCTGTGGCCCCCTCAGGGCCACTATTCACCCGTGCCGACCATCGAACCCGACACCGTCCTGCGCCTCCTCCGAGCCCATTACTCCGGAACCCTCGTCACCGGAGACCGGTCCCAGCCCGTCCGGTTCATCATCGACCCCGCCCGCCCCCGCATCGTCCTCGCCGTCGAGGCCACCACCCTCCACGCCACCGAGGCCGTCCTCTTCGTCCCCTTCGAGAGCGACGACGCCGCCCAGCTCCTGCTCGAGCTCTCCCCCGTGGACCCCGACGGCGACGCCGGCACCGACCGCTGGCAGGCCTACCACGCCAAGCCCGGTGGCCTCAAGTGGGCCCAGGCCCACCTCGACCTCGTCAAGCTCGCCGGCGCCGTCCTCGACGGCACCGACATCCTCAGCCCCGGCGACCTCGCCCCCGAGCAGGCCCGCCTCTGCAAGCTCGTGAACGACACCCCGGGCGGCCCCGCCGCGCTCTCCCGCGCCGCCGGACACACCCGTGGTGGGGGTCCATCGGGCGACACCGACGCCCGCTGCGTCGGCGTCGACGAGCTCGGCGCCGACATCCGCTCGGGCATTACCCTCGTGCGCCTTGTCTTCTCCGAGCCCGCGCGCTTCGCTCACGCCGCCGAGCAGGCGCTGCGCACCACCATGGAACGCGGCACATGACCTTCCGCCCCGCCTCCCCCCCCACCCCCCTGCGCGAGGCCCACGCCCACATCTCCTCCCTGGGCGAGTCGCTCCGGATGACCGACCTCTCCGCGTGCACGCGCCTCGACGACTGCCTCCAGCTCGTCGCACTCGCCGCCAACCGCGCACGCCGCACCGGCCCCGCCCCCTTCGCCCGACTCCACGGCGCACGCGTCGAGGCCTGGCCCGAACACCGCTGGCCCACCCTCGCCGAACTCGACGCGGCCTCGGGTGACGATGTCCCCGTCGTCCTGCTCTCCTTCGATCACCACGCCGCCGCCGCCAACTCCGCCGCCCTCCGCGCCGCCGCTCTCACCCCCGGCCTGCGTGTCCCGCCCAACGGCGAGGTCCGCGTCGACGCCCACGGCCGCGCCACGGGCCTGCTCATCGAACAGGCCGCCTTCCGCGCGTGGAGCGCAGCCCCCGAGCCCGACGCCGCCGGCAAGCACGCCCTCGTCGCCGCGGCACTCCGCCACCTCGCCGCCCCCGGCTTCATCGAAGTCCACGACCTGCACAGCCAGCCCTGGCTCGGCCCCATGCTCGGCTCGATGCAGCGCTCCGGCGAGCTCGACACTCTCGGAGTCCGCGAGATCTGGCTCTACCCCAACATCGCCGACGCCGACCACGCCGAATCCACCCGCGATCACTGGTCCACCGACCGCGTCCGCCTCGCCGGCTTCAAGGTGTTCCTCGACGGCACGCTCAACAGCCGCACCGCGTGGATGCTCCACCCCTACCGAGATCCAACGCCCGGCCTGCCCACCGGCAAGCCCATGCTCTCCATCCCCGACCTCCGCGCCGCCATCGCGCGAGCCCAGAAGGCCGGCGTCGGCCTCGCCGTGCACGCCATCGGCGACGCCGCGGTCCGCGCGGCACTCGACACCTGGCAATCCGCATTCCACTCGATGCCTGGATGCCTCGATGCCTCGATGCCTTCCCCCCCCGCCCTCCGTCTCGAACACTGCGAGCTCGTCGACGCCGCCGACGTCCCCCGCTTCGCCGAGCTCGGCGTCGTCTGCAGCGTCCAGCCGTGCCACCTCCTCGCCGACGTCGAGGCCCTGACCCGCTACCTCCCCCACCGCCTCGACCGCGTGCTCCCCTTGCGCGAGCTGGTCGCCGCCGGCTGCACGCCCGGGGACCTGCTCTGGTTCGGCAGCGACGTCCCCATCGTCCGCGCCGACCCCGCCGACTCGATCCGCGCCGCCGTCGAACGCCGGCGCGAAGGCGCTCCGCAGTCCGACGCCATCGCGTGGGACCAGCGCATCACCGAGTCGCAGGCGTGGCAGGCGTTCCACTCCCGGAGTACGCCATGAAGGTCCGAGATGTACTCCGAACGCTCCACCGCGACGGCTGGATCCTCGTCGCCACGCGCGGCAGCCACCGCCAGTTCAAGCACCCCTCCAAGGCGGGCCGCGTCACTGTCGGCGGATCCCCGGCTTCCGATCTCGCCCCCGGTACGCTCAATAGCATTCTCAAGCAGGCCGGGCTCAAGGGCCCCGGCGGAGGTTGACATGGCAGCCACACCCTACATGGTCGTCATCGAGCGGACCGGCACCGGCTACTCCGCATATGTCCCGGATCTCCCCGGCTGCGTGGCCGCCGCACGCACGCGCGGCGCGACGATGAAACTGATCAGGGGCGCCATCGACATGCACCTCGCCGGAATGCGCGACGATGGCGTCCGCCCCCCACGTCCCTCGGCAAAGGCCGCGTACGTGCCCGTGCTCACCGCGAAGCGTCTGCGCAAGTCCGCCTGACGCTCACCCTACGACAAAGAGGCACGTCGATATGGCGACCAGTCATCCAGGCGGCGCAAAGGCCGTCATCACCCGCTACGTCCCCGGCCCCGCCCTCATCCCGGGCGCCGACGTCACCATCGCCCCCGACGAGCGCATGCCCCGCGCCGACCTGCTCCGCTTCATCCGCGGCGCCGACGTCATCGTCTCGATGTTCTACGACCAGGTGAACGACGAATTCCTCGACGCCGCCGGCCCCCAGCTCAAGGGCGTCTGCAACTACGCCGTCGGCTACAACAACTTCGACCTCGCCGCCTGCAAGCGCCGCGGCGTCCTCGTCACGAACACCCCCGACGCCGTCACCGAGGGCACCGCCAACCTCGCCTTCGCCCTCATCCTCGCAACTGCCCGACGCCTGGCCGAAGCCGACCGCTACGTCCGCACCGGCGCCTTCGAACGCGACGGCAACCCCGGCCCCGCCGGCTGGATGGGGATGCACCTCACCGGCCAGGAGCTGCTCATCGTCGGCCCGGGCCGCATCGGCCGCGCCGTGGCCCTCCGCGCCCTGGGCTTCGGCATGCGCATCGCCTACGCCGGCCGCTCACGCAAGCTCGAGTGGGAGCTCGCCCCCCTCGCCGCCCGGCGCATCGAGCTCGACGAAGGGCTCGCCCGCGCCGACGTCGTCAGCATCCACACACCGCTGACCCCCGAAACCCGCCACCTCATCGACGCCCGGCGCATCGCCCTGCTCAAGCCCACCGCGATCATCGTCAACACCGCCCGCGGCCCCATCATCGACGAAGCCGCCCTCGCCGACGCCCTCGCCGCCAACAAGATCTACGGCGCCGGCCTCGACGTCTTCGAGCACGAGCCCAAGGTCCACCCCCGCCTGCTCACCCTCGACAACGTCGTCCTCGCCCCGCACATCGGCTCGGCCGAGAAGCGCTACCGCGAGATCATGACCGAGCTCGCATGCGAAAACGCGGGCGCCATCCTCGCCGGAAAGCGCCCGCCGAATGTTGTGGAGTGACGCCGCTAGACTATGTACGCCTTTTGTCCGGCCGCGGCCTTGCCGAGAATGGAGCGTGCATGAGACCGTTCAACGTCGAGCCGTACGAGCGCTCGATTGCCTGCTATTCAGCGTGGCTGGGCAGGCAGAACTCGAAGGCGTACAAGAACTGGCGAGCACTCCTCAGCGGGTCGAACGTGGAGCAGCAAGAGGGCGCGGTTGCAGAGGCTGTCGCGTGGGACTTTCTGGCAGTTCACACCGAGGAGAATGTCTGGAGCTTTGAGGACGCAAGTAGTGGCGGCCCAGACTTCCTCTTTGAAGGAACCGGCAACCGGTTCGTTGTAGAAGTGACGAACGTCTCGCGTCAAGCCGCGACCAGCGCGAGTGGAATGGACCCCGATCGTCCGTTTTCCGGCTGCTATTCGCTCGTCACACAGAAGCTCCAAGACAAAGTCTTCCACAAGGAACGCCAGCTGCAACGAGTTACGCAGAGCATACCTCGTCTGGTATTCGTCACCACACTGCACCCCAATGTGAGCACATCGTGTTTTCGCAGGCATGGCGTGGAATGCGCTATGACTTCAGAGCCAGCGATAACAATGGATTGGAATCCGGCTACGGGCGAGGCGGTTGGCGAGTTCTATAACTCAACCGACTTGGCTCGCTCTGTATTCCTACACGCATCTGGCCTCGTCGACACAGATCCGGTGTTGCGTGCGGCCGTCCGAGAGGTGGAAGAAGAAGTCGCAAGGCGAGATACAGCATCTTCACTTGACGACGAAATACGAGCGATGCTCGACGGCGCAACGGACGACATGAATGCCGGCAAGGTGATCCCCTTGACCGACGCCCTCATCGCGAGCGTAAAAGCCGAAGGCCGGGATCGCATCCGCTCAAAGCGTCAGTAGTCGCTCAATCATTCTTCCGCGAGTGCCTGAACCACTTCCAGAAGAAGAAGATGTTCGCCCACTCCCCCGGCAGCATCGACACGCGAAGCCCGCCGGACACGCCCTTGGGCATCCCCTCGCGGCGCGACTTCTTCGCGTCGTTCTTCGCCAACGCTTCACCCATCCGGGAGTACGGGTCACCCGAACGTCCCGAGTACTTCTGATACAGCATCGGATCGATACCCACGAGGAGGCTCCTCCCGGCTTGGCCGGGGATTGAGGTCGCTTCTACGATACCAGAGACCCGCCCGGCGGCAAGAGTCTTTGCGGCCCGGGCCCCAGGGGAAGGGCAACCCATGCGCGCCGAGATCCGCTACAACAACATCATCGACTCCGAGGAAGCCCGCAAGGCCCAGGCCTTCGCCGACGAGGCCCCCCAGCTTCACCACTCCGACATCCACGCCGACAAGTTCTACATCACCCAGAACTACACCCGCTACACGCCCGAGAACCACGACGTCTGGCGCGACCTCTTCGACCGCCGCTGGGCCGTCCTCGAGCAGCAGGTCAGCCGTCAGTTCATCGACGGCATGAAGATCCTCCGCCTCACCCGCGACCGCCTCCCCCTCCTCGACGACCTCGTCCTCGACCAGGACATCACCGTCGCCGGCGGTCAGCTCATCAAGAAGGGCACCCGCCTCGACGGCGTCAACAAGTTCCTCCAGGCCCAGTCCTCCTGGGCCTCCCACGGCGTCCCCGGATACCTCCCCGCCAAGGCCTTCTTCGCCTGCCTCGCCCACCGGGAGTTCCCCACCACCGTCCTCATCCGCCCTCGGGAAGTCATGGACTACCTCCCCGAGCCCGACATCTTCCACGACGTCTTCGGCCACGTCCCCCTCCACACCCTCCGTGTCTTCGCCGACTTCCTCCAGACCTACGGCAAGGCCGCCCTCCTCGCCGACGGCGACGAGCACGTCACCCGCCTCGCCCGCCTCTTCTGGTTCACCGTCGAGTTCGGCCTGATCATCAAGGACGGCCGCATCAAGGTCTACGGCTCGGGCCTCGTCTCCAGCCACGGCGAAGCCGACTACTCCCTCAAGGGCCAGTGGGAAAAAAAGGGCTCCGCCGCCCCCGACTGCACCGCCCGCGACGTCGCCGAATACCGCCCCTTCGACATGGAGCGCGTCTGCGAGACCGACTTCGAGATCGACCACTACCAGCCGATCTACTACGTCCTCGAGAGCTTCGAGCAGCTCCGCGACGCGATGAACAAGTACGCCGAGCAGGTGCTGGGCGAGGCGGGCTTGGCCGCGGCGGGGAAGCGGTAAACCTCGTCCATACCGCCGCCGGCATACCGTGCGCCGTCGGTGCACTGAAGACAACCCAATCAATGCAGCTTCGGGCTTTCGGGTACTCAGTGCTTTTTCGCGAATTGTCCGCCAAGTTGGACAACAGACGGACTCCGAGATTGCGCTCATTGATGTCGGTCCGAGCATCGGCGCACTCAATCGAGCAGCGCTTGTGGCTGCTGATGAGGTCGTTGTGCCGCTGGGAGCCGATCTCTTCTCGCTACAAGGGGCGTAGGACGGCAGCCGATGCACGTGCACGCGCGGGCTCCGCGCCAGCACCG
>CAZMCC010000077.1:0-18983 GCA_964564695.1 uncultured Phycisphaeraceae bacterium | reverse complement strand
GCGCACCACGCCCGCCGGCTCGGCGGTCTTCTTGAAGTCGCGCTTCTGGCGGTACTTGACCAGGCTCATGCGGGCTGCTCCACGCTCGACGCGTCACCCGGCCTTGCGCCGGCGCGCGGGCGCGGGCGTCCGCTTGGTCTTGCGCGTGGTCTTGGTGGGGGCCTTGCGGGCGGTGGCGAGTTTGCCGCCGCCCTTGCCCCGCTCGCTCACGCTCTGCTTGAGGAGCTCCATGATGTTGTAGGTGGGGGGGATGGATTCCTCGGGCTCGGCTTCGGGTTCGGGCATGGGCTTGCCGCCCCCCCCCGCGCGGGCCGCTTTGGCGCGGATCCACTTGAGCAGGGCGTCGTGGTACTCGTCGTGGTATTTCTCGGGCTTCCACTCGCCGACCATCGCGTCGATGAGACGCTCGGCCATGTCGAGTTCCTTCTCGCCGACCTTGGACTTGGACCCCGGCAGCGCCGGGGCCTCGCGGATCTCCTGGTCGAAGCGCAGGACGTCGACGACGAGCACGTTCTTGTGGGGCATGACGGCCGCGAGGTGCTGGCGGGTGCGGATGACGACCTTGGCGATGCCGACCTTGCCGGTGCGTTCGAGGGCCTTGCGCAGGACCTCGAACGCGTGGGCGCCGGTATTCTCGGGGAGGGCGTAGTAGGGGGTCGAGAAGTAGACGGGGTCGATGTCGGCCTTGTCGACGAAGTCCTCGATGGCGATGGTGCGGGTCTGCTCGACGGCGGCCTTCTTAAAGTCGTCGTCGGTGACCACGACGAAGTTGCCGTCCTTGTGCTCGTAGCCCTTGACGATGTCGTTCCACGGGACCTCTTTGCCGGTCTCCTCGTTGACGCGCTGGTACCGGATGCGCGAGAGGTTGCGGCTGTCGAGGAGCGTGAACTTGAGGTCGGCGTGGTCCTCGGCGGTGTAGAGCCCGCAGGGGATGGTGACGAGGCCGAACGACAATGATCCCTTCCAGAGCGGTCGTGGCACGGTGAGTTCTCCACGGATAGTTTCGTGGCGCGCAATGACCCGGCGGTGAGGCAAGGATGAGAGCGGGTTCACCCGAGGAGGCGTGCACGTGCTGCGAACGTGGATCATCGGTTGTCTGGCGTTTGTCGTGGTCTTGGTGGCGTGCGACGCGGCGCGCGGGGAGGGCGCGGGGAGGGACGCTGCGCCGCTGATCCGGGCGGCGACGTTGCGCTGCGAGTATTTCGAGAATCCGCTGGGGATCGATGAGCGGTCGCCGCGGCTGAGCTGGACGTTCCACTCGCCGATCCGCGGGGACGTGCAGACGGCATACCGGATCCTGGTGGCGTCGTCGCCGGAGGTGCTCGGGAAGGACACGGGCGACCTGTGGGACAGCGGGGTGGTGAAGTCGAGCGCGATGAATCACATCGAATACGCGGGGGCGGCCCTGACGTCTCGGCGCGAGTGCCATTGGAAGGTGCTCGTGTGGAACGCCGACGGGCGCGAGGGGGCGTGGAGCGAGTCGGCGAAGTGGGAGATGGGGCTGCTCGAGGCGTCGGACTGGACGGCGAAGTGGATCGATATGGGCCCGGGCCGGGGCGTGAAGGTCGACATCGTGGTGACCAAGGCGCTGTACGCGGCTGTCGACGGGTCGGCGAGCAAGGACGTGACGCGAGAGGTCACGGCCCGCCTGACGAAGGGCGAGCGGGTGGTCGCGACCAACGAGGCGCTGGGTGGCGACCCGGCGGTGAACAAGCCCAAGCGGCTGAGCATCGAGTACGTATTCCACGCGGCGACGCTGCGGACGGAGGTGGCCGAGGGCGGGACGGCGGTGCTGCCGAGCGTGAAGCCGTCGTGCTATCGGCGGGTATTCACCGCGGGCAAGCCGGTGAAGTCGGCGCGGCTGTACGCGACGGCGCTGGGGCTGTACGAGATCGAGCTCAACGCCCAGCGCGTGGGGGACCAGCGGTTGGCGCCGGGGTGGACCGACTACCGGCGGCGCGTGCAGTACCAGACGTTTGATGTGACAGAGCAGCTCAGGCAGGGGGAGAACGTGATCGGGGCGGCGCTCGCGCCGGGGTGGTTCTGCGGGCGGGCCGGGCTGTTCCACGCGCAGAAGTTCTACGGCGAGACGCCGTCGCTGCTCGCGCAGCTCGAGATCACGTACGCGGACGGATCGACCGAGCGGCTCCAGACCGACTCGACCTGGACGTGGAGGGACGGGCCGCTATTGCACGCCGACATGATGGACGGCGAGATCTACGACGCCCGCGAGGAGATCGCCTTCTGGACGAAGCCGGGCGTGAAGATCGGCGGGTGGGTCCCGGTCGGCGAGCGGGCCGAGTCGCGGACGCTTGAGGCGCAGATGGATGAGCCGGTGAAGGCGCTGCGCGACGTGGCGGCGATCGCGGTGACCGAGCCGGCGCCCGGGCGCTGGACGTTCGACCTGGGCGAGAACATGGTCGGTGTGTGCCGCCTGCGGGTGAAAGCGGCTCGCGGGACGGTGATCACGCTGCGCCACGCGGAGATGCTCAAGCCCGACGGGACGATCTACACGGACAACCTGCGCGGGGCCGCGGCCATCGACACGTACATCGGCAAGGGCGAGGGGGACGAAGTCTGGGAGCCGCGTTTCACGCTGCACGGGTTCCGGTATGTCGAGCTCACGGGGCTGAGCGAGAAGCCGTCGCCGGAGACGATCACCGGCGTCGTGCTCAGCTCGGCGATGCCCATCGACGGCGAGTTCTCGTGCTCGGACCAGCGGCTCAACACGCTGCAGGCCAACATCGTGCGCGGGCTCCGCGGCAATTACGTGAGCATCTCGACCGATTGCCCGCAGCGCGACGAGCGGATGGGGTGGATGGCCGACACGCAGGTGTTCGTCCCGACGGGGGCGTTCAACGCGGGGCTCGCCCCGTTCATGACCAAGTGGATGGACGACGTGACGGACGCCCAGCGCGAGGACGGGGCGCACTCGGACGTGGCGCCGGTGATGAAGGGGCTGACGTACGGCACGCCGGCGTGGGCGGACGCGGGGACGATCGTGCCGTGGACGGTCTATGAGATGTACGGGGACAAGCGGATCCTCGAGCGGAACATCGGCTCGATGGCGAAGTGGGTGGATTGGTGCCGCGAGCACTCGACCGGGCTCATCCGCGACAAGGACCGCGGGAACGACTACGGCGACTGGCTCTCGATCGGGGCCGATACGCCCAAGGACCTCATCGGCACGGCGTACTTCGCGCGCTCGGCGCAGATTGTCGCGAAGTCGTACGGCGCGTTGGGGCAGACGGCGGAGGCGGAGAAGTACGCCAAGCTCGCCGCGGACGTGCGGGCGGCGTTCATCGCGAAGTATGTCGACGAGCAGGGGCGCGTGGGCGGCGAGAAAGCGACGCAGAGCACATACCTGCTCGCGCTGCGGTTTGGGCTGATGCCCAATGAGCTCCGCCACCTCGCGGTGAAGCATTTGGTCGCGGACATCGAATCCCGCGGCTGGCGGCTCTCAACGGGCTTCGTCGGCGTCGGGCTGCTGCTGCCGACGCTCACCGAGGTCGGGCGCGACGACGTCGCGTACCGGCTGCTCATGCAGGACGCCTTCCCGTCGTGGCTCTTCAGCGTCAAGCACGGGGCGACCACCATCTGGGAACGCTGGGACGGCTGGACCCCCGAGGTCGGCGTGCACCCCGACGCGAGCATGAACTCGTTCAACCACTATTCGCTCGGGTCGTGCGGCCAGTGGCTCTTCGAGGGCGTCGCGGGAATCGAGCACGACCCGGAACATCCGGGGTTCGAGCACTTCTTCGTTCGGCCGCATACGGCCGCGACGTCGCTGACCGAGGCGTCGGGCGTGTACCGATCTGTCCGAGGCGAGATTCGCTCGGCGTGGCGCGTCGAGGGCGACCGGCTCACGTTGAGCGTGACGGTGCCGGGGAACACGAGCGCGACCGTGGTGCTGCCGGCCCGCGCGAACACCGAGGTGACCGAGTCCGGGCGCGGGCTGCAGGACAACCAGGGTGTGCGATCGGTCAAGCGTGAGGGCGACACGGCGATCATCGAAGTCGGCGGCGGCACGTACGAATTCGTCTCGACCCACCCGGCGGTGCACGGCACGAACCCGGTGCTGAGCGGGTGGTACGCGGACCCGGACGCGGTGACGCTCGCGGGGATGTACTGGATTTACCCGACGACCTCAGACAAGTACGAACGCCAGCTCGCGTTCGACGCGTTCAGCTCGCCTGACATGGTGCGTTGGACCAAGCACGCGGACGTGCTCAAGTCGACGGCGGTTGCGTGGGCCAAGCGGGCGATGTGGGCGCCGTGCGTTGTCGAGAACGGGGGCCCCCCCACCAAGTACTTCCTGTTCTTCGGCGCCAACGACATCCAGAAGGACGGCGAAGTGGGGGGCATCGGCGTTGCGGTGAGCGACTCGCCGGCCGGGCCGTTCACCGATTACCTCGGCAGGCCGCTCGTTGACAAGTTCCACAACGGCGCCCAGCCGATCGACCAGTGCGTCTTCAAGGACTCCGACGGGCGCTGGTACCTCATCTACGGCGGGTGGAAGCACTGCAACATCGCCCGGCTCCGCGACGACTTCCGCGGGTTCGAGCCCTTCGACGACGGCTCCACCTTCAAGGAAATCACCCCCGAGGGCTATGTCGAGGGCCCGCACATGTTCGTGCGCAACGGGAAGTACTACTTCATGTGGTCTGAGGGCGGCTGGACCGGCCCGGACTACTCGGTCGCGTACGCGATCGGTGACTCACCTCTGGGCCCGTTCAAGCGCGTCGACAAGATCCTCCGGCAGGACCCCGCGATCGCGACCGGCGCGGGGCACCACAGCGTGCTGCAGGCCCCGGGGACGGACGAGTACGTGATCGTCTATCACCGTCGCCCGCTCACGGAGGCCGACGGCAACCACCGGGTGGTGTGCATCGACCGCCTGCGGTGCGACGCACAGGGGCGGATCCGGCCGGTGAAGATGACGTTCGAGGGCGTGACGCCGGTGGCGGCTCCGGGGGCGGCAGGAGGCGGTGGCGGCGACTCCGGTGCGGGTCGCCCCTGATGCGGGGATTGACAGTCGCTGTTTGTCTGGTACATTGTCCCGAGTGAAGTGCAAACATCAAGCTGTAATTCAAAAACCGTCCGGTCGGTTTGACTCCGACCGTCTGGACGGTATTCTCAGCGGCTCATGGTTGAACGCAAAGGTGACATCTCGCTCTCCGACCGTGTCCTCGACGCCGCCGAGGCGGTGGTGGTGCGCCAAGGGATTGGCAACCTGACCCTCGACGCGGTCGCGGCCGAGGCGGGGATGAGCAAGGGCGGATTGCTGCACCACTTCGCGAGCAAGGACCGGCTGATCGAGGCCATGGTGCTGCGGTGTGCGGCGGGGTGGCGCGAGTGCGCGATCGGAGCTTACGAGGAGTCGTCCGCCGGGCCGGGGCGCATGGCTCGGGCCCTGCTCAACCATCTGAAGGATGCCGAGGGGTGGACGGAGCAGTGTCAGCGAAGCTCGTCGGCGGTGTTCGCCGCCCTCGTGCAGAATCCACGGCTCATCGAACCGATGCGGGCGGTTTATGGCGAGATCCGCCAGCGACTCGCTGACGACGGGCTCGAGAGCGGTGTCGGCGAAACGGTCTGCGCCGCGATGGACGGCCTGTGGCTCTGCCGCGTGCTCGGCCTCGGGTCGGTCGACCAGGGACTCATGGATCGGATTCGGCTCACCCTTGAGCCGTTGGTCGGGGGAGCGGGTGGCGAAGGGGCCAGCGGCAGGACCTGCCGACTGAGCACCGCGGGCACGTCCGCGGGCGCGGGGGATCGAGGAGATTCGAAATGAAGCGCGCCGCGCTTGTGATTTTCCTTGTGGTGTTGCTGGCGGCGTGCGCCACTGGCGGGTACTGGTACTACACCCGTGACAAGGGCGACGGCGCCGCGGGTGGCGGCGGTAAGGGGGGGATGGCGGGGTTCGAGCCCGCCGAGTCCGTGCAGATCGTCGAGGCCCGCCAGGTGAACTGGCAGCCGACGGCGGATCTGGTGGGGACGGCGTTCGCCCTGCGGGCCGTGACGGTTCGCAACGAACTGGCGGGCACGGTGAAGTTCGTCGGCTTCGAGTCGGGCTCCGAGGTCGAGCCCGGGCATGTGCTGCTCAAGCAGGACGACTCGATCGACCAGGCCGACCTGAAGGCGGCCCAGGCGAACGTGCGGGTGGCCGAGGCGAACATTGTGCAGGCCGACGCGCAGATCAAGCTCGCGGAGCTCGAGCTCGAGCGTCTGAGCCGCGTGGGCACGAAGTCGGTGGCCGAGGTCGAGGTCGACCGGGCCCGCGCGAGGCTGGACACGACGAAGGCGGACCGCACGAAGTGGCTGGCCGAGGTGGACCAGGCGAAGGCGCGGGTCGCGCAGGTCGAAGCACGGCTGGCGAAGCGCACGATCGTGGCGCCGTTCCGGGCGCGGGTGGCCATGCGGACAGTGCACGAGGGCCAGTACCTCGCCGAGGGCACCGACGTCGTGATGCTGCAGGAGCTCACGGACAAGATCTACCTCGATTTCGCGATCGCGCAGGAATATGCCCCGCGGGTCGCGATCGGGATGACGGTGATGGCGACGGGCGACCTGCTTGGGCCGACTCCGGTACCGATCAGGGTCGTCGCGGTCGACGCCGCGGTCAACTATGACACGCGGAACCTCCGCGTCCGGGCCCTGGTCGACAACCCCAAGGGGGCGCTGGTGCCGGGGATGTCGGTGCAGGTGCGCGTGCCGATCGACACGTCCAAGGAGTTCACGGTGGTGCCGAGCATGGCGATAAGGCGTGCGGCGTACGCCAACTCGGTCTTCATCGTCTCCACGGACGAGAAAGACCCCGCCGCGATGCGGGCCCACCAGAAGTTTGTGACCCTCGGACCATCCGTTGGCGAGGAGATCATCGTGCTCGACGGGCTCAAGCCCGGCGACAGGATCGCGGCGGCGGGCTCGTTCAAGCTCCGCGACGGGGCGAAGGTCATGCCCGGAGCCCCCAAGGCGCCGGGAGCGCCCGGCGCGGGCGCGGGACCGGCGAAAGAGACGGCCGCGGCGGGCTCGAAGTAAGAGAGCGTCCGACGCGGCGAGTGAACGGCACGAGAGGGCATGACGGCGCGAACGGTGCGCGAACGCCGATCGGCCCGGGAGAACAGGCGTGAAGTCCTTCACGGACATCTTCATCAGAAAGCCGGTGCTCGCGATCGTCGTGAGCCTGATCATCCTCGCGGTGGGATGGCGGTCGATCGGGGCGCTGGCGGTCCGCCAGTACCCGACGCTCGAATCGAGCGCGATCGTCATCACGACCGTGTACGTCGGCGCGAGCGCCGAGACGGTCCGCGGGTTCATCACGACGCCGATCGAGCAGGCGGTGTCGGCGATCGCCGGCATCGACTACATCGAGAGCTCGAGCCGCTCGAGCGTGAGCACGGTGACGGTGCGTCTGCGCCTGAACCACAACAGCAACGACGCCCTCGCCGAGATCAGCGCCCGCCTGAACCAGGTGCGCAGCCGGCTGCCGGCGAGCGCCGAGGCGCCCTCGGTCGATATCCAGCGGACCGACAAGCCGTACGCGACGTTCTACATCAGCTTCACGAGCGACACGCTCAGCCTGATGCAGCTCAACGACATGCTGATCCGCGAGGTGCAGCCGGAGTTCCAGACGATCCCCGGCGTGCAGCGCTGCGGCGTCGAGGGCTCGCGCGACCTGGCGATGCGCGTGTGGTTGGACACGGCGAAGATGGAGAGCCTGGATATCACGGCCCGCGAGGTCTGGGACGCGCTGGCGCGGAACAACTTCATCGCCCCGGTGGGCCGCACCAAGAGCCGTGACATCCAGATCGACCTGCTGACCGACACGGACCTGAAGGCGACGAGCGAGTTCGCCGACCTGATCGTGCGCGAGCGCCAGGGCTCGATGGTGCGGCTGCGGGACATCGCCAAGGTCGAGCTCGGGAGCGAGGAGCCCACGGGCGAGGCCGGGTTCAACGGCAAGCCGGCCATCTGGCTCAGCGTCTGGCCCCTGCCGCGCGCCAACGAGCTCGACGTCGCCGCCGCCCTCAAGAAGCGGATCGAGGAGGTGCGTCCGACGCTGCCCGCGGGTGTGCAGATGACGCTCGCCTACGACGGCACGTACTACATGGAGCACGCGATCACCGAGATCACGCACACGCTGGTCGAGACGATCGCGATCGTGGCGCTGGTGGTCTTCCTGTTCATGGGCTCGCTGCGGACGGTGCTGGTGCCCCTGGTGGCCATGCCCGTGTCGCTCATCGGCGCGTGCCTGGCGATGCTCCTGTTCGGGTTCAGCTTGAATCTGCTGACGATCCTCGCGGTGGTGCTCTCGGTCGGCCTGGTCGTCGACGACGCGATCGTGATGGTCGAGAACGTCGAGCGCCACATCCGGGCGGGGATGAACAAGATCGACGCGGCCCTCGTGGGGGCCCGCGAGCTGTTCGCGCCGGTGATCTCGATGACGATCACGCTGGCGGCCGTGTACGCCCCGATCGGCTTCCAGAGCGGGCTGACGGGCATGCTCTTCCGCGAGTTCGCGTTCACGCTGGCGGCGGCGGTCGTGATCTCGGGCATCGTGGCGGTGACGCTGTCGCCGATCATGAGCGCGTGGATGGTGCCGGCCAACGGCAAGGACGGGTGGTTCGCGCGGGTGGTCCACCGGCTGTTCGACCACCTGCGTGCGCTATACGAGTGGGTGCTCGGGTACGTGCTCAAGGTGTGGTGGCTGGGCGTGCTGGCGGCGATCGCGTTCTGCGCGTTCGCGCCGCCCTTGTACCAGGGATCCAAGCAGGAGCTTGCGCCGACCGAGGACGAGGGCATCGTGTTCGCCGTCGTGCAGACGGCCCCGGAGTCCACCCTCAACTACACGGTCCGCGGGTTCAAGAAGGTCGCCGAGGCGTTCATGTCGGTCGAAGAGGCGAAGTTCTTCTTCCAGATCGCCGAGCTCAACATGGGCGGCGGCTTCGGCGGCATCCAGACCGTCGACTGGGACAAGCGCACGCGGACGACCGAGCCGATCCAGGGCGAGGTGATCGGCAAGCTCATGGCGATCGAGGACCTGAGGTCCATCGCCATCCGCCCGGCGCCGCTGCCGGGAGCCGGGCAGTTCGACGTCGAGCTCATGGTCACCAGCGCCGAGGAGGCGCAGGAGATGGAGCCGACGATCGGCCAGCTCATCGGGGCCGGGTACGCGAGCGGCAAGTTCGTGTACATCGACTCGGACCTCAAGATCGACCTGCCGCAGACCAAGATCGAAATCGACCGCAAGAAGGTCGCGGACCTCGGGCTCGACATGGCCGACATCGGGCAGAACCTCGCGGTGCTGCTCTCGGGCAACTACGTGAACAGGTTCAACTACTCGGGGCGGAGCTACAAGGTCATCCCGCAGATCGGTGACGAGCAGCGGCGCACGCCCGAGCAGCTGCTCGAGCTCAAGGTCCGCACGCGGGACGGCGGGTCGGTCTCGCTCCGTTCGCTCGTGACGCTGCGCACCGAGGCCGTGCCGCGCGTGCTCACCCGTTTCCAGCAGCGCAACAGCGCGAAGGTCTACGGCGTGGTGGCCCCGGGGGTCACGAAGGAAGAAGCCCTCTCGGCGCTCGAGACGGCGGCCAGGGGGATCATCCCTCCGGGCTACGCCATCGACTACGCCGGCGAGAGCCGCCAGATGCGCACCGAGGGCGCGACGCTGGTGTCGACCCTCGGGTTCGCGATCGGGCTCATCTACCTCGTGCTCGCGGCACAGTTCGGGAGCTTCCGCGACCCGTTCATCGTGCTGCTCGGCTCGGTGCCGCTGGCGCTCACGGGAGCCCTGGTGTTCACCTACAGCGGCGTGACGACCATCAACATCTACTCGCAGGTCGGGCTCATCACGCTCGTCGGGCTGGTCGCCAAGAACGGCATCCTCATCGTCGAGTTCGCCAACCACCTCCGCGAGGAGGGGCTGAGCAAGCGCGACGCCGTGAAGAAGGCCTCGGCGACGCGCCTGCGTCCGATCCTCATGACGTCGGCCGCGACGGTGTTCGGGCACTTCCCGCTCGTGCTCGTCTCGGGCGCGGGCGCCGAGGCCCGCAACAGCATCGGCATCGTGCTGGTCAGCGGCATGGCGATCTCGACGTTCTTCACCCTGTTCATCGTGCCGTCGATCTACGTGCTCATCGCCGGCAAGCGGACGGTGCACCCGCACACGCCCAACGCCGACCTTCACCAGTCCTCGGGTGCGTCGGGAGTGGGGGGAGTGGGGGGGGCGGGGGGGGCGGGGCACACGGGTGCGAACGGTCACGCGACCGCGGCCCATCCCCGCCTGGTCACCACTTCCTGAATCCCGGACCTCTTCTCCACGCGACTCCATGATCCGCCACGCCACCATCTCCGCCGTCGTCCTCATCGCTCTCGCGGGTTGCAGCGTCGGGCCCGACTACGCCTCGCCGAAGGCGGGGTCGTCGGCCGACCAGTGGCCCGAGCCGCTCGAAGGCGGGCTCCAAGCCGGGCAGGCCGACCTGCGCGAGTGGTGGAAGGCATTCGAGGACCCCACGCTCGAGTCGCTCGTCGACCGGTCGCTGGTGGGCAACCTCGACCTCAAGGAAGCAGCGGCCCGCGTGCGCGAGGCCCGGGCTCTCCGCGGCGTCGTGGCGGCCGATCAGTTCCCGACGGTCGGCGTGGGCGCATCGGCGTCGTACGACCGCGCCAGCGAGAACTCGTTCGGCGGCGAATTCGGCTCGCCGGGCGAGGAGTCCGACTTCTACGACGCCGGCTTCGACGCGACGTGGGAGATCGACGTGTTCGGGCGCGTGCGCCGCTCGGTCGAGGCGGCCGAGGCCGAAGTCGACTCGGCCGTCGAGTCGCAGCGCGACGCGCGGGTGGTGCTGCTTTCGGAGGTCGCCCGCAACTACGTCGAATACCGCTCGGCCCAGGCCCGTCTCACGATCGCCAACGAGAACGTCCGCATCCAGCAGGACACGCTCGGGCTCTCGAAGGACCGACTCGCGGCCGGGCTGGGGACCGACCTGCAGGTCGCCCAGGCGACCGCGCAGCTCGAAGCGACCCGCTCACAGATCCCGCCCCTGAAGACCGACCTCAAGCGGGCCGCGTTCCGGCTCGACGTGCTGCTGGGCAAGCGCCCCGGCACGCTCGCGCCCGAGCTGGAGGCGACGGCCCCCGTGCCGCCGACGCCCGAGGCGGTGCTCGTCGGGATGCCCGCTGAACTGCTCCGTCGGCGCCCGGACATCCGGCGCGCGGAGCGGTCGCTCGCCGCCGCAACCGCCCGAGTCGGCGTAGCGACCGCGGACTTGTACCCGCGGTTCACGCTCAGCGGCTCGTTCGGGGTCGAGAGCGAGGACATGGGCAACCTCTTTAGCGGCGACAGTCGGACGTGGAGCGCCGGCCCGCTCGCGGTCCGCTGGCCGATCTTCGACGCGGGACGGATCCGCAGCACGATCCAGGTGCGCGAGGCGCAGCAGGAGCAGGCGCTCGTGCAGTATGAGCGGACGGTGCTCGAGGCATACGAGGACGTGGCGAACGCGCTGGTGGCGTACGCGCGGGTGAAGGAGCGGCGCGAGTCGCTGGCCCTCGCCGTCGACGCGGACCGCAAGGCCGTGGAGTTTGCGAACGACCTGTGGACCCGCGGCCTGACGGACTTCCTGAACGTGCTCGACACGCAGCGGGCCCTGTTCCTGCTTGAGGACCAGCTCGCCGAGAGCGACGCCCAGGTCAGCACGAGCCTGATCGCGATCTACAAGTCCCTCGGGGGCGGGTGGGAAGTGCCGCAGGAGACGAGCGCGGCGGCGACGCCGGCTCGTGCGCCGACCACGACTCAGTAAGACGCTTGCGGGGGGCGCGGGCACGGTCGTCTCGTCGCGCGGGCGGCGGCCGGGTGACGGGGGGGTGACGGGCGCGCAATACTCGCTTGCCTCATGGTTGAACTCCCTGCCACCCCAGCGCCCGGGATCGCCGACCGCGCGTCGGCGCCGGTCACGGGGGGTGCACGCCGCCTGCTGCCGTGGCTCGTCGCGGTGGCGCTGTTCATGGAGTCGCTCGACGCAACGATCCTGAACACGGCGGTGCCGACGGTCGCGCACGCGCTGCGGGTGGCGCCGCTCAGCATGAAGGCGGCGCTGACGAGCTACACGCTGAGCCTCGCGGTATTCATTCCGTTGAGCGGGTGGATCGCCGACCGGTTTGGGACGCGGCGCGTGTTTCTGGCGGCGGTGGGGATCTTCACGCTCGGGTCGCTCGCGTGCGGGTTGAGCGTGAGCATGCCGACTCTCGTCGCCTCGCGGATCCTGCAGGG
Source organism: uncultured Phycisphaeraceae bacterium (assembly GCA_964564695.1). Lineage (GTDB taxonomy): Bacteria > Planctomycetota > Phycisphaerae > Phycisphaerales > UBA1924 > CAZMCC01. Next base: position 6,715 of record CAZMCC010000077.1, on the reverse strand, counting down.
CATCGGCGGGGCGCTGATGGTGCCGGTGGGGCGGATCACGCTGGTGCGCACGTTCGCACGGGGAGAGCTGCTGCGCGCGACGAGCTTCGTGGCGATTCCGGCGCTGATCGGGCCGCTGGTGGGCCCGCTCGCGGGCGGGCTGATCGTGTCGTACTCGCACTGGCGGACGATCTTCGTCGTGAACCTGCCGATCGGGGTGTTGGGGATGGTCTTGGCGTGGCGGCACATGCCGGACTACCGGTCCGAGAGCCGTCGCCCGCTCGACATCATCGGGCTTGTGCTGTTCGGGGCGGGCGTGGCGATGGTGTCGTATGTGCTCGAGATCTTCGGGGAGCACACGCTGGCGCCGTTCGGTGAGGCGCTGCTGCTGGGGATGGGCGCGGTGTGCCTCGTGGCGTACGCGCTGCACGCACGGCGGCGGGCGTTCCCGCTGCTGACGCTGGGGTACTTCAAGATCCGGACCTTTCGAGTCGCGGTCGTGGGGAGCTTCGTGACGCGACTCGGCATCGGCGGGATGCCGTTCCTGCTGCCGCTCTTGTACCAGATTGGTCTGGGGCACTCGCCGGTGAATTCGGGGCTCTTGATCATGCCGCAGCCGCTGGCGGCGATGGGGGTGCGCGTGTTCGTGCCGCGGATATTGCGGACGCTGGGGTATCGGCGCGTGCTGATTCTCAACACGGTGCTGGTGGGGGTGGTCATCGCGACGTTCGCGACGATCGGGCCGGGGACGCCGGTGTGGGTGATCCTTGTGCAGGCGATGGCCTTCGGGTTCCTGTCGTCGCTGCAGTTCACGAGCATGAACACACTGGTGTATTCAGACCTTGCGGACCAGCAGGCGAGCATGGGGGCGACGATCGCGAGCACGTTCCAGCAGATGTCGATGAGCTTCGGCGTCGCGGTCGCGTCGCTGACGACGGCGTTGTTCCTGGGCGACACGCACCACAGCGTGGCGAACACGTCGACGATGATCACGGGCATTCATCGGGCGTTCCTGGCGCTGGGCGGGCTCACGGTGGTGTCGGCGCTGCTGTTTGTCGAGCTGCGGCGCGGGGACGGGGCGGCGATGGTGGAGTGGAAGCGGGAACGCGAGACGCCGGGGGAGTGATTCGGCGCTGGTCATGCGAGCGACCCGGACCTTCGAAGACTCAGGTCCGGCGTCCAGATGCTAAGGCGTTTCGCGCCGGTACACGTCCGTGCTCACGTACTTGAGCCCCGAGTCGCACATGAGCGTGACGACGGTCGCGTCGGGGCCGAGCCGCTGGCCCAGGGCGATCGCGGCGAGCACGTTCGCCCCGGAGGATGTGCCGGCGAAGAGGGCCTCTTCGCGGGCCAGGCGCCGGGCCATGGCCTTCGCGTCGGCGGTCGCGATCGGCATGACCTCGTCGATCACCGACGGTTCCCACAGCGGCGGGGTGTAGCCGATGCCGACCCCTTCGATCTTGTGCGGTCCCGGCGGGCCACCAGAGAGCACGGCCGATTCGGCGGGTTCGACGGCGACGATCGTGGCCCCCGGCTTGGCGCGTTTGAGCACGTTCGCGACGCCGCGGCTCGAGGCGCCGGTGCCGACGCACTGCACGAAGGCGTCGACCTTGCCGCCGGTCTGCTCGAGGATCTCTTCCCCGAGCGTGTGGTAGCCGGCGATGCTGTCGTGGTTGTTCAGCTGGTCGGTCCAGAACGTCCTCGGCTCGGTGGCGATGACGCGGGCGGTCTCGATCATGTCGAGGATGAGCGTGCGCGTGGTCTTGCCGCCTTCGCTGGGGACGAGGGTGAGCTGGGCTCCGAGTGCGGCCATGTGGTCGAGCTTCTCGCGGCTGAAGGCGTCGGAGCTGACGATCTTGATGCGGTAGCCCCTGGCGGCGCACACGAGAGCGAGCGAGGCGCCGGTGCTGCCGCCGGTGTATTCGACGACGGTGTCGCCGGGCTTGAGGCGGCCGTCGGCCTCGGCCTGTTCGATGACGGCCCGGGCCATGCGGTCCTTCATGCTGCCGGTGGGGTTCTCCCACTCGAGCTTGGCGTAGATGGCGGCGCACCCGGGGGGGACCACCCGTTGAAGGCGGACGAGCGAGGTGTTGCCGATGGCGCTGAGGATGTCCACGCCCGGGAGGATACGGGCGAAGAAGCGCGAGCAGAACGTGTGCTACGCCGCGGCCGACTTCGCGGGCGCGGGCCCGTCGCTGAGGTCGCGGGCGATGGCGAGGATGTCCTCCCACCGGGTCTCCATCGCGGCCCAGACCTGCGGATCGAAGTGGCGCCCCGACTCGCTCGACATGATCTTGCGCACCTCGTGCGGCGGCATCGCCTTCTTGTACGGGCGTTCGCTGCACAGGGCGTCGAAGACGTCGGCGGCCCCGACGATGCGGGCCTCGATCGGGATCGCGAGCTGGCCCAGCTTGTGCGGGTAGCCGGTCGAGTCCCAGCGCTCGTGATGGTGCAGGGCGATGCGGGCCGCCATGTCGAGCAGCGCGTTGTGCCGGTCGCCGGCGGGGAGGTGGTGGACGACGGCCTCGCTCATGGCACCGCTCCCGCGGAGGATGGCCTCGCCGATCTCGCTGTGCTTCTGCATTTCGGCCCGTTCCTCGGGGGTGAGCGGGCCGGCCTTGCGGAGGATGCTGTCGGGGACGCCGATCTTGCCGATGTCGTGCAGGGCGCTGGCGATGAAGATCTTGTCGCACTCGTCCCTGGGCAGGCCCAGGTGCTCGGCGATCAGGCGCGAGACGCGGGCGACGCGGACGACGTGGCGGCCGGTGTCGGAGTCGCGGTACTCGCCCGCCATGGCGAGGCGCATGAGGAGTTCGACGCGCGAGTGCTCGAGGTCGCGGGTGCGCTCGGCGACGCGGGCTTCGAGGTCCTCGGCGTGCCGGCGCAGCCGGTCCTCGTACTCCTTGATCCGCAGGACGTTGTCGATCCGGGCCTTGAGGTCCGCGGACTGGATGGGCTTGGTGAGCAGGTCGACGGCGCCGAGCTCCAGCGCCGTGCGCTTGAGGCCCGAGTCGCCCTTGCCGGTGAGCATGATCACCGGGATGTGCGCCAGCTCGGGACGGCTCTTGAATTCGCTGAGCAACTCGAGCCCGTCCCGCAGAGGCATGGTCACGTCGGCCACGACGATGTCGGGCGGGTTCGCGGCGGATACGGCGAGGGCCTCTTCGACGCTGCCGGCGAAGAGGGTCTGCCACCGCCAGCTCTCGGTCTGGAGCACCTGGCGGATAGCGTCGAGCACGCGGGGCTCGTCGTCCACGAACAACAATCGGTATTGCGGCACTGGGGTTGGGGCGGTCATGGCCTTGGGGGTGGGTTGGGGGTGGGGCAACGGTTCAGGGGCGGGCTTGGTGGACGATCTTCCATCGGGATTCGGTCGGTGTCGGATGAAGGAGCGAGGGAGGTCGCCCGGCGGCCCGATCCGCATGGGTGACCCGGGCGGCGCGGACGGCATGGGGGGCGTGGGTCGGCACAAACGGCCAGGTCACCCGGCAGGGCCGGAAAGACCGCGGCCGGCCCACAACGCTGTGTGCGGGTCCCGGAAGTCGGGGCCGACTGAGCCACATAAACTCCCCCATGTTTAGCGTGGTATGCTCCCGTTCGCATTGCCGGCAGGCCCGGCAGGAGACGGTTGATGGCTCGAATTGATGTTCCGCTGCCCCAGATGCTGCCCACGCCCCGCGGCCTTGGACAGACGCTCAGGCGCGATAGCTGGTGGGTTCAGCCGCTGATCACGTTCCTCGTGTTCGGCAGCTTCATCGTCTACGCGACGTGGGCTGCGTTTCAGGGGAATCACTACCACTTCAGCGGGGGCGGGGCCCAGTACCTGTCGCCGTTCTATTCGCCGGAGATCTGGGGGAAATCGCCCCACTCGTGGTTTGGGGATGTGCCGAGCTGGCTGCCCTGGCCGGGGTTCCTGGCGTTCAGCCCGGCGCTGCTGATCCTGTGGGCCCCCGGCGGGTTCCGGTTCACGTGCTATTACTACCGCGGGGCGTACTACAAGGCCTTCTGGGCCGACCCGCTGAGCTGCACCGTCGGCGAGCCCAAGGCCCGCGGCAAGAAGTATCGCGGCGAGGCCAAGTTCCCGCTCATCCTCCAGAACATCCACCGCTACTTCGCCTACCTGGCGGTCATCTTCCTGTTCTTCCTGGCGTACGACGCGTGGATCGGGTTCTGGTTCACGGACGTGCCGGGCGATCATCACTCGCCCAAGCACTTCGGCGTCGCTGTCGGGTCGCTGATGCTGCTCGGCAACGTGCTCCTGCTGGGGAGCTACACCCTCAGCTGCCACTCGATCCGGCACATCGTCGGCGGCGCGCTCGACCGGCTGAGCGGCCACCCGGTCCGCAAGAAGGTGTACGACTGCGTCTCGTGCCTCAACAAGCGGCACATGGTGTACGCGTGGTGCAGCCTCTTCTGGGTCGCGGGCTGCGACGTCTACGTGCGGCTGTGCTCGATGGGATACATCCACGACTACCGGCTCTTCTAAAGGCATCGACCAAGGGAATTCTGATCCATGGCAAGCATCGGCGAGTGCATCCACCACGAACACGACGTCCTGGTCATCGGCGCCGGCGGCGCCGGCCTGCGGGCCGCGATCGAGTCCTCCTCGATGGGCTGCAAGACGGCCGTCATCTGCAAGAGCCTGCTGGGCAAGGCCCACACGGTCATGGCCGAGGGCGGTATGGCCGCGGCCATGGCCAACGTCGACGACCGCGACAGCTGGAAGGTGCACTTCGCCGACACGATGCGCGGCGGGCAGTACCTCAACAACTGGCGCATGGCTGAACTCCATGCCAAGGAGGCCCCGGCCCGCGTCCGCGAACTCGAGGCCTGGGGCGCCGTGTTCGATCGCACACAGGACGGACGCATCCTCCAGCGCAACTTCGGCGGCCACCGCTACCCGCGCCTCGCCCACGTCGGCGACCGAACTGGTTTGGAGATGATCCGCACGCTTCAGGACCACGGCGTGCACTCGGGCATGGAAGTGTTCATGGAGATGACGGTCATCGACCTGCTGATGGACGCCGGGCGCGTTGTCGGCGTGGTCGGGTATGACCGCGAGCGCGGGCGGTTCCGCGTGTGGCACGCGAAGGCCGTGGTGCTCGCCACCGGCGGCATCGGGCGTGCGTTCCGCATCTCGAGCAACTCGTGGGAATACACCGGCGACGGCCAGGCGGTCGCGTACCGCGCCGGCGCCGACCTCATGGACATGGAGTTCGTCCAGTTCCACCCGACGGGAATGGTGTGGCCGCCGAGCGTGCGGGGCATCCTCGTTACCGAGGGCGTGCGCGGCGAGGGCGGCGTGCTGCGGAACAAGGATGGCAAGCGGTTCATGTTCGACGACATCCCCGACAACTACAAGTCGTCGACCGCCGACAACGAAGAAGAGGGCTGGCGCTACACGCAGGGCGACAAGTCGGCCCGGCGTCCGCCCGAGCTGCTCACCCGCGACCACGTCGCCCGCTGCATCAACCGCGAGGTGAAGGCCGGGCGTGGCTCGCCGCACGGCGGCGTCTACCTCGACATCGCGTGGATCAAGGAGAAGATCCCCAAGAGCGAGGAGCACATCAAGAAGAAGCTCCCGAGCATGTACCACCAGTTCCACCAGCTCGCGGGCCTCGACATCACCAAGGAGCCGATGGAAGTCGGCCCGACGACCCACTATGTCATGGGCGGCGTCAAGGTCGACGGCGACACCCAGATGTCGACGGTGCCGGGGCTGTTCGCGGCGGGTGAAGTGGCCGCGGGGCTGCACGGAGCGAACCGCCTCGGCGGCAACTCGCTCTCCGACCTCGTCGTTTTCGGCAAGCTCGCCGGCGAGCACGCGGCGAAGTTTGCCAAGCAGCACGCCGGCAGCGGCAAGGTCAACCAGGACCAGGCCGACGCCGCGATCCGCGAGGCGCTCACGCCGTTCGAGCGCGGCGTGGGTCCCGGGGCCGAGTCGCCGTACGCCATCCAGCACGACCTGCAGAACGTCATGCAGGACTGGGTCGGCATCGTCCGCATCGAGGCCGAGATGGTGAAGGCGCTCGAGAGCATCCAGCAGCTCAAGAAGCGGGCCGAGAAGGCCGGCGCAGACGGGCACCGCGAGTACAACCCGGGGTGGCACACCGCGATCGATCTGCGGAACATGCTGACGATCTCCGAAGCCGTGACGAAGGCCGCGATCGACCGCAAGGAGAGCCGCGGGGCCCAGTTCCGCGACGACTATCCCAGCAAGAGCGACGAGTGCTCGAAGTTCAACATCGTGCTGCGGCGCGGCCAGGGTGGGGAGATGCAGCTCATCCGGCAGCCGACCCGCACGGTCCCGTCCGAGCTGCAGCAGGTGATCGAGGAAAACAAGTAAGCCGGCTCCACGACTTTCCCTCCGCGGCCGCGAGCGCCGCACGGATACGACCCCATGGCGAAGACCACCTTCAACATCTGGCGCGGCGACTCGAAGGCCGCCGAGTTCAAGACCTACACAACGGACATCACCGAGGGGATGGTCGTTCTGGATGCCGTGCACCAGATCCAGGCCGAGAGCGCCCCGGACCTCGCGTGCCGCTGGAACTGCAAGGCCGGCAAGTGCGGCTCGTGCTCCGCGGAAATTAACGGCAAGCCGAAGCTCATGTGCATGACGCGGATGGACACGCTGCCGCCCGGCGAGCCAGTGAGCATCGAGCCGATGAAGAGCTTCCCCCTGATCCGCGACCTCGTCACCGACGTGTCGTGGAACTTCGACGTCAAGAAGAGA
>CAZMCC010000076.1:11863-19164 GCA_964564695.1 uncultured Phycisphaeraceae bacterium | reverse complement strand
CTCGCTTGCTCGGCTGGACGCCGAGCAAGCATTTCCCCCTCCGCGTTGCGGAGGGAGATCTTCGGGCCGCCCTGCGCGCGGCGGCTTCGACGTGGTCCTCGGAAATCCTCCCTTTCTCAACCAACTCCAGTCGGCGACGGCCGTCGATCCGGGGGTCCGGGCGCTGCTGCGGGCCCGGTTCGCCGGCGCGCTGCGCGGCTACGCGGACACGGCGGCGGCGTTCCTTCTCCTTGCCACGCAGCTTGCGCGCCCGGGCGGGCGGGTGGGGCTTGTGCTGCCGCGGTCGCTGCTCGCGGTGGAGCACGCGGGACGCGTGCGCCAGGCGGTGCTGGGGGCGTGCGTGCCGACGGCCTTGTGGGCCGCCCCGTCGGGGGCGTTCACGGGCGCGAGCGTGGCGACGTGCGCGATCGCCCTGCACAAGCACGTGGCGGGCGGCGTCTCGCTGCGCCGGAGCGCGGGGACGCGGTTCACGTCTCTGGCGGCGATTGACGTTGACACCGCCGATCTCGCCGGACGCCCGAGCTGGTCGCACCTCTTCGCCGACGCCGATGGCATCCCGAACGTCATCATCCGCGGCAAGCGCACACTCGCCGACCTCGCCGACGCGACGGCGGACTTTCGCGACCAGTACTACGGGCTGCGCGGGTGCATCGTCGACGACGAAGTGCCCGCCGGTGACCCGCATTCACGCCGCCCCAAACTCATTACCTCCGGTCTCATCGCTCCGCTCGAATCGCTGTGGGGACGGATCACGACGAGGATTCATGGGCAGGTGTGGCGGCACCCGCGGGTCGACCTGGATGCGATCGACGCGGCGGCCGCCCGCGGCGACGCTGACGCGCGCATGCTGAGCGCGTGGGCGAAGGCCCGCCTCGTTCCCAAGCTCCTGCTCGCGACGCAGACGCGCGTGCTCGAGGTGTTGCCGGATCCGGCGGGGGAGTTGCTGCCGTGCGTGCCGGTGATCACGGTGACGCCGAAGGACCCGGCGAAGCTGTGGCACGTCGCGGCCGCGCTTGCCTCACCGGCGGCGTCCGCGATCGCGCTCACGCGGCACGCGGGGGCGGCGATGAGTGCCGACGCGATCAAGCTCAGCGCCAAGCAGGTGCTCGCGCTGCCCATTCCGGAAGACGATGCCGCCCTCGACCGGGTGGCAGCGCGGGTTCGGGAGCGCTGCGAGCAGCAGGTGTGTGTAGGCATTCCCGAGGGCGCCGTGGAACTCGCGGACACGCTGGCCGAGACGTTCGGCCCGCCGATGGCGGCGCACGACGAACTGCGCGCGTGGTGGCTCCGGCGGCTGCCGCGTCATGCTCAGGTTGCGCCGGCGTAGAGACGGTTGCTGGGCGTTTAGGGCGCCCACACGTTCGCCGTGTCCCCCGGCGTTCCGGCGGCCTTGCCGTTGCCGTTGGTCGTGTGCGGCGCGGGCTGCACGATCGAAGCGACGTCGGCCTTGATGACGGGGACCGGGTCGACGTCCCTGGGGAACGCGGCCGCCGACGCGGGGGGCACCGTCGCGCCGTTGAGGTGCATTTTGCCGCTCGAAAGCCCGGGGAAATGCTCGCCCTCCCAGCTCGCGGGGTACTTCATGTCGTCGAGGTCGATGGCGGCCTTCGTCGGGAAGAGCGGGCGGAAGGTGTCGCACATCACCGCGAGCTCGCCGGTGTGCGTGGCGGTGAGGGAGGCCTCGATGGTGCCGGGGTGCGGGCCGTGGGGGATGCCCTGGGGGTGGGCGGTGAGGCTGCCGATCTCGATGCCCTTGCGGGAGCCGAAGTTGCCCTCGACGTAATAGAGGACTTCGTCGGAGTCGAGGTTGGAGTGGTTGTAGGGGACCTTGATCGACTGGGGGTGGTAGTCGAGCATGCGCGGGCAGAAGGAGCAGATGACGAAGTTGTGGGCCTCGAAGGTCTGGTGGATCGGCGGCGGCATGTGGAGCTTGCCGGTGATGGGGCTGAAGTCGTCGATGTTGAAGGCGAAGGGGTAGTAGCAGCCGTCCCAGCCGACGATGTCGAGGGGGTGGTAGTGGTAGACGTATTCGTGGACGACGTCGCGGGCCTTGATGCGGACGGGGAAGTCGCCGCGCTGGTCGAAGGTCATGGGGAGTTCGGGGAGGCGGAGGTCGCGCTCGCAGTAAGGGGCGTGCTCGAGGAACTGCCCCTGGACCTTGGAGACGTAGCGCTTGGGGGGGCCGATGTGCGAGCCGTTGGTGGTCTCGATGAGGAGGACCTTGCCGTAGGGCATGGTGTCGATGGCGGGGCCGCCGTCGGCGGGCTTGCCGTCGGGGCCGCTCGCGCGCTTGTCCCAGATGACGGTGTAGATGACACCCTTGGGGATGACGAGGTAGTCCTTGGGGCCGAAGCGGATCGTCCCCATCATGGTGTGGCAGAGGCCGGAGCCGAAGTGGATGAAGTGGCACTCGTCGCCCTGGGCGTTTTTGAAGTGGTAGGGGGTCGTGCCGCCCGAGACTTTGGCCTCCATCTGCTCCGCCGGGTTGCAGACGGACATCTCGCAGTCGGAGTTGCCGAAGAGGACGACGCGCCCGGTGACGAAGTCGCCCTTGGCCTTGAGCGGGCCGGACTTGACGTGGCGCATGCGCATCACGTCTTGCTCGACGTACTCGACCTTGGTGGAGTACATCTTCTTCCACCCCGCGACCTGGGTCGGGGGGTGGATGTGGTACATGGTGGAGCTGGGGCCGCTGAAGCCCTCGGTGCCGAAGAGTTCTTCGGAGTAGAGCACGCCGTCGGGACGGCGGAACTGGACGTGGCGCTTCTTGGGGAGGAGGCCGAGTTTGGTGTAGTACGGCATGGAGGAATGGTAGGGGGCGGGTGTTTCCGACGTGCCACGGAGATTCGCGGCGTGGGCGGATTTCGGGGCGTTTGGGGACGCTTGCGAAAGCTGGCGCACTCGGTGGCACGTCAACGGATACTCGGTGCCACGCTCCCGACCTCATCGTGAACCAGTGGTCCCAGCGAAACGCAATCGGACCTTTGGATTACCCCAACGCCGCGATGGGGCAATCCTTCGACCACCACGTCCACTCCAACATCGCGGCCTTCACCGGCCGGACAATCGAATACGATTCGGCGCTCATCAGCAACGCGGTTGGCGACCTCCTCTCTCGACCCCGTTCGTTCTTTGGAAACGGAGACTTAGGCCGATGATCCGCTCACTCCCGTTGCTCTGTGGACTGCTCCTCGCGATGGTGACGATCACTCATCAGGCGAGGGCGGACCCAAGACCCGTCGCGGTGTCCGTGACCGTTCGCGACGCGGCCGGCCAGCCGGTTGAAGGGGCGCCCGTGTGTGTGGTCAGTTCGACGGCTCAAGCGGGCGGGGCGACGGATGTGAACGGGGTGCTGGTCGTCCAGATCGCGGTGGGCACGGACGAACCTCGCCTGGCCGTGCGGCTGATACGGGGGTGCGGCGAGTTTCGCGGCTCCCTCGAGAACCTGCGGCGCTTGATCAGGTCCTACGCCGTGCAGTCACTTTACTGGGTTGACGTGCCGCCCGCTGCCGCGACAGCGAGCATCACGATCCAACTCGGCGAACCTGTCTTTGTGACAGGCCGATTAGTGGATGACAATGCCCAGCTACTGAGCGCGTCCTGCAGCGTTCGAGGAATCTTGGGCGAGCCACGCAAGCCGGAGGGCGGGCGTTTCCGCCTGCTGGTGGAGCGGATGCAGCCATGTGAGCTGGTGTTCGTGCACAACAGTGGGGCCGTCAAACTTGTTCAGCTCCCCCGCTCGCCTGCGGATGTCGAGTTAGGCGACATCGTGATCACGCCTTTGCAGGGGAACGCTCCGGTCCGCGTGCAACTGACGGAGGTGCAGAAGGCGGACAACAGGATCGAACACACGGGCGGCGCAGTTTCATTCATCGCCGCCGACGGATCATCGGTGTATACGTTCCCGACCGTGGGATCTGGAACCGCGGCGGCGAATTTCGCCACCGGGGAGCTCCCGAAGCTACCAGCGGGCACCTACTACGTCACCCCGGGCTTCTTCGGGAACAGTCTGAGCTTTAAGGTGCTGGACGCCGCTCGGGCCGGCGCCGACCTCAACGCGGCGGGCATTCCGAAGATCGTTGCCGTCGCGGGTCAAGAGACAGCCCTCGAGGTCAAAGCGCCCGAGGCGGCTTCGGCGATCAGTTCCCTCGCGGTCCCGCCGGGCAGTAACTGAATTCGCTGGTGCCCGGTCGCCGGACGGATATTCGCGTCCGGGCAATACGGCATCGCACTTCCCGGCACCGAGCCGCTCAGGTACATTCCCTTTGACGATGATTGCGCCGCCCAGCTTGGCCCCAACCTGAGCGACGGTGTTGTCAGTATAGAGTCCGCGATGAACCGAACGCCGCAGACCCTCGCTGCCAGGGAATCCCGCGGAAGAGCCCTCGCTCGACTCGCACGAGCACGCTGCTGAGCGGTAGCGTCCGTCAAGTTGCGCACTTTGCCAAAGCGGGTCTCCCGGGGAAGGTTGGGTCCGGCCGCTGAGGCGGAGACCCGGCAGACTGAGCTCATGGAGCGCCACCCGATGCAGGCCGTCCGCGCCTGGTTGGGCAACTCCGAGAAGGTGGCGATGTGGGCGCCGTGCAGGGTGTACGTGGTGACCCAGCCGCTCCTGGCACAAACTCCGGGTGCGGGCCGGGTGCCTCACCGCCGAACGACGCCGCGCACCCGAGGGTCAAGGGACGCGGGCGTTGGGGCTTACGCCCAGCCACGCTTAAATCGTGGAAGCCGCTCGATCAACCGAACGAGCGCCGGATAATCGATCTTGGCGTTGTGGCGTCGGTCAACCGGGAGTCGATCCACGGCGACGACACTTTCCAATCGCGCCCAATCGAGTTTCTCGAGGAGTGCGGGCTCCGACCCGGCGCTGAATCCGCGGCCCGGCTCGACGATGAGCAGCCGCTTCGATCGGCAGCACATGAGCGCCGCTCGGCGCAGATCGAACATCGCATGGGCAGCGCCCTCGACCTGAAGGGGATAGACCACGCCCCGCTCGTCCACGACTCTGCCTTGGCAACGACCGGTCAGCCACAGCCTGCCGCGGTCGTCCAGGTATCCTGAATCTCCAGTGCGGTGCCAGACTTCGCTCTCCACGCGACACTTGGTCTCGTTATCACCGTTCCCGTCCAGGTAGCCCTTCAAAACGTGCTGGCCGGTGACGACGATCTCGCCGATCTGGCCCGTCGGCATCGACAGGTTCTCGAAGGCCGCGGACTCGTATGGGCCGATGGGAACCCCCCAGCGGTCCGGGATGACGCGGAGGCGCACCTGCGGCACGGGAACGCCCGCGGGAAGTCCGCCGCCGCGCAGCGTCGCGAGGCGATCCTCGGGCGTGAGCTGGTCGAAGGCGATCTCCGCGATCGGCTCGGCCTCCGTCGATCCGTACACGGCGAACACCCGCGCACCGGTCGCCCCGGACAGCGAATCGAGAACATGCCAGAACACCGGCGCCCCGCCCGTGAACACCCTGCGGAACGAGCGCATCGGTCTTTGGGCGTCGTTGCCCGCCTCGACGAGTCGCGTCAACAGCGCAGGCGACGCCACGACACTCGATGGGGCATGACGCTCGATCTGTGCCAGGACGGGCTGGGCATCGATCGCGCCGGGGACCCGCAGGTCGGCGTCGGGAATGATGCTCGTCACGCCCGCGCCCATGTTGCTGAGCACGAACACCGGAAGCGTCGTAAGATCCGAGGTGCCCGCTTCGAGGCCGAGCGCAGCGGTGAGCGCGTGCTGCTGCGCCAGCAGGAGCCCGTGCGATCGCACCGCGGCCTTGGGACGACCGGTGGACCCGCTCGTGAAGGTCAGAAGGGCCGGTTCCTCCGATGAAAGCTCTGCCAGACCCGGCAGCGGCGCCGTGTCGTCGGGCCCCTCCCACGACTCGCCCGGCAACCAGCGGACGCCCAGCGTGAACTTCCTGGGGATAGCCCTCAGGCCCGAGGAGAGCAGGCGGAGCACCTGGGCGTTGCTCGCGGCAACCAGCGCCGAGGGCCTCGCCATGCGGCAACAGCTGTCCACGTGGGACAGCCCCGCCGATGGATCGAGCAGGGTGACGACGGCGCCAAGCCGAAGAATGGGAGCGTGGCACCGAGTGTCCTCCGCTTTGAGACCGTCGGGCGACCTGTGCCGTGCCACCGAGTGCCGCGGCTTTGGGCGGCTCTCGGTGCTACTGCGCGGGGATATTCGCTGCACCCTTGCCGTGGTCCAGCGTCGATACCTCTTGCTCGCCCCCTCCCAGACATCTCGCGAGATCGATCGCGAGCGACGCACAGCGCACCGAGAGCGGCCCAAAGCGACCGCACTCGGTGGCACGTCGGTGCCTTGAAACTCCGCGAGTCGGTTTCCGATGGACCAACGCCCGGAAGCGTGCAATCGTCTTGCGCCAGGGGTTGAAGAAGGAGACGCTCAGGATGTCCAACCAGACCACGCCCGCCTCCCCCGCCGACCGCCGCCACGACCTCGACGCCCTGCGTTCGTTCGCGATGCTGCTGGGCATCGCGCTGCACGCGGCCTTGGCGTATGTCGGGGGCGTCTGGATCGTGTCCGACGAGCGGTCCTCCGAAACGCTCGACGTGTTCGTCTCGGCGACCCACGGCTTCCGCATGCCGCTGTTTTTCCTCTTGAGCGGCTTCTTCAGCGCCCTGCTCTGGCGTCGGCGCGGGCTGGCGTACCTGGTGTCGCAGCGTGCCCGGCGGATCGCGCTGCCGCTGCTGCTGGGGTGCCTGACGATCGTGCCGGCGATGTGGGGCGTCACGGACTGGGTCATCTCGCAGAAGACCGAGCAGATCCGGCGGGAGGCGGCTATGGTGGGGGGGGTGGGGGTGGGGGGGGTGGGGGGGGCGCCGCGGGAGCGGGCGCCCACGACCGATATCTGGGCGGTCGCGGCCTATGGCGACATGGAGGGGCTGCGGGCGTACACGGTCGGGTCGGAGGTGCTCGATGCGCACGATCCGACGCTTGGTGTCACGCCGCTGGGCTGGACCGCGATCATGGGCAGGCCCGAGGCGACGAAGTACCTGCTCGAGGTCGGGGCGAATCCCAGCGCTCCCTACAAGGACCGCAACACGCCCATGCACACCGCGTGCTTCTTCGGGCGCGACGAGGTCGCGGGCCATCTGCTCCGTGCGGGTGCGGATTTGAACGCCGCGAGCGCGGCGGGGGAGCGGCCCGCCGACTCGATGCGCCACGGCCAGCAGACCGTCGAGTTCATCGCCAACATGCTCAAGGTGCCGCTCGACTTCAAGGAGGTCGAAGCCGGACGCGAGCGCGCCGTTGTTCTTGGCTTCGTGCATCGGCACGGA
>CAZMCC010000076.1:0-11853 GCA_964564695.1 uncultured Phycisphaeraceae bacterium | reverse complement strand
GCGCGCGCGCGCGCCGTGCGCGGGCGGTGCGGCGTTGGAGCTCGCGGCTGGGGGAGGCGCGCGGTCGTGTGGCGGCGAGGGCGGCGGGGCGGGGGCCGTGGCGCGGTGCGCTGGGGGGGGCGGCGGGGGGGGGGGGGGGGGGGGGGGGGGGGGGGGGGGGGGGGGGGGGGGGAGCGCCATGAGGCCGAGGGCGGTGATTCCCAAGGGCTGCTCGCGCGGGTGCGGGACGATGGATTCTTCCAGCACCTGTGGTTCTTGTGGTTTCTGTGCTGGCTGAACGCGGGGTTCGTCGTTGTTGTTCTGTTGACGGGGCTCCTCCCCGGCGTCAAGCTCCCGGCGTGGCTGTTCGCCGCGCCCCTGTGCTTCGTGTGGCTTGTGCCCCTCACCATGGTCACGCAGTCTCGGATGCACATGGATGGGGCCGTGCCCGGGTTCGGGGCGGATACCTCGGCCGGCCTTCTCCCGGCGCCGCACGTGCTGCTGTACTACGCGACGTTCTTCGGTTTCGGCGCGCTCATGTGCTGTGCGCGGGGAGCGAGCGCACGGCTCGGGCGCTTCTGGTACGTCATGCTGCCGCTCGCGTTCGTCGTGCTGCCGTTTGGTTTGATGTTCGGGTACCAGGCCCAGCGCGCGGCGGAAATCGTCCCCGACGAAGCCGCTCGGCGGTGGGTGTCCTGCTTCATTCAAGCGCTCTACGCGTGTCTGATGACCTTCGGGCTGCTTGGCCTCTTCGAGTCGCTGTTCGCGAAAGACCGGCCTTGGGTGCGATACCTCTCGGACTCGTCGTACTGGCTGTACCTGGTCCACCTTCCGCTCATCGTCGTGGGCCAGGCGCTGCTCCTGCGGACCGACCTGCCGCCCTTGGCGGAGTTCATCCTTCTGATGGTGACCGCCACCGCCGTGCTTCTTGTGAGCTACCAGTTGCTGGTCCGAAACACTCCGATCGGCGTGTTGCTGAACGGCAGGCGACCACCCGTGAGCCGAGCACGCGAGTGACTCGGGCGGTGGCGCTCGATGAAGGTTGGTGGTGTCCGACATCTCGTGTGATCGCTCGCTCGCGAGCGGTTGTTCCGCCATCGTCCCAAAGCGGCCGATGACGGGCACCCTTCAAGCGAGCCCGCGACGCCGCATCGGGGCTCCCCCAAATACGCGCGGTGCGGGCCCGGAATGCCTCGGGGATGTGGGTATGGGGCGGAGAAACCGCAGCGGGGCTCGCGTCGGGTCGGGTTGGATGTATGTTGTGAGGCAATACGGCTGTGTTCGCGTGTGCCCCTCGCCCCCCGCGCTTCGCCCAATCGGTTCCTCACCGCCGCGGAGAGCACTCGTGATCAAGCCCCACCCGGACCATCACGAAGAGCAGTGGATCTGGCCCGTCGAGGCCTTCTGGAGCGTCGGGGATTACTTCCAGATCCTCGAGGACGCGAACTCCACCGGCGGCCGCTACGGCATCATCCGCCACATCCTCGCCCGCGCGGGGCCCGACGGCGTGCCGCTGCACTTCCATCGGCGCACCAGCGAAACGATCACCGTCGAGAAGGGCCCGGTCGGCATCTACATCAACGGCGAGCTTTTCCACCGCGACGCGGGAGAGAGCGTCGAGATCCCGGCGGGGGCGGCCCATCGCGTGATCGGCGAGCCGCTCGTGATCGCGAGTGTGATCGTGCGGTTCGAGCCGGCGGGAGTGGAGGGTCTGATCCGGGCGCTGGGGAGAAGGCACGACACGCCGCGGGACCCGCTGGGGGTGGACCCGGTGGCGGAGCGGGATCGGTTCATCCGGATCGGGGCAGAGTATGACTTGTTCGCGGTGGAGGCGTCGTGATGTGTGTGCTGGGTGCCCGGGGTCGGGGCTTTGGCCGACCCCGGCGAGGGTCCATGGGCGACCGGCATCTGCCCAAAGCGGCCGATGCCGGGCACCCACCGTTGGGGCCTATTGCCGCTCCGCCACTTCCGACAGATTCTCCGCCGTCCAGCCCGCGTCGGTCTGGTCGGGCTCCCACGAGAGCCGGAGCACGTCGCCGTCTTCGGCGGCGCCGTAGACGTTGAGCGTGCCGGTGGGGGATGAGGAGCTGGTGAGCGCGCCGGTCGGCAGGTCCTCGCTGGGGACCGACTCGGGGAGCAGCGGGGTCACGCTCCAGTTCTCGACGCCCGGGGACCACCAGTAGACGGTGACCTTGCCGGCGTCGTCGATCCCGACATAGTTCAGCCCGCCCCAGGGCGTGGTATAGCCGCTGACGTTGCCGCCCTTGAAGGTGGCCCCGCCGAACTGCTCGGTGAGGTTGTTGACGCGCCACTCGCCGGCGAACTCGGGCACCCACCAGGTGGTGAGCAGGTTGCCGTTCTCATCGAGACCGGTGAGGTTGATGCCGCCCCACGACGTGAGCGTGACGGCGAGCTGGCCGGCGATTTCCGGGGCGCCGGTGGTGGCGGAGAGGTCGTCGGTGCGCCACGTCGTGAAGCCTTCGACGTGCTTGTTGATCCACACGGAGTGGATGCGGCCCGTGGTGTCGATGCCCGCGAGGTGCCACGAGTCCCACGTGGTGACGTAGCTGATGAGCGACTCGAACCGGGGCGTCACCATCCCCTGCGACAGCAGATCGCTCGTGATGTCCCGGTAGGCGAACGTCGGCGGCGCATCGGGGCGGGCGAATGTCTGCTCGAACGCGACCAGACGCCCGGACTCCGTGAGCCCGGCGATGACGACGACGCCGCCCGTCGAGGTGAAGGTCGTGAGGGCGTGCGTGGGCGAGTTGTCCGCGTCGGTCTCGGCGGTGAGGTTCCGGAGCGACCAAGCACCGCTCGGTGAGCGTGTGAACAGCAGCAGGCCGCCGGCGGTCGGGGCGGCCACGTAGACGTTGCCGTCGTTGGGGTCGTGCCAGATCACCGAGTCGCCGATGGCGTCGGGGGCTCCCGTGAGCATCTGCAGGTCCGCCACGGCCCAGCCCTCTTCGAAGACGAGCACGTGCCCGGCGCGGGTGACGGTCGTGACGCTCGTCTTGTCGGCGGCGTCGGCGGTGCCGTACACCTCGCGCCCGTCGCCGGCGGCGGTCGTGAACAGCAGCGTGGCGGTCACGGGCATGGTGGCGGACACGCCGCCGCTGGAGTCGAACGCGACGCTCAGGAACGTGAGCGGCCCGAGCGGCAGCTCGAGCGATTGCTCCTGGGTGACGATGTAGGAGAATCCGTCGGTGCGGTCCTCGTCGACGCCGAGCAGTTCGCTGGCGTCGGCGACGCCGTCGGCGTTGCGGTCGACGTAGAAGCGGACGCGCCGGACCCATCCGTCGACGTCGACGGCGTCGGCGAGCAGCGTGAACCCGCGGTCGCCCTGCACGAACTCGCTGGCCGAGGGAGTCAGCGCGGCGATGGTGGGGATCGCGTTCCGGATCATCATCGTCGTGCTGACGGAGAGGCTCGGGGCGCGGCCATCGACCACGGCGATCGCGATAAACCGGGCGTTGCCCAGGATGAGGCCGACGGTGTCGTCGAACTCGAGCGAGTAGGTGCCGTCCTGGCCGGTGGTGTCGAAGCCGATGCGCTCGCTGGGATCGGCGACGGTGTCGCCGTCGGCGTCGAGATAGAAGTCGACGCGGGCGACCGACCCCGCGCCACCGAGGACGCCGCTGGCGGTGAGGATGACGCCTTCGCCGCGCGAGATCGATTGGTTGGAGGTTGAGAATGACCCAATCAATGCGGGTGGGCCGCCACCGCCACCGCCCCCGCCGCCACCCCCTCCGCCGCCGCCACCGCCACCACCCCCGCCGCCTTCTCCGCTCTCAACCGCGCCGATGTCGACGCCGTCGACGTCGCGGGCAAATCCATCGCCGCGCTGGTCGAATTCGAGATCACGCGGGTTGGCGCCGGTGCCGATGGCCGGGCTTCCCTCGAGCAGTTGGTGGGTGAGGGTCGGCCCGCCGTTGTCGGCGAGCCCGGCGAGCAGCGGGTCGGCGCCGATGATGTTGCCGCCCATGCCGTGGATGAGGCCGCCGGCGCTGGCCGAGTCGCCGATGAGGTTGTTGACGGAGTCTTCGGTGAGCGCGGTGGCCCCGCCGACGTCGGCCCCGGCGGCCCCGGTGTTCCCGGCCACGATGGTGCTGCGGAGCGTGCAGACGCCGTCGTTGAGGACTCCGCCGCCCCCGCCGCCGGTGTTGCCGGTGATGGTGCTGTTGTCGATGGCGAGGGTGCTGTTCATGGCGTTGACGATGGCGCCGCCGAGCAGCATCGCGGTGTTGCCGGAGAACGTGGAGTTGACGATCTCGGCCTGGGTGCCGGGGCCGTCAACGTAGACGGCCGCGCCCAGGACGGCCCAGTTCTCGTTGAACGTGGAGCCGCGGATCGAAAGGGCTCCGCGGGCGTAGATCGCGCCGCCCTGCTCACCGGAGTTCTCGCTGAACGTGCAGTCGATGATGGTCGCGCTGGTCCGGCTGTGGATGGCCCCGCCCCAGATCCCGGTCGCCTCCGGGGCGCTCGTGTTCCGGACGAACGTCGTGCGGGTCGCGGTGAGCGTGCCGCCCTCGATGAAGATCGCGGCGGGTCCCATGCCGGCGTTCGCGTTGTCGCTGAAGACCGAGTCCACGATGGTGGTGTCGGCGGTAGCGAAGATGACGCCGCCCGACTCGGACGTCGTGTTGCCCGAGAACGTGCTGTTGTAGATCGAGAGCGGGCCGGTGCTGAGGATCGCCGCCACCGACTCGTGGTGGTTGTTCAGGAACGACATTTGCGCGAGCGTCAGCGCGGCCTGGCTGATGATCGCCGCGGCCGGATCGCGCGCGTCGGCGATCGTCAGGTTACTGATGTTTACCGCGAGGCTCGTGGCAATGTGAAAGATCGGCGCCGCGTTCCCGCCGCTGAGCGTCACCACATCGTCAACCGGGCCGGTGATCGTGAGGCTGTCGTCCACGCGGATCGCGGACGTGAACACGATGGCGCCGCTCAGCGACGGATGGAAGTCGATGTCGTCGTGACCCGGCGACGCATCTGCGCTCTCGATCGCATCACGGAGCGACCCGGGACCCGAATCGTCAAGATTGGTCACGGTGAACGACAGGACCCGGCGCGGCTCGAGCGCCTCAAACATGCGTTCAGTCTTCACGGCGGAACCTCCCCACGAGATCCCCCCACACCCCACACGAGTTTCGAACACGAGATTCGGACAGTTGCCGATACGTACGAGTCTAAGGGCAGATGCCCGGGGACGCAAGAATTCCACCGCGCAGGGGCGTCCCGGCCCCAACTCGGGCAAGTCGGTCAAATCGAGTCCCGCGGTGCGCGCGGGGAGTTGGGGGACACCGAGAGTGCCGGCCCGCCTCGGGAGCCCACCTCGGGACGCGGCTCGGTGGCGGCGTTATTGACGCGTCGCGAGCTCGGACAGGTTCTCCGCTGTCCAGCCCGTCTCGCTCTGCGCGGCGCTCCAGGACAGCCGGAACACGTCGCCGTTCTCGCCCGCGCCGTAGACGTTGAGGGTTCCGGCAGCCGAGGCCGAGCTGGTGAGCTTGCCGCGGGGGCTGTCCTCGCTGGGGACCGACTCGGGCAGCAGCGGGGTCACGCTCCAGTCGGTCACGGCCGGGGCCCACCAGTAGACGACGACCCGCCCGTCTTCGTTGAGGCCGACGTAGTTCAGCCCGCCCCACGGCGTGGTGTAGCCGCTGACGTTGCCGTTGACGAAGGGGGAGCCGCCGAACTGTTCGGTGAGGTTGTTGACGCGCCACTCGCCGCCGAACTCGGGCACCCACCAGGTGGTCAGCAGGTTGCCGTCGTCGTTGAGGCCGGTGAGGTTGATGCCGCCCCACGAGGTGAGCGTGACGGCCAGCTGGCCGGTGATCGCGGGGGCGCCCGTGACGGAGGTGAGGTCGTCGGTGCGCCACTTCGTGAAGCCCTCGGTGTGGGTGTTGATCCACACCGACTGGATCCGCCCATCGGCGTCGATGCCGGCAAGGTGCCACGAGTCCCACGTGGGGACGTAGCTGATGAGCGACTCGAGGTCGGGAGTCTGCATCCCCTGCGACTCGAGGTCGCTCGAGATGTCGAGGAAGTCGAAGCCCGGCCCGCCGGTGTCGCTGTCTTCGCGCGTCACCTGGAACGCCACGATCCGGCCCTCGGCCGTGAGCCCCGAGATCACGACGGTGCCGCCGGTGGAGATGAACTGCGTGAGCCCGTGCGTCGGAGACGAGGTCGCCCCCGTCTCGGTGCTGAGATTCCGGACGGTCCACATGTTGACCGGCGTGGTGAGGTGCGTGAACAGCAGGAGCCCCTCGCTGGACGGGACGGCGACGTACGTGAGGTTGTCGCGGGGATCGACCCAGATCACCGCATCGCCGATCGCCCTGGGCGCGCCGGTCATGAGCTGCAGATTGCCGGCGATCCAGCCCTCTTCGAAGACCAGGATGTCGCCGGCCAGATTGACGGTCCCGACGCGGGCGCCGTTTTCGGCGTTGGCCGTGCCGACGACCTGGCGCCCTTCCCCCGCGCGGAGCGAGAACAGCGCCGTGGCGGTAGTGGAGGACGGGGCGGAGGTGCCGCCGTCGCTGTCGACCGCGATGCTGAGGAAGGTGATCGGCCCGGAGGGGAACTCGAGCGTCAGCCCGGGATCGAGTGTGGTGGAGAACCCGTTGGAGCCGTCGGTGTCGGTGCCGATGTTCTCACTGCCCTGGGCGATGCCGTCGCCGTTGAGGTCCGCGTAGAAGCGGACCATGGTGACGTTGCCGTCGGCGTCGGCGGGCGTCCCCGCGGTCAGGATGAAGCCCGGTTGGCCCTGCTCGAAGCTCGCGGCCGAAGGCGTCAGCGCCCCGAGCGTTGGCGGCGCGTTGGTGATGGTGATCTCGGTGTCGACCGGCACGCTCTGGGTGGCGTCGTCGGCGAACGCGATGGCGATGTAGCGGATGGAGCCCAGGGGCAGGGCGAGCGTCGCCGAGGTCGACAGCACCATCCGGTAGCCGTTGTCGCCGTTGGTGTCGGAGCTGACGAATTCGCCGCTGTCGACGACGCCGTTGTCGTTGGCGTCGCGATAGAACTCGACGCGGGCGATGGGCGATCCGCCGGCCGTGACGGCGCTGGCGGTGATGGTGACGCTGGCGCCGCGGGCCACGGAAGTGGCGGAGGGGATGAGGTCGGCGATGGTGGGGAGCACGCTGAACTCGAAGGCGCCGATGTCGGGGGTGTCGCCGGTGTCGCGTGCGAAGCCGATGCCGCGCTGATCGAAGGAGAGCGACGCGGGATTGGCGCCGGCGTCGATGGCGGGGCTGCCCACGAGCAGGGCGCGGGTGAAGGTGGGCCCGCCGTTGTTGGCCAGGGCGCCGAGCATGGGGTCGCTGCCGACGATGTTGTTGTTGACGCCGTCGGAGAGTCCGCCGGCGCTGGACGAGCTCTCGATGAGGTTGAACGTGGAGGTGCCGTCGAGCGAGGCGGAGCCCTCGAAGTCCCCGCCGGTGTTGTCGCCGATGATGGTGCTGCGGACTCTGGTGGTCCCGTTGCTCAGGATGCCGCCGCCGCTGCCCGGATCGGCGGTGTTGCCGGCGATGGTGGAGCTGTCGACGTGCAGGGTGTTGCCGGTGACGTTGAAGATGCCGCCGCCGGAGTCGCCGGCGGTGTTGCCGGAGATGGTGGTGTTCTGGATGGTGGAGGTGCCGCCGAAGCCGGTGATGAAGAGGCCGCCGCCGCGCGTGGCCTGGTTGCCCGAGAGGGTGCTGCCGGAGAGGTCGAGGATGCCGGCGGCGAGGATGCCGCCGCCGTCGATGCCGGTGTTGCCGGAGAAGGTGGAGTTGCTGATGACCGAGTTGGTCTGCGAATAGACGGCGCCGCCGCCGTTGCCGGCCGAGTTGCCCGAGAAGATGCAGTTGACGATGGTGATCAGGGCGTCGCCCGAGACCGCGCCGGCGACGCCGCTGGGCGCCGTGTTCGCGGTGAACACCGAGTCCTCAAGCTCGATGGCGCCCAGGCCGGTGATGGCGCCGCCGGCGCCCGAGTCGCTGGCGCTGTTGCCCTCGAACGTGCTGGCGTCGATGAAGAGTGAGCCGGTGCTGAAGATCGCGCCCGCGTTCGCGCCGTTGTTGTCCGAGACGGTCACGTTGTTGAGCGTGAGCGAGGCGGCGTTGAGGATCGCGCCGCTGCTGTCGGCGCCGCCGGAGATGGTGAGCCCGCTGACGCTGGCGGTCACGCCGGGCGCGAAGTTGAGGATCCCCACCGCGTCCCCGCCGCTGAGCGTGAGGTTGTCCTCGCCGGGGCCGGTGAGGGTGAGGTCGCCGCTGACGATCAGCGCCGACCCGAGCGTGATCGTGCCGCTCAGGCCCGATTGGAAGTCGATCACGTCCGCCCCGCCCGCGGCGTTCGCGTCCAGGACCGCCTGGCGGAGCGAGCCGGCGCCGGCGTCGTTCAGGTTCGTGACCGTGAACGCGAGCAGGCAGCGGGGCTCGAGGGCGTCGAACTGGCAATCGGTCGGGCGGTGCGGCACGCGTGTTCTCCTCCGCCGGGCCGGCAACCGGACCCTGTCCGGTCATGTCGAGCGCGGCAGCAATTTGCGGTCCAAAGCGACTGTATCGGCTGTCCGGGCTTTCCGGGTGCAGCCGCCGGGAACCGCTGGGCGGGCAAGGGTTATCTGACCCGGAGAAAGTACACTGTGCCCGGCTCGCGCACCACCCGTGCGGCGAACGATCCGTGACCCGGAGCCCAGATGCCTCAGAACCTGACCCCCGCCCGCCTCGTGCCCGCCGTGATCGCCGTGCTCTTCACCCTCGGGGCGTGCACGTACGCCATCTCGACAGGCAACCTCGAGTTCGTCTACTACTCCGCGTGGCTGGTGATCTTCATCCTGGGCGTCGCGTGGATGGACCACAAGGTGGGGGGGGTCGGCGTCCCGACGGTCCTCATCTGGCTCCTCATGGGCTGGACCGTCGCCCACCTTGTCGGCGGGACGCTGCCGATCCCCGAGCGGTTCGTCGAGCCGGGACGCCCGCACACGCTCTACAACATGCGCGTCGCCCCCTGGCTCCCCAAATACGACCAGGTCGTGCACTGCCTGGGGTTCATGGTCGCGACCCTCACGGCGTGGACGGGCCTGCGCGCGACTTACCCCGGCCGCGCCGGACCCCAGCGGATTTCCTTCGGCGTCTCGCTCGCGATCGTGCTCATCGGCATGGGCTTGGGCGCGATGAACGAGGTCATCGAGTTCATCGCGACGGTGATCTTCCCAGACACCAACGTCGGCGGCTACGACAACACGGGGTGGGACCTCGTGTCGAACCTCACGGGGTGCATCATCGCGGTGCTCATCATCCGACGCCGCGAACGCCGACGGGCCGCCAGCGCGCAGCCGGGTGGCATGCTCAACCCGCTCGGGGGTTGAGCATGTCTGCATATCAAGAGAAGACGAGCAAGTCGCCTACGCCGCGACCGCCGGCTCGATCGCCAGCACGCTCACGAGGCCCCCGAACCGGTCGCGTTCGATGCCGTGGGCGGCGAAGTCCGCGAGGTAGTTCTGCCCGTCGACGAGGTAGGCGAAGCGGTGCTCGCCGGGGTCGACCGCGACCCTGGCCGACCACCAGCCGCCGGGATCGCGGTGCATCCGCACGGGACTGGCCTGCCAGCCGGTGAAGGTGCCGACCACGTCAATTCGGCCGGCATCCCGGTGGTACACCCGGAACTCGACCATTCCCGCGTGCGCATTGGTGATCACGTGCTTCTCCTCGGCCGCCCCTCGATCCGGGTGTAGTCCGCGACAACGATCCCATGTGGATCTGGGAAGGCGTTGCCCGCCACAATGGTGCACGCTTATCGGGAACTTCGATGACACCGGCGCGAGGAGCGACACTTTTGCCACGTGGTTCTGATAACCGTGGTGCCGCTCGCGCAAAGTTCGCCGCCCTCGCGGGAGTTGTGCTGGCGCTCGCGGCCTGCGAGCGCGATCGGCCCGCCGACCCCGGGCTCTCCGACCAGCCGGCCGCGACCGCGGGCGACGGAGCGGTGACCGGCGCATCGGCGCTCGTGGCGCCCACCGATTCCGTTGCCGTCGCACGCCCGGGACACCGCCTGGTGCTGCCGGTGGCCGTGGAGCCCGGGTTCGTTCCCAGCGCCGGGGCGCTGGTGCGTCTGGACGACGGCACGCGGGTGACGGCCCGCCTGTGGTGGGTGAGCTTCCGGCCGGCGCCGTGGGATCAGCGGGTGCGTGCGTCGACCGATCCGGTCCGGGCGTGGCTGGCCGAGTCCGCAGGCGGTGCGGGGGGCTGGAGCGTGTGGTCGGCGACACGCGGCGACCTGGTGCGGCCCATGGAGGCGGCCGGGGTGCTGGCCGCGGAGGCGGGGCAGTGGGTGCTCGTCGCGGACCTGCCCAGGAACTCGAAGGCGCAGCGGCTGTGGGTGGGCGAGACGCCGGGGCCGGGGGTGGTGGGGGTTCCGATCGTGTGGTGGACGGGGCTCGAGCCCGAGCACCTGGCGCTGTTCGGCGAGGACGATGCGCCGATGTGGTCGCGGTCGCCCTGGCTCACGCGCTCGCTCGCGGCCGCGGCGGTGAGCCCGATGACGCGGTGGCGGGCCGAGCTGCTTGGCGCGGCGATGGGGCGCACGGTCGAGGCGCCCGGGCCCAGCCCGGACCCCGTGCTCGACCTCGTTGGCGAGCGCTTGGTTGTCCGCTGGACCGCGGCCCTGCTGCGCCTCGAGTCGGTCGACCCCACGCTCGCGCGGCGGACCCTGTGGACCGCGGCCGGCGTCGTCGATTTCGGCGGGGCCGTGGTCGCCCCGCTGTGGACCGACGATTCGGCCGAGCTCGCGGCTCTGGTGGCGGGCGTGCTCGACCCGACGATCACCGACGAGCAGGCCGCGGCCCGCGCGGAGGCGTGGCTCGCGTCGCGCCCGCAGGCGCTTGCGTGGGTCATCGACGACGCGGGCGCGCCCGAGCCCACGACGCAGCGCCCGGTCGTCACGGTGGGCGTGGTCAACCGCACGCTCATCACCGAACCCGCGACGATTGAGGCGGAATCGTCGGGCGGCGGCGCCGTGTTCGCGGCCACGCCGCCGATGTCGGCGCGCCGGGTGAGCGTGCCCGTGCCCTTGGCTGAGTCCGGCGGCGCGACGCGGCTGAACGTGCGGATGTGCGAGCGGACCCTGGTGCGTGCCGCCGCGGCGGCTCCGACGCCGGTGATGCCGCCCGGCCTTCGGGTCGGTCCGCTCGTGCGGGACTGGACGCAGGCGCGGTTCGCGTCGGCGGCCGCCAACCCCGAGCCGGCCCCGAGCGAGATGGGCGTCGTCGACAACGACTGGAGCACCGCGGCCCTGTTGCAGCGTGCGACGCCGGCGGGACCTCCCGAGCGTGGAAACGGCGCTGGGGGGGGCGGTGGTCGGGGGGTTGGGGATTGGATGCTCTACGTCGAGTGCCGCGTCGGAGCGGTGCCCGATGCGCCGGAGGATGCGCCCGCAACCGACCCGCAGCGCGACTCGGTGCGCCTGTGGATCGGGGCGTTCGGCGCGCCTCTGTTGGTCCTGCGCGTGACCGGCGACGCCAAGGTCGAGCTCGAGGACTCACGCTCGCGCCTCGGCGCCGACTGGGCGACGCTCACGAGCGCCACCGGCGGCGTCACGGTCCGGCGCACCGATACCGGCTGGGCGTGCTGGATCCCCATCCCCGCGGGCGCGGTCGAGGCCGACGGCACGCTGCGGATCGCCCTCGAACGGACCGATCCGCGCGGCGTGCGCACGGCGTGGCCGCGGGCGATGCTGCCCTGGCAGCGCGAACCGGGACGAGCGTGGGCGGATCTGGGCGCGTGGGAGGGAAGGGGGCGATAGGGGGAGGGCAACGTGCCGCCGCTTGATAGCTCTGTGCTACTGACTACTGCAAATATGTCTGACACATTTCTGGCGCGAGGGCGCAGCGGT
>CAZMCC010000075.1:0-19639 GCA_964564695.1 uncultured Phycisphaeraceae bacterium | reverse complement strand
CACCGCTGCGCCCTCGCGCCGGAAATGTGTCAGACATATTTGCAGTAGTCAGTAGGGACTAGGGATTAGGCGAAGACATCGCCTCCCCGTGCGTACCTGGGTGACGCTGTGCGTTTGTGCTTTCCCCTAGAACGAAAGCGGGCCCGTCCTGAGGACGGGCCCGCGATGTTTACGGGTCAATCAGAGACTTCGCTGCTTCAGCGCCCGGCCGGGGTCGGCGAGGGAGCGGGAGCGGCGGGCTGCACGTCCGTCGGGGTCGGCGGCGTGAAGTAGGTGGGCTCGGGCGAGGTGCCGGAGCTCTGCGCGCCGGGCTGGGCCGGAGCGGCCGCGGGCTGGCCGTAGAAGCCGCCCATGTACCCGCCGCCGCCGATCATGTTGGTGTTGTAGATGTACTGCGCGTCGAGGGCCTTGTCGATGCGCTTGGCGACCTCGCTGAGGTGGGCCATGGTGTAGGGGTCGACCTTGGCGGCCTCGGTGTCGACGCCCTTGATCTGCCCGCGGATCTCGCGGAGCTTGGCGTTGGCGAGGTTGCTGATGGTGCGCCCGGCGGGGCCGTACATGCCGTCGGGGAAGGTGAGGTCGATGAGCCGCTCGACCATTTCGGTCTGGAGGTTGCGCCGGAGGCTGGAGACCATGGGCTCGCGCGCCGTGAACTGGCGCGAGGGCTTGGCCTTGATCTCGGTGAAGATCTCGCCGCTGAGGGCGTCAACGAGTTCGGGAAGGGTGAGCGCGTCCTGGCCGGCGGGGGTGCGGAACTCGTTGTCATAGACGCGCCGCATGACGGTCGGGTTCATGATGCTGGTGAGCAGCGAGGCCTGGATCGCGCCGATGCGCTCGTGCACGGGCCAGGTGTTGTCCTCGTAGATCCCGGCCTGACCGCCGGCGTCCCACCACTTGTCAACGGTCATGTACTGCAGGAGGTCCGGCGTGAGGCCGTAGGACTCGTCGCGGAAGGTGTTCTCCATGACGAACTTGAGCGCGGCCCGCTGCTGGGCGGCGGGGACGGGAACGAGCGGCTTGCGACCGTTGGGATCGCCCTTGCGATCGCGGTTGACGTAGGTGCCGCCGATCCAGCCGGACATCATCTGTGCGGCCCGGACCTGCTGAGCGAGGCTGAGCTGATACCCGCGCCGGGCGCGGCTCCAGCTGTCGCCGTCCTTCACGAACTTGTCGGTGATGCGCCCGCGGATGTACTTGGCGAGGCGGATCTGCTCCTTGGCGTAGTCGAGCGGGTCGGAACCCATGTCCCAGCGACGGCTGCTGGGGTCCGGGCCCCAGGTGTCTTCGTCCGTGGCGTAGGCGAGCTCGGGTTCGGCGACGCGCGAGGCGACCTTCTTGGGATCGTCCATCGTGTAGCCGTACTCGATGACCCAGCGGTCATAGGGCCCGATGTTGTTCATCGCGAAGTCACCCTGGACGGTGCCGGTCTCGACGCGGATGTTGACGGGGTTGTACTCCATGACCGAGCCGGTGAGGGGCTTCTTGCCCTTCCACTCGGTGGAGTTGATCTGATCCATGGAATAGATCGACGAGGCCTTGAAGTTGTGACGCAGGCCCAGGCAGTGGCCGACCTCGTGGGCGACCAGGTCGGCGAGGGCCGGCCCGACGTACCACTCGGGGATGCCGTCGAGGAGGTCGGGCTTGTCGGACTTGTCCGCCTTCGCCTCGTCCTTCTTCTCCTCGTCCTTCTTGCCTTCGTCCTTCTTGTCCTTGTCCTCGTCCTTCTTGTCCTTCTTGGCGTCCTTGTCGTCGTCCTTGGCGCCCGTGGTCTTCTCGGCGACAGCGGCGGAAGCGACGCTGACCGCGGCGGCCGCGGTCTCCTTCACCTGGGTGCGGTTGCCGTTGACCTTGAGGGTGATCTCGGCGATCTTGGCGTCGCCCGTGAGGCTCGAGCCGTTGACGGCGAGGTCCATGCTGACCTTGCCCTCATCGCCGGCTTCGACAGTGAGCGCGAGCTTCTTGGCCTGCGGGTCCCACTGGCCGGAGACGGACTCTTCGCCCATCGGGCCCGTGACGTGGCCCATCACCGCGTTGCCTTCCTCGACGGTGATGTCGAGCGCGAACTCGACGCCCTCGGGCGGCATCGGAGCCGGCCCGACGGCCTTGCAGGTCCAGGTGCCGCTCACGCCGTCATCGGCGAGCGCGACGATCTGGGGGATGTTGCCGTCGTTGTCCTCGTCAAGAGCGCCCAGGACGTCGAGGTACATGCGCATCATCGCCATGTTGACGCCCAGGCCCTTGGAGGCCATGCACATGCCGTTGACCTGGCTGACGCGCCCGCCGAGGCCGTCGTAGGTGTCGTTGCCGAGCATGGCGGGGTCGGCGCCGGCCGCGGGGTGGCCGCCGTAGCGGAGCACGCCGCGCTTGGCGCGCTGGGCCATCATGTAGTCGCGCTGCTCGGGGGGAGCGAGACGCAGGCGCGGGTCCCACTGGGGCTTGCGCTCGAGCCAGGCGAGGGTCTCGGGGGTCATCCCTTCCATCGCGATCTCGGGGATGATCTCGTTGAACTCGGTCCAGAAGGCGCGGATGAAGCCGTCGGTGAGGACGACGTCGGCGTCCAGAATCTGCCCGGTCATGGGGTGAACGCGCGACGGGCCGATGGCCGTGCCCTGGTCGTTGCTCAGCCAGCGGATGAAGTTATACCGCACATCCTCGGGATCCTTGTCCATGTGGGCCCCGGTCTCCTTGTCCTGGAAGACGACCTGGATCGCGTCGACGATCCCGACCTTCTCGAACGCGGAGTTCCAGTAGTCGATGCCCTGCTTGATCCAGCGCCGGTATCGCACGGGCACGGCGTGATCGACGTACCAGACGATCGGCTCCTTCGGCGGGCTCAGCTTGCGGCTGGAGTCTCGCTTCTCGAGGTTCCAGCGGTTGATGTAGCGGACCCACGCCTTGTCGTCGCGGAACTTGCCCAGGTCGCGGTAGACCGTGGTGAAGAACCCGATGCGCTCGTCGGCCTCACGCGGCTTGTAGCCGGTGTTGTCCGGGAGAAGGCTGATCGAGTAGTGGAACGTGCGGAGCGTGCCGCCCGAGACGGGCATCTGGTACGCGATCTCGACGTTGTGCGGGAAGGCCTTGGCCTTGGAGATGGTGGCGAGGGCGTTGTTGCCGCCCATGGCCTCGTAGCCGAAGAAGCGGGTGGCGTTGCCCACAAGCAGGCCGCGCATGTCGATGACGGGCTGGCCGCTTGGGCCCATGCCCATGATCGGAACGTCGAGCAGGACGCGGTCGGTGAAGATGCGCTGGACGGAGTCCTTGGACTCCTGGTCGCCGGTCGAGCGGATCTCGACGTTGGGCTGGATCATGACCATGCGCTTGTCGATGCGCTTCCAGTACACGTACATGTCGTTGACGTGGAGGCCGGCGTAGACGTCGCCGCCGCCCACCGTGACGGCGATGAAGTGCTTCTGGCGGTCCCAGCCGCGCGGGAACTCGGCGAGCATCTTGCCGTCTTTGGCGCGGGTCCAGAGCGTGAACAGCGAAGCGTCACCGTCGGCCGTGGAGACGACCTTCTCGAACCCCTTCGAGATCTCCTCGAACTTCGGGAACTTGTCTTCGCCGCCGTCGTCCTGGGCGCGAGCGAGGCTCGGCCCGACGTGGATGCCGGGGTCGCCGCCGCCCAGGCAAAGGGCTGCGGCAGCCAGCGCGGTGCCCGTCCACCACGCCAGGCGGCGCGCGGACGGCTTTGAGCTCCAACGGTGTGTCATGGGGCGAACTCCTCGTGGATTGTCAACGGGGGTGAACGGGTGGGTGGGGGCCGGGACGCTTGGGAGCGACGACGGGACAACCCGGCCGCCTTTGGACCGGGAACAAGAGACTACCGGACTTACCGACAAGCGGACAAGGGGATGCGGCTTTCATCCTGAGGGATGAACCCCACCGCTTTCATGAAATGGGGGTCCGCGTCGCACTCGCCGGGGTGCCCCGGTCGGGACCCGTCCGGCAAGCGCGACGCCCGGACGGGCAGCCCCGACTACCGGCGGCCCACCACGTACACCACGAAGCTCACCTCGCTCGGAAGGCCGTCCTCGACGGGCTTCACGTACACGTTCCCATCCGCGTCCACCGCGTCCCCGAGCCGGTCGTAAATCTCGACGGACGTGAACCCGGCCTCGGCCAGCGCGTCGGCGAGCTCCGGGACCGTCCACAGCCGCCAGTCGTACTCGAAGGCGTTCTCGAGCGTCCGGGTCTTGGCGCCCTTGGCCTTCACCTGGAAGTGCATGGCGTTGCGGACACGGGCGGTCAGAGGGCTGGCCTCGAGCTGCTGCCAGATGTAGGTGATCCTCTCGCCGTCGGGCCCGCGGACGCCGTGGTCGAACTGGCCGGGGGCGAGCGCGTCGGGCCCGCCGTAGAGGTCGGCGACGAAGACGCCGCCGGGGTTGAGGCGTTCGCGGGTGAGGCGGAGGTAGTCGACGAGGCTCGCCCGTTCGTGGAGCTCGCACACGGCGTAGTTGGTCGACACGATGAGGTCGGCCTTGTCGGGGGCGTCGAAGACGTCGGCGACGACGGTGCGGACGCCGGGGATGGCGGGCGGGCCGGCGACCTTCGCGAGCGGCTCGGGGTCGCGGTCGACGGCAACGGCCGTACTGCCGGGAGTCCTGACCCACTCCGCGCACAGGGCGGCCGGCCCGGAGAAGTCCTCGCGGAGAACCCCCCCACTCCTTGGCAACCTGCCGTGAACCGCGCGGAGGAACGCGACCTGACGCTGCGGCGCCTGGGCGCACAACGTGTACAGATCGTACTTATCAAGCTCACGCACGGCGCCGGGGGATTCGGGTCTCTTCACCATTCACCGCTCACCATTCACTGTTCACTCCCCCCCCACCCCACTACGCCATCCGCACCCACTGAATGAGCGTCTTGAGGTTCGGCGGCTTGCCGTACATGAGCACGCCGATGCGGAAGACCTTGGCCGCGGCCCAGGCGCAGATCACGACCGTGACGACGCCGATGAGCACGCTCACGGGCGGCTGCCACGCCGGAATGGGCTCGCTGCCTCCCAGCCGGATCACCATGACAAAGGGATTGATCACCGGGATGAAGCTCAGCACCGTCGAGAACAGCGAGTTGGGGGCACGGCTCACCGGCAGCCACAACAGATAGGGCAGCATCAGCGACACCATGATCGGGGTCATCAGGGTCTGCGCCTCGCGGAGCTCGGTCACCGCGCTGCCCACCGCGGCCAGCATCGACGCGACCACGAAGAACGCGATGAAGAAGAAGATGATGATGTAGACGATGTTCATCGGCTGCAGCAGGTGCGTCTGGGCGAAGTAGATCAGCGCGGCAATGCTCAGGCCCGAGTACAGCACCAGGATCAGCAGCCCCACCAGCATCTGCCCCACGATCTTGCCCACCATGAGCTCCATCGGGCTCACGGCGCTGAGCAGCACCTCCATCACGCGGCTCGACTTCTCCTCGACCACGGTCGTGACCAGGTACTGCCCGCCGGTCATCACGGCGATGAACAGCAGCATCATGAAGCCCAGCGGGATGAACATCGTCGCCAGCTCGTTGCTCTTGCGCTCGCCGTGGGCGGTCATCGTCTGCATCGCGCCGCGGGGCTCGCGGATGAGCTGGCGGACCTGCTCGGTCGTCATGCCCGTGGCGCCGATGCGCGGGTCGGACGCGAGCCGCGCGTCGACGATGGCGTGCCCGATCCGCTTGGCGATCCGCTCCTGGATCTGGAAGTCGATGCGCTGGGCCGTGTAGAGCTCGAACCCGCCATAGTCGCCCTCGGCGTTGGGCTTGAGCGCTTCGGGGCTGATGATGGCGACCGCCACGCGCTGACGCCTGGCGTTGCCCGCGTCGTCCTTCTCGGTGATGTCGACCGCCTTGAGGGCGTCCTTGATCGGCTCGGGATCGGCGCCCGAGTCGAGCACCGCGACCGTGAGCTCCGTCGTAGGGCCCGAGGCCGGCGTGCTCATGCTCGCGGCCGTCTTTGCCTGCTTTTCGTCGACGCCCAAGATCTCAGCGGTCTTCTCGGCGAACTCACCCTTGGCGCGTTGGATGCGCTCCTGCTCGCGCTTGAGGCCCTCCTCGCTGAAGCTCTCGACCACTCCCGGCGCCACGGTCCCCGTGCGGTCGATGATCGCGACCTCACCCACGAGCGTCGGGCCCTTGAGCTTGCTCGTCAGCGCCATCGCGCCGACCACAACCATCAGGATGATCGGCGTCAGCAGGATGCCGAAGATGAAGCCCTTGGTCAGGACCGTCGAGGCGAACTCACGCTTTGCGACGTGCAGGGTCTTACGCACCGGTCACCTCCGCCTGCTCGGCGTCCGCTTCGGCGTTCGCTTCGCGCGTCAGCTCGCCCAGGCTCGGCGGCTTCTCTCCCGTCGCCTGCACGAGCTTGATGAACACATCCTCGAGTCCGACCCGCTTGATCTCGACGCGGCGCACCGGGGCCGCGGCCACAACACGGGCCATGACGGCGTGGATCTCCTCGCCGTCCTTCACGCGGACCTCCCAGCCGCCGCCCTTGGTCGCGCTCTTCTGGATGAAGTCGACGCCGTCGAGGCGCTCGAGGTAGCTCGCGTCGCCCTGGTCATCGGGGTCCACCACGAGCGTGCGCGGGTCCATGAGGCTGCGCAGCTGGCTCATCGGAGCGTCGAGGACCTTCTTGCCGTTGTGGATCATGAAGAGGTGGTCGCACAGCTGCTCGGCCTCGAACATCGCGTGGGTCGAGAAGACGATCGTGCGCCCCTTGAGGTGCTGCTCGTCGATGAGGTCGCGCATCAGGCGCCGGTTCACGGGATCGAGCCCGCTGAACACCTCGTCGAGGATGAGCAGCTCGGGCTCGTGGATCACGCTCGTGACGAACTGCACCTTCTGCTGCATGCCCTTGGAGAGTTCCTGGCACTTCTTGCGGGCGACGTCGCCCAGGCCGACGCGCCCGAGCCACTCGAGGCTCTTGGTCCGGGCCGCCCCGGAGTCGACGCCCTTGAGCTTGGCCATGTAGGTCAGGAAGTCGACCACCTTCATCGTGCGATAGACGCCGCGTTCCTCGGGCAGGTACCCGATCCGGTCCTTGCTCTCGACGGCGGACCGCTTCCCCAGCACGTTGATGTTGCCGCGGTCGGGGAAGATGATCGACATGACCATGCGGATGGTCGTCGTCTTACCCGCGCCGTTCGGCCCGATGAACCCGGTGAGGCTGCCGGTCGGCACCGTCAGGTTCAGGTCGCTGACAGCGACCTTGGGCCCGAAGGTTTTCGTGACTCCCTCGATGACGATGGCGTTGGACACGCGGCGATGGTAGGTCTGAACGAGCCCTTTGCGCAACCAAAGGGTTAAGGTCCGCTACCGAGCGCGTTCGACGCTACGAGGTCACCCGCGCAGGCGATCGTTCACCCTCCGCTCGCGCGGAGGGCTCGTTCAATCCTCCCCCCGCCGATCCTTCTTGATCTTCGACCGCGACTTCTTCTCCCGGATCCGCCGCTCGACCGAGCCCCGCGACGGCTTGGTCTTCCGACGCACCTTCGGCTCCACCATCGCCCGCACCACCAGCTCGCGCAGCTTCTCCAGGCAGTTCTCACGGTTCGCGTGCTGCGACCGCTCCGACTGCGCCACCAGGATCAGCTCCCCCGCCTCCGTCACGCGGCTCCCCGCGCTCGCCCGCAGCCGCACCAACGCCCGATGCGGGATCGGCAGGTCGATGAGCCGCACGCGCAGCTCCGCCTTCGTCGAGAGCTTGTTGACGTTCTGCCCACCCGGCCCGGCGCTCCGCGAAAAACTGAACCGCAGCACGTCCGCCCCCACGCGCACGCCGGGCGCAACCTCCACTCCCCCCAACGGCGCCGGGTCCGGTTCCGGCCCTCCGGGCAGATTCGATGCGGCTGGGGGTGGCACTCGGCTCATGGCGGTATCCTGTCTCCGCTTCTATCGGGGATCGGGCGGAGCACAATCGTTGCCGGAGGAACGGGCGTGAAGACTGGCGCGTGGATGCAAGTGTCGGGGGCGGCCATCCTGCTGGCAACCGCCGGGCTCGGACATATTGGCGCCGCGCTGGCCCAATCCGCCGCCCCGGCCGCGACCCCTGCGGACACCCCCGCCCCCTCCGACGACCCCGCACTCAAGCTCAACCTGAGCCCGCTCCCGACCTGGACCGTGCAGGTCGAGCCCGTCGTCTGGTACGCCGGCCCCGCCGGCGACCTCACGCTCCCCGGCGGCGCCGGCGAGGTCCAGCTCTCGACCCTCAATCTCGACACCAGCCGCGTCTCCCCAGCCGCCGAAATCCACATCAACGCCGACCGCTGGCGCTTCAGCTTCTCCGGCGCCGACTACTCCGCCGACATCGAGACCACCTCCAACTCCGCCTTCCAGATCGGCAGCCTCAGCGTCGCCGACAACGACACGATGCGGAACCAGTACGACTGGACCACCGTCCAGCTCACCGCCGGCTACCTCTTCTGGACGCACGACTTCGCCGCCGCGTCAGAGAAGCCCGAGGACGCCGTCCCCGCCGTGCTGCGCCTCTACGCCTTCGGCGGCGGGCGCCTCCACGACATCGACATCTCGCTCCAGTCGCTCGCGCCGGCCCGGGCCGGCACCACCGGCACCGACCAGTTCTACGCCGAACTCATCGTCGGCGCCCGCGCCGAGCTCGAGCTCGCCGAGGACTTCACCCTCGACCTCGAGCTCTCCGGCGGCGGCATGGCCGACTCCGACCGCTCCATCGCGTCGTTCGACATCATCGCCGGGTTCCAATGGCGACCCTGCGAGAACGTCGGCCTCCAGATCGGATGGCGCCAGCTCGCCTACTGGCTCAGCGACGCCGACGCCGACCAGGAATTCAGCCTCAACGGCGAGACCGCGGGCGTCTACGCCGGCGTCGTCATCCGCTTCTGATACTGATCTCCGCTGCTCCTCGTGCGAACGCGAAAAGACAGGTACGCCCAGTGCGCGGAGCAGCGCGGAGGAACGCGGAGAAGAAAAGAAGATTGGATGGGCGCAAGGGTGTTGGCGATCACCGCCGGAACACGCCTGTCATCCCGGAGCTTCTTTGCTGCTTCCCTGCCTTGCTCCGCGTTCCTCCGCGCTCCTCCGCGTGCTCCGCGTACGCCTCTTCCGGCACGCCGCTCCTCAACACCCATTGGCTATACGAACACCCTGCAAACGGACGGGGTGAATTCCGGCTTACATGCGCCCAAGTCCCCTATTGACCGGGGCTTGGAAATCGGTGATACTGGGCTTGTCGGGTCCCGGCGGCCATTCTGGCCGCAGCCCGATCACGGGTCGCCGGTAGCTTGATCGCAGGTAGCGTGGTCCCAGGTAGCGTGCTATCGGCCGCAGGTCCCGTGGGTTTTCCCCCGGCCAAGTCTTTGCCGGGGCGTTCCAGGTCGTTCGGGAATGAGGGTCTCCGTCGGTGTGGCCGCGTCGCGCGCGTTCACGTCGGCCGTCCGCATTCGCGCGGGCGGTGGGGGGCGGTTTCCCTCGGGTACAGGTGTCCCGTGAGAGAAGAGCCATCCATGCACACCGTGACCAAGAAGGAACTTATTGACCGCATCGCCGAGGAGACCGGGCAGAAGCGCTCGGACGTCAAGCGAACGGTGCAGCGGTTCCTGGCCCAGATCATGGTCGAGCTCGCCCGGGGCAACCGGCTCGAGTTCCGCGACTTCGGCGTCTTCGAGGTCAAGCACCGCGCCCCGCGCATCGCGCAGAACCCCAAGACCCTCCAGCGCGTCGAGGTCCCCGCCAAGCGCAGCGCCCGCTTCAAAGCCGGGCGTCTGCTCAAACAGGGGATGGTCGACCTCCCCGGCCTCGAAGCCGCCCTCCGCGATATGAACGACGAGGAAGACGCCGCCCCCGTCGGCGCCCACCCCTCCTCCTCGCGCAACGGCCCGCTCAACGGACGCTCGGGCCGGTAACGCCGCGGCCCCGCAGCGAGGGCCCGTTCGTCAAGACTTCTTCAACATGCGCCCGGATGCGCGGCGTCTAAGGTTGTCTTTAC
The DNA here is from genome assembly GCA_964564695.1 of uncultured Phycisphaeraceae bacterium. Classification (GTDB taxonomy): domain Bacteria; phylum Planctomycetota; class Phycisphaerae; order Phycisphaerales; family UBA1924; genus CAZMCC01. The sequence goes on along the minus strand of CAZMCC010000075.1, from coordinate 9,684 downwards.
GCAACTTTGACGGCATGTTGTATGTCAAGCTGTCATCTGCCCACGATACTTTTCATCGTGGATACGCGCCGTGTCGACTTCCATGTGCACACCCGCGTCAGCCCCGACGCGCTCGACCGCCCCGAAGCGGTCGTCGAAGCCGCTCGCCACGCCGGCCTCGACGCCATCGCCATCACCGACCACGACCGCTCGGCCGCGTACTCCCGCCTGTGCGCCCTCGGCCTGGCCGATCCCTCGGGTGCGCCCGTCGACGGCTTCCTCGTGATCCCCGGCGTTGAAGTAAGTTGCATCGAAGGCCACGTGCTCGTTCTGGGAACAACCTTCGATACCCCCGAGCCGATCCCCGCGGCCGAGGCCGCGCAGCTCGCCCACGCGCGCGGCGCAATCGCCGCCGCCGCCCACCCCTTCGACCGCCTCCGCTCCGGCGTCGGCCAGGCGACGCTCGAGGCCGTCCCCTTCGACGCCGTCGAGGCCTGGAACAGCAAGACCATCGAGCCCGGCAGCAACCGCTCGGCCGGCGAATTCGCCGCCGCCCACGGGCTCCCCGTGATCGCCGGCTCCGACGCCCACTTCGCCGCCGCCGTCGGCCGGGCCCACACGCTCGTGACATGCGACGAGTTCAACGTCGCCGGCGTACTCCGCGCGGTCGCCGCTCACCGCACCGAACTCGTCCCCGGGGCCCACTCGACCCGCGAAATGCTCCGCTACTGGGGACGCGGCTGCTTCACCCGCCCGTGGGTCTTCGACATGGCGCGTCGCAGCGCGACCGCCGCGTGGCGTGGCTCGCCCCGCCGGCACACCGCGATAGCTCACTAACGGGTCGGAGCCGTGCTGGACTTCGCCGGCAAGTGCGAATCGAGCACCTCCTTCGCCGGCGAAAGCGACTCGTGAACCTTGTCCCCAACATCGATCTTCTCACGGAGAGTCGTATCGCCCGTCGCGTGGCCCTCACCGGGCTGCTTGCCCAGCTCGTCGATAAACCACTGGATCTGGACGTGGTAGCGCCGCGGCGCCTCGACAAACATCCGGGTCCCGACGAGCGACATCCGGGCCAGCGTCCCGCCGTTGTCGTCCCAGCCCGACGAGTTCACGAACGTCTTGATGAGCTCGGCGACTTCCTCTCCTGAAACATCGTTGGCGAAGGCGCTCAGGTCATAGCTCGCCAGGACCAGCTCGCGCCGGTCAAAGTACTCCTGCGTGCCGACGCGAACGGCCCCATCGGCGATGCGGTAGTCGAGGGTCCAGTCGGTCCCCGACCCGAGATCCTCCCCCACCTCGAAGAGGATCGTGCGGAGGTCGGCGTTCTTCTCGACAAAGCTGACACGGTCTTCCGGGCTGACACCCGGCATCGAGCTCCACGCCACGTTCACGGGCATCCCGATCGTCTGCGAGACGAACGAGAACACATCCCCGACGGTCGCGTCCTTGAAGTCCGCCTGCACCGTGCGGGCAAGCGTGGTCCGTTCCTCGGCCGTCGGCTGCGCCGGCGCAAAGACCGACACGCGCGAACCGCTCCCCTGTTGAGACAGTGTGACCCCGCCGACCACGAGGGCGGCACCGGCAATCGCGAACATGGACAGGTTCATGATGAGCCTCCTTCTGGGCAGTGTGCGGGCCTCGCGGTAACGCCGGGCCAGCTGCGATACGTCGCCAAGCTCCGCCGCCGCGCACCGCACGGCGTCGTCCTCCGTCATCCCCGTAATCTCAAGATCGCGCACCCGATCGTGCAGGTGCGACGCCAGTTCCTCGCGGATGGCCTCCGTCTCCCGCACGGGAATGCGCTGCCCCCCCAACGCCTCCACCAGCGACCCCAGCCGGACAGCGATGAGGTCTCCCTCCCGGGTCCCCACACCCCCCACCCCTCCCACCAGGCGCAGCGGCGCCGGCGTTCGTGGTGCACGCTCCGCACTCATGGGGCCACCTCTTCCGTCGCCCGCCCGCGCCCGTTCAGGAACGACTCGATCATGCGCTGATGGGCCCGGTGCGCCTCGATGCGCTGCGACAGCCGCTTCCTGCCCTTGGCCGAAAGCCGGTACCACTTGCGACGCCGCCCACGGGCGTCGCCTTCGACCTCGCCGGCCTCGGGAGCCGGGCGATCGGCCCGAACTTCTTCCCAGGTGCTCGTGATCAGGCCCTGCTTCTCGAGCAGGCTCAGCAGGGGATAGAGCACGCCCGGCGAGAGCTTCATCTCGCCGCCGGACCGGGCGGCGACCTGCTTGGTGATGGCGTAGCCGTACTGCTCGCCGTCGGCGAGGACCGAGAGGACGACGAGTTCGAGGGGATCGTTCTTGAGCGGCGGCATGGGATCGTTCCTTGCCAATGGATACTCGCGGACGAATATATCGGTTCCAGATATATCCAGGATTGAGAAAAAATGCCGCCCCCCCGGCGCTACGGGAGACCCCGGCAACCCCGGCCGACTAGCGCCCCACCGCGCCCGATGGGACGCCGGACCTGAGGCTCTGCGAAGGTCCGGGTGCCCGCTGGACATAGCGCACGTCAAACCAACCCGGACCCTCGAAGACTCAGGTCCGGCGTCCCATTGGCGTGACTTCTGGAACGCTCGCGTTACCCGCGAGGTCCGGCGCTGCGAACCTCATTCGGCAGGTCAAACTTCGCGTCGTTGTCCCGGAACTTCTTCGCCAGTTCTTTCGCCTTCGCGTCGTACGCCGTGCCGTCCTTCCACGTGTTCCGCGGGTTGAGCACCTCGCTGGGAACGCCCTCCACCTTGTCGGGCAGGGGCAGGCCGAACACCGGGTCCGGCGTGAACTTCGCGTTCTTGAGGCTGCCGTTGAGGATGGCCGTCACCATCGCGCGGGTGTACTTGAGGCTGAACCGCTGGCCGGTGCCGTAGGGCCCGCCGGACCAGCCCGTGTTGAGCAGCCACACGTCGGCGCCGTGCTTGGCGACGTTCTGGGCGAGCATCTGGGCGTAGACCTTCGCCGGACGCGGCAGGAACGGGCCCCCGAAGCAGGCCGAGAAGTTGGGCTGCGGCTCGGTGACGCCCATCTCCGTGCCCGCGAGCTTGCTCGTGTAGCCGTTGACGAAGTAGTACATCGCCTGCTCGCGGCTCAGCTTCGCCACCGGCGGCATCACGCCGAACGCATCGGCCGTGAGGAAGACGACGTTCTTGGGATGCCCCGCGATCGACGGGATGATCGCGTCCGGGATGTAGTCGATGGGGTAGGTGGCCCGGGTGTTCTCGGCGTACTTGGCGCTGTCATAGTCGGGCAGGCGCGTCGTCTCATCGACGACGGTGTTCTCGAGCACGCTCCCGAACTTGATCGCGTTGAAGATCTGCGGCTCGCCCTCCTTCGAGAGCTTGATGCACTTGGCGTAGCACCCGCCCTCGAAGTTGAACACGCCGCCATCGCCCCAGCCGTGCTCGTCGTCGCCGATCAGCGCCCGGTTCGGGTCCGCGCTGAGCGTCGTCTTGCCCGTGCCCGAAAGCCCGAAGAACAGCGCGACGTTGCTCTTGTCCTTCTTGTCGACGTTCGCCGAGCAGTGCATCGGGAACACGCCCACCTCGGGCATGTCGAAGTTCATCGCGTAGAACAGGCTCTTCTTCATCTCCCCGGCGTACTCGCTGCCGACGATCACCACCATCTTGCGGGTCAGGCTCTGGATGATGATCACCGGGCTCTTCACGCCCAGCTTCGCCTGCTCCTCGGCCGTCAGCCGGCGCCGACCGGCGTTCAGGATCGTCCAGTCGTGCTTCCACACGGCGTTCGGCCCGGCCGCGGGCGAGCCCTGCGGGATGAACAGCGTCCGGATGAACAGGTTGTGCCACGCCTGCTCGGTCACCACCCTCGCGCCCAGGCGGTTCTTCGGGTCCGCCCCCACGAAGCCCTCGAACACAAACAGGTCCTTCTGCTTGTTCAGGTGCTCGGTCGCCATGTCGAGCACGAAGTCGAAGTTCTCCGGCGTGATCGGCGCGTTGAACCCGCCCCAGCCGATCTTGTCGTGGATCGCCGCGGTGTCCTCGAGGTACTTGTCCTTCGGACTGCGACCCGTGCGGTCGCCCGTGCGGCAGGTGATCGCCCCGTTCGCCGCCAGCGTGCCCTCGCCGCGGGCCAAGGCCATCTCGACGAGCTTCGCCGGGGCGAGGTTCTTGTGGATGCGGGCGGCGGAAAGATCCAGGGCAGGGTGGGGGGGGCGGGCAAGGGTCGTCATGGCGGGTCAGCCTCCGAAGGCTCGCGGCGGCGCAAACGTCGTTCCCCGACCTTCCGGGGACACTGCGGCCCGCAAGCGACAGGTCGGGAGTCTACGTGCGACCGCCCGCAAAGGGAGCGCGTTCCGGGTCGTATTTTGGTTCTGTTTGGTACCGGTCAGGCCGCCGCGGTCGACACCGCCGAACCCTGTGCCGCCCGAGCCCGCTCCACGAGTTCCGCCAGGCTGCGGGCCTCGACCGGCTTGGTCAGATACGCGTCGCACCCCACGGCCAGGCACTTCTGCCGGTCCCCCGCCATCGCGTTCGCCGTCAGGGCGATCACCTTGCCGGTGTACCCCTGCTGGCGGAGCAGGCTCGTCGCCGAGTATCCGTCCAGCACAGGCATCTGCATGTCCATCAGAATGATGTCGAACGGAGTGTCCTGGGCCACCGCGGCCGAGGCCCGTTCGACGGCGTCACGCCCGTTCTCGACGACCTCCACCACCGCCCCCGCGCGCCGCAGGTGGAACGAGATCAGCCGTTGATTGTCCGGCCCGTCTTCGGCCACGAGCACCCGCACGGTGCCGCCGACCGCGAGCGCTCCAGGCACCGTGGGCCACATCGGATGAGAGACCGCGTCGGTGGCGGCGCCGGGGCGCTCCGCGTCGATCGGCGCTTGTCCGGCGACGTGCCCGGAATCGATCGTGGCGGTGAAGATGCTCCCGTCGCCGGGGACGCTCACGACCGTGATGTCGCCGCCCAGGGCGCGGGTCAGGTCGCGCGAGATCGTGAGCCCAAGGCCCGTGCCGCCGAAGCGGCGCGTCGTGCTCGCGTCGGCCTGCTCGAACGGCCGGAACAGCCCGGCAACCTGCTCGGGCGCCATGCCGATGCCGGTGTCCAGAACGTCGAAGCGGATCACCGTCCGGTCGTCGATGTGCTCGGTCCCGACAACGAGCCGCACCCCTCCGCTCTCCGTGAATTTCACCGCGTTGCCGACCAGGTTCACCAGGATCTGCGTCAGGCGCGTCGGGTCGGTGATGATCCGCACCGGCACCTCGGGACGGAACTCCGCCGCCAGGGCGATGCCCTTGGCCGACGCCCGCACGTTCGCCACCGCGATGACGTCGCGGACGACCACGCTGAGGTCGCACGCCACCCGCTCGACGCTCATCTTGCCCGCCTCGATCTTCGACAGGTCGAGGATGTCGTTGATGAGCCCCAGCAGGTGCTCGGCGTTCCGCCGGATCGTGTGCACGCAGTCCACCCGGTCCTCGGCCCGCTGATCCGGATCGAGCAGCAGGTCCGCGAACCCCGTGATCGCGGCCATCGGCGTGCGGATCTCGTGGCTCATGTTCGCCAGGAACGCGCTCTTGGCGCGGTTGGCGGCGTCCGCCGCGTCGCGGGCGTGGGCCAGCTCGGCGTTGCGGGTCTTGAGGTCCGCCGCGCTCTGGTCGAGCCCGGCGAGCATCTCGTTGATCGCCCGCGCCAGCGCCCCGAGCTCGTCGGTGCCCTGCGTCCGCACGCGCCGGGAGGCGCTCGCCGCGCTCGAGACGCACGACACGTCGTACCCCAGCTGCTCCACCCGCGACAGCACCAGCTTGCCCAGCGCCAGCATGCTCAGCGTGCCGAACACGAGCGCCGCAACCACCAGCGCGATGTTGAACGCCCGCACCGTCCGCCCGCCCTGCGCGGCGATCTCGCGCGGCTTGATCGCCTCGAGCATCGCCACCGGACGTCCCCACACTCCCATCAGCGGGCCCCGCGCCGCGCTGCGGTTCTCATCGAGGTTGGTCACGTCCACGTGGTGATCGGGCGAGCCGGCGTACGGCACCGCGAAGTCGAACACCGAATGCGTGATGGTCTGGAGCCGGCGCATCAGCTCGCGGTCGAGACGCCTCACAAAGACAAGCGAACCGCGGCTCGGCCCCGACTCATCGCCCTGCAGGATCGGGCGCGCGGCCAGCAGCACAATCCCGCCCGCTTCGGGCACCGGCCCGAGGATCGGGGCGGCCACCGCGGAGCGTCCGACCCGGTCGATCTCGTCGTTCAGCCGCGCGTCGGCCTGGCCCCAGCCCTCGACCGTGTGCTCGCCCACGCGCTTGCCGTCGCGATCGTAATAGATCGCCCCGTGGATGCCCAGGAGCCCGAGCGCTCCGTCGTGCAGATTGCTCTTGATGTACTGCTCGCGATACGCCGGGTCATACCCCTCGTCGCCCTCGCGCGACAGGAAGCGGTAGGAATCGTCCCACACCGCCCAGTCGCTCACTTTCATTCCCAGCGCTTCGTTCTCGTGCCAGATCGCTTCGCGCACCCGCTCGAAGTTGCGCACCGTGAGCTTCTCTTCGAGCGCAAGGAAGCCCTGCATGACCACGTGATCGCACACGGCGTCGATGACGCCGATCGCCACCGTCAGCCCCAGCGCGAGCCAGAGCAGCGTCCTGCGACGCAGCGATTGCACGGGGGTCGATCCCGGCCGAGGGGCGTTCATGGCCTCTCCGCATTCCACTTGACGTTTCGACGCGTCGGCCCCGAGCCGGCGACCGGCGCTGACAACGCCGGCGTTTCAGTTATCGACGTTGCCGCTGGCGAGCGCCCCGCCGGCCGCCAGTATGAAAGCGCTCGATGTGGGTCTATGCGGCCTCTTCCGCCGGTGGCGACGGGCCTGTCCGGGTTATCCGCGGCGCCGCAGAACCAGGGCGTTGAAGGGGCGCCCCTCACGCCGGTACTTGCGCTCGAAGTTCGTTCCCACGAGTTCCCCTTCGCCCGCCGACACGGGAGGGTTGAACTCACGGCGCTCGAACCCGCCCGGCGAATCCGGCGCCGCCGGATCGCGCGGGCGCAGCCACGCCTTCGCGCGATCCTGCATCCACGCCCAGTAGTCGTCGTGATCGGTGACCACCCGCAGCTCGCCCCCGGGCACGAGGATGCGCCGCGCATCCTCGAGAAACCGATCCTGGAACATGCGCCGCCGATGGTGCCGCGACTTGGGCCAGGGGTCGGGGAAGTACAGGTGAATCACCGTCGCGATCGCGTCGGGCGTGCGCCAGCGGAGGAACTCGCCGGCGTCGGTGTGCAGGATGCGGACATTGGTCAGCGCGTGCCGGCGCACGCGATCGGCCGCGTACTCGGCGTACTCGCGGGCCCACTCGATCCCGAGGAAGTTGTGCCCCTGCCGCTCCGCTCCCCCCGCTTCCTGGACGAGGAACGTGCCCTTCCCGGAGCCGACTTCAATCTCGAACGGGCGCGAAGGGTCGCCGAACCACGCGCGCGGGTCGAGGAATCCGGCCCGCGGCTCGGCCGCGATCGTGTCGGGCAGCGCGGGTAGATCGTCGTGCTCGATGAACACGCCGCGCGGGTGGGGTGGGGGAGGGACTTCAATTCCTTGTCCATGAGAGGGCGGCATGCGGCTACACGCCCGCCGCCGTCGCGCCCGTCCGCGCCACGACCGTGGGGGTCGGCGCACCGAGCCGTCGCAGCAGCCCCCGGTATTCCCCGTACGCCTCGGGGTGCGACTTGTGGTCCCCCACCCGGTCGCGCACCACCGCAAACCCCGTCTCGCTGAGCATCTGCCGGATGGTGTGCTCGGTGAACGGGTTGGGGTGCATCGCGTCGCGGTAGTTCATCAGGTCCACCAGCAGCCACAGCAGCCCGTCGGGGCGCAGCAGCCGCCGGATCTCCTGCAGCACCGCACGCGGGTCATCCACGTGATCCAGCGCGTTCTCGATCACCACGATGTCCGCCACGCCGCTGGGCAACGGAACCCGTTCCCCCGTCGACGCCAGGAACACCACGCTCTGGGCCTCCGGCGGCAGCAGCTTCTCCGCCACGTACCCGTCCGCGATCGGGTCCACCGCGATCGCCCGCCGCCACGGCACAACGCAGATCGACGGGAACGGCCCCGGCCCCAGCTCGACGGCCGTCTTCCCCCGCGTCCACGCGTGCAGCTCGGCCTCGCCCGCGAGCCCCAGGAACTTGCCCAGCTCGGCCATCCGTGCGCGCTGCCACGTGCCGTAGACCGTAGCGAAGTCTCCCCCAAACACCCGCTGGCACTCGCCGTGAACCAGCGAGACCCAGAACGCGAGCTCCTGGCGGTACTTCTCCCCCAGCCCCAGGATCGTCGGCAGCGACGGGCCGATCGCGGCGCCCTCGGCCAGCGTGCCCCGCCACAGCCCGGCTCCCATGAGGTCGCGGATGAGCGTCTCGGTCCAGTGCACCGCGAGCTGGTCGAGCTTCGCGTGCACGTCCGCCAGGCCCGGGCGCATGGCCCGATAGACCAGCGCCTTCAGGCGTGACGTCTGTGCCGACGACGGCGACGCATCCACTCCCGCATCGTTCGCCGAGCCGTGATCAGGAGGCGAATCAGATGAAGACGGGGTCGGGGGGCCCGGAGGCGTCTGGGAGGGGTTGGAACGGCCGTTATCCATCTTTCATCCATGATAGGGGCGTGCGCCCCTGATCCGAACCGGGGGGGTGGACGTATAACCGGATGAGGAAACGACCGGCGAGTCGGCCGGTCCCCTTCTTTGAACGCCCCCGCGTCGCCGATAGAGAGAGGCTCAGGCGCGCTCGGGCCGACCCAGCCGATGGTCCCAAAGGCCGGCGTGGGGTTTCGACGCGCGATCAGACGCTTTCGCCGGGTGTTGGCCCGGGCGTGGTCGGTTATTTTGCGTCGACCGCTGGACGCGTGTTTGTTCCAAGGAAGGACTTCCCGGCAATGCGCGAAGAGACCACCAAGCCGATCTCCGGAGCGTTCGAGCACGGGCGCGGGGCCAACGAGCTGCTCGCCCAGATCGAGAACCGCCTCGACCGCAAGAGCTTCCGCCAGCACCACTGGGAGGGCGGGCTCGCCGACTACCTCGACATCGTGCTCGCCAACCCCGGCGTCGTCCGCACCGCGTACCAGCGGATGTACGACGCCATCCTCTCCTTCGGCTTCGAGAAGTACCGCCTCTTCAAGAAGGACGTCGTCCGCTACCACTTCTTCAGCGACCCCATCGACACCGGCGCCGACGCCATCTTCGGCCTCGACTTCGCCCTCATGCAGCTCGTCGACGTCTTCCGCTCCGCCGCCGAGGGCTACGGCACCGACAAGCGCATCCTCCTGCTCCACGGGCCCGTCGGCTCCAGCAAGTCCACCATCGCCCGCCTGCTCAAGAAGGGCCTCGAGTGGTACAGCCGTTCCGACGCCGGCGCCCTGTACAGCTACTCCTGGCAGCTCGACGAGCACTGCGGCGCCGGGGGTGGTGGGGGCAAGAGCCACGAGTTCCCCTGCCCCATGCACGAGGAGCCCCTGCTCCTGGTCCCCAAGGAGGCCCGCGACGACATCTTCGCCCGCCTCAACGACCGTTTCACCCCGACCAACCGCGGCGGCAAGCTCAAGATCTCCGGCGAGCTCTGCCCCTTCTGCCGTCGCGTCTACGCCGAGCTCATGAAGCACTACGCCGGCGACTGGCGCCGCGCCATGGACCACGTGAAGGTGCGCCGCATCATCCTCAGCGAGAAGGACCGCGTCGGCATCGGCACCTTCCAGCCGA
>CAZMCC010000074.1:0-20049 GCA_964564695.1 uncultured Phycisphaeraceae bacterium | reverse complement strand
CGACCGCAACGAGTTCCTCCCCACCGTCCACGGCTTCGACGAGTTCTTCGGCAACCTCTATCACCTCAACGCCGAGGATGAGCCGGAGAACCCCGACTACCCCAAGAATCCGGAGTTCAAGGCCAAGTTCGGCCCGCGCGGCGTCCTCAAGTGCAAGGCGAGCGACAAGGACGACCCGACCGAGGACCCGCGCTTCGGGCCCGTCGGCAAGCAGACCATCGAGGACACCGGCCCGCTCACCACCAAGCGGATGGAGACCGTGGACGAGGAGTTTCTCGCCGCGTCGCCCGACTGCCTGGACAGCCAGCACAAGGCCGGCAAGCCCTTCTTTTTCTGTTTTAACTCGACCACCACGCAGATCTACACGCACCTCAAGCCCGATTCCAAGGGCAAGACCGGCTTGGGCCTCGTCGCCGACGGCATGACCGAGCTCGACGGAATGGTCGGCCAGCTCCTCAAGAAACTCGACGACCTGGGCATCGCCGACAACACGATCGTCGTCTGGACCACCGACAACGGCGCCGAGGTTTTTTCCTGGCCCGACGGCGGCACCACCCCCTTCAAAGGCGAGAAGAACACCAACTGGGAAGGCGGCTACCGCGTCCCCTTCCTGATGCGCTGGCCCGGTGTCATCAAGCCCGGCACCGAGATCAACGAGATCACCTCGCACGAGGACCTGGTTCCCACGCTGGTCTCCGCGGCGGGCGAGCCCAACATCGTCGAGAAACTTCTGGCGGGTTACGACGCCGCGGGCAAGAACTTCAAGGTCCACCTCGACGGCTACGACCAGCGTCCGCTGCTCGCGGGGACCGGTGAGGGCAAACGCAAGGACTACTTCTACTGGACCGACGACGGCAGCCTCGCGGGCCTTCGCTACGAGCGCTGGAAGCTCGTCTTCCTCGAGCAGCGCGCCGAAGGCCTCGACGTGTGGCAGAACCCGCTGATCCCGCTCCGCTTCCCCAAGCTCATCGACCTCCGCGCCGATCCCTTCGAACGGGCCCAGTCCGACGCCGGCGACTACGCACGCTGGCGCGTCGAGCACGCGTTCGCGCTCGTGCCGGCGCAGGCGTACGTCGCCAAGCACCTCGCCACCTACCAACAGTTCCCGCCCCGCCAGCGGCCCGGCAGCTTCTCGCTCGACCAGGTGCTCGACAAGCTCCACGGCGGCGCCGGCGGAGCGAGGTGATCCTCTGGAAGTACCCTCTCGACCCGACACCGTTGTCGCCCTTCCCGGCGCCGCCCATCACCAGAGGTGACAGTGATGAACCCGACACGAATCCCGCGGTGGATCCCGACGCTGTGCGCGCTTGCCCTCGGTGCGCTCCCCGCCTTCGCGCAGACCCCTGCAGTCCCGACCGCCGCACAGCCCACGGCGCTCGTGGCGGCCGTGCCCGCGGCGCTCTCCGACCCGCTCCCATCCTGGAACGACGGCCCCGCGAAGAAGGCGATCACCGACTTCGTCGCCCGCGTCACGATCGAAGGCGGGAAGGACCACGTCAAGCCCGCCGAGCGCATCGCCGTCTTCGACAACGACGGCACGCTCTGGGCCGAGCAGCCCATGTACTTCCAGCTCGCCTTCGCCCTCGACCGCGTCAAAGCCCTCGCTCCACAGCACCCCGAGTGGAAGGACACCGAGCCCTTCATGTCCGTCCTCGCCGGCGACCTCAAGGCCGCACTCGCCGGTGGTGAGAAGGCCATCCTCGCCATCATCGCCGCCACCCACAGCGGCATGACCACCGACGAATTCGAGGCGACCGTCAAGCAGTGGATCTCCTCCGCCCGCCACCCCGCCACCGGCCGGCTCTACACCGAGATGACCTACCAGCCCATGCGCGAGCTGCTCGACTACCTCCGCGCCAACGGCTTCAAGACCTTCATCGTCTCCGGCGGCGGCATCGAGTTCATGCGCCCCTGGGTCGAAGCCGCCTACGCCATCCCGCCCGAGCAGGTCGTCGGCTCCAGCGCCAAGGCCAAGTTCGAACTGCGCGACGGAACCCCGGTCCTCCTCAAGCTCCCCGAGCTCGGCAGCATCGACGACGGCCCCGGCAAGCCCGTCAACATCAACCTCCACATCGGCCGCCGCCCGATCGCCGCCTTCGGCAACTCCGACGGCGACCTCCAGATGCTCCAGTGGACTCGGGGGGGCGCCGCCGGCAAAGGCCCCCGCTTCTGCCTCCTCGTCCACCACACCGACGCCCAGCGCGAGTACGCCTACGACCGCGTCTCCCATATCGGCAAGCTCGACAAAGCCCTCGACGAGGCCAAGACCCGCGGCTGGACCGTCGTTGACATGAAAGCCGACTGGAGCACCATCTACCCCCCCGCGCCCACCCACGCCCGCTGACACCCCGCGGCGGAGTCGGCTACTACGCTCCGCCCGCATGCCCGCCCCACGCGACGGCATCCTGTTCACCTCCTTCGAGCCCTCGGGCGATGACCACGCCTCGGCCGTGATCGCCGAGCTGCGCAGGCGCCGCCCCGCGCTCCCCATGTACGCCTGGGGCGGCCCCAAGATGGAGCGGGCCGGCGCCACGATTGTCGCCCGCACCGGCCAGAACGCCGTCATGGGCATCCCCGGCGTGGGCAAGATCCTCGAGCACCTCAAGATCAACCGCGCCGTCAAGCGCTGGCTCCGCGAACATCCCGTGGCCCTCCACGTCCCGGTCGATTCCCCCGCCGCCAACTTCCCGATCTGCAGGATCGCCAAGAACTCCGGCGCCCGCGTCGTCCACCTCGTCGCCCCGCAGGTCTGGGCCTGGGCCGAGTGGCGCGTCAACAAGCTCCGCCGCCTCACCGACCTCGTCCTGTGCCTCCTTCCCTTCGAAGAACAATGGTTCGGCATGCGCGGCGTCAAAGCCCGCTTCGTGGGCCACCCCCTCTTCGACGAGCCGCTCGACTACGCATCCATCGACGCCCGCATCGACCAGGCCGGGTGGAGCAACTTGGCAGGGGGGGCGGGAAAGCCTCGACTCGCCCTCATGCCCGGCTCGCGCCCGGCGGAGTGGGCCCGCTGCTTCCCGATCCTGCTCGACATGTTCCAGCGCCTCCGCGCCGACTTCCCCGACACCACCGCCGTCGTCGCCGCCACGCGCCCGGACGTCGCCGACCAGCTCCGCACGATCGCCAATGAGCGTGGGGGCGGGGGGGGGTGGCCGCAGGGCATGCACATCGCGATCGGCGACACCGACGCCGTGGTGCGCTGGTGCGAGTACGCCGTCGTCGTCAGCGGCACCGTCACGCTCCAAGTGGCCAAGCAGCTCAAGCCCATGGTCACGTTCTACCGCCCCGGCAAGCTCATGTACCACACGCTCGGACGCTGGCTCGTCTCCACCGAGCTCTTCACCCTCCCCAACCTCACCGCCGGCTCCAAAATCGTCCCCGAGTTCATCCCCTACTTCGCCGACGACGGCGAGGCCCTCGCCATCGAGGTCATCAAGTTCATGCGCCGCCCCGGCTACGCCGACGACCAGCGCGCCGGCCTCGCCAAGGTCGTCAAGATGTTCGACGGCGCCCACGCCGCCGTGGCCGCGGCGGACGAGATCGAAAAGATGCTCTAAAGATCCCCCTCCGCGCATCGCGGAGGGGGAAATGCTTGAACGGCGTCCAGCCGTTCAAGCGAGGGGGAGGCGTTCCGCGTTCGAGAGTCCAACGACCTCCCTCTCGTGTGCTCGGCCGCAGAGAAGATAATTCACCACGGAGAACACGGAGGACACGGAGTCGGAGAAGAAGAGGATCCTGATTTCGATCCAAGCTTTCTGCCTTTCTCCACCTTTCTCCGTGCCCTCCGTGGTGAAATTCCTCTTTATGCCTTCCTCCGCGCCCTCTGCGCCTCTGCGGTGAACTTTCTTCCTCCTCCGTGATCTCCGTGTCCTCCGTGGTAAATCTCTTCCAATAATCCCCCGATGCCCTTCTCCCCCATCCCCGAAATCCTCGACGAGCTCCGCGCGGGCCGCATGATCGTCCTCACCGACGACGAACGCCGCGAGAACGAGGGCGACCTCGTCCTCCCCGCCCAGTTCACCACCCCCGAGGCCATCACCTTCATGCTCGCCGAGGCCAAGGGCTACCTCTGCCTCTCCCTCACCGAGTCCGACTGCGACCGCCTCGACCTCGTCCCTCAGGCCTCCACCAACACCTCCGTCCGCGGCACCGCCTTCACCGTCTCCATCGACGGCCACCCCCGCCACGGCTTCACCACCGGCGTCTCCGCCAAAGAGCGCGCCAAATGCATCCGCATGGCCATCGACCCCGCCATGCGACCCGACGACTTCGTCCGCCCCGGCCACATCAACCCGCTCCGCTCCCGCGACGGCGGCGTCCTCGTCCGCACCGGCCAGACCGAAGGCTCCGTCGACCTCTGCCGCCTGGCTGGTCTTCAGCCCTCCGCCATCATCATGGAGGTCATGCGCGACGACGGCGAGATGGCCCGCGTCCCCGACCTCGAAGTCTTCTGCGCCAAGCACAAGCTCAAGATGTGCTCGGTCAACCAGATCATCGAGCACCGCCTCGCCCGCGAGTCCCTCGTCCGCCGCCTCGAACCCGCCGCCGGCGCACCGATCCGCACCCCCGAGGGCGAGTTCACCCTCCACCTCTTCGAGAGCCTCGTCGATCTGCAGCCGCAGGTCGTCCTCACCGTCGGCGGCGTCGGCGCCCCCGATTCGCTCGGCAAAGTCGCCGACGACCCGCGCCCCACGCTCGTCCGCATGCACCGACGCAACCTGCTCGGCGACGTCTTCGGCGATTTGGGCGGGCTCGGTGCCGCGTCGTCCGGTGAAGGCTCCAGCGGCGACACCCTCCGCGCCGCCATGCGCATGATCCAGGCCGACGGCCGCGGCGCCGTCGTCTACCTCCGCTCCTCACGCATGAGCGACGCCGCAGGCGGCAGCCTCGACGCCGCCCTCGGCGTCGACGGCCTCGAACAACGCCTCCACACCCTCCGCCGCCCCGGAGGCCAGCTCGCATCCGCCACCGCCGCCGACGAGCCCGACCTCAGCGCCCCCGCCCCTCACTCCGCCAACGGCGCCCCGCGCTCGCACCGCGAGTTCGGCATCGGCGGCCAGATCCTCCGGGCCCTGGGCCTGCACAAGCTCCGCCTCATCACCAACCACACCACCGCCATGCCCGGCCTCGACGCCTTCGGCCTCGAGGTGGTCGAACGCGTGCCCGTGCGCACGCCCCTCTCGGGACGCCGGACCTGAGGCTCTGCGAAGGTCCGATCTTGCCCCGTGCCACCGAGATCGGCTTTGCGATCTCGGTGCTCCGGGCCCGGTGCAATGAGCGACCGGTACCCTTCATCCGTGCCCCCCACGCCCCCCACACCCCACCTGCTCACCGCGCTCTGCTGCACCCTCCTTCTCACCTCCTGCGCCGTCCCGCCGCGCGAGGCCGACCCCTCCCTCCGCCCCACCGGCGTCCGCGACGACTTCTTCCGCGCACCCACAGTGCGCCTCCACATCTACACCACCAACGACGCCGCCATTCCCCCCGAGGCCCTCCGCCGCTCCCTCGCCACCGTCGAGCGCCACCTCGGCCGCCCCATCGAAGTCATCGACCACGGCTCACGCACCATCGAACTCGACGAGCACGGCGAACTCCTCCGCGACCCCGTCATCCCCTTCGAGGACGGCGCCGGCAACCCCATCCCCCTCCCGCCCGGCGGCGGCGCCGTCGTCCCGCTCACCGTGCCCGACCGCTGCGTCAACGGCTGCGTCGGTATCGACACCTTCGACGGCACCACGATGGGCGTCCTCGTCCGCCCCGCCGTCGACGACGCCGTCATCGTTCTCTCCTGCGTCCCCGGCCCGCCCGACGGCGTCGGCGTCACCGGCTACGCCACGCCCATCCCCGTCGGCCCCGCCGGCAAACTCCGCGTCGGCATGGTCGTCCTCCACGCCAGCGTCATCGACGCCCACTCCAACTGGTTCGTCGATTGCGACAAGCTCTACGAGTGGACCCTCACCCACGAGATCGGCCACGTCCTGGGCATCCCCGCCGACGCCTCCCACACCTGGCTCACCCCCGGCCGCGGGCAGCACTGCACCCACCCCGAGTGCGTCATGTACACCGGCCTCGACTGGCGCGTCGTCGTCTCCGGCCTCCTCCACGGCTGGCCGCTCGATTACTGCGATGTCTGCGCGGCGGAATTGGCGTCAATGAGAGCCCAGAGCGCGAGCGACGGGCCACGGGACCACCCGTAGCTCCTACGCCGCCGGAACATCGGTCGCCGCCCGGCCGTCCGCCCGCACCCGCTCAATAGCTGAAATTGTCGTTGGGGTTCGTCGTCGTAAGCGTCGCGGACACATTGATCGGCCCGACCCGATTGCCGGCAACGATGAGGCCGTAGTTGTTCCCCGTAGCGTTGCAGATGTTCCGGCGGACGATCGAACCTCCGCCCACGGAGGTGATCTCGATGCCGGCGTCGCCGAGATAAATGTAGTTGTCCTCGATGAGGTTGTTGCCGCTATCAAAGATCAGGGAGGCGAAGGTTCCCGGAGCCGTACCGTTGTTGTCGAATGTGCAGCGGCGCACGGTCGAGAATGTCCCGCCCCAGCAGCCGTAATTGGCGTTCAAGGACACGAGGCAGTCCTCGACGACCGAGCCGTTGCCGATGATCATGCCGCTCACGCCGTTGCCGGTGACCTGGCACGTGCGGATGGCCGCGTTGCCGTTGGCGTTGATGCGGATCCCGTCCCCCCCATTGCTCTTCACTGAGCACGCCTCGACGACGGACCCGGAGCCAAGGTCCAGCCCTCGAGCGCCGTTGTTCTCGAAGCGGGAGTTGACAACCCGCGCGCCGATCTCGGCCGCCGCGACGCCGTTGCCGCCGTTGAGGATCGCCGTGCACGAGTCGAGCGAACCGTTCCCGGACACGAGCTCAAAGCCCGACGTGACGTTACTCATCGAGGTGCAGTCCACGAAGAGAGCGGCGGCAGAGCCCGGCACGGTGCGGAAGCCGCTGGAGGCGGTTTCGCCCACGCCGTTGGCGCGCGCGGCACAGCGGTTCAGCGTGCTGCCCGTCCCGCCGATGAGGAACCCCTCGGCCCCGTTGCCCTCCGCGTTGCACCCGTCGAGCGAGCACCGCGAACCAACCACAACGAACCCGACGCCCACGTTGACGGCCGAGATGCAGCTTGTGGCGCGCCCGCCCGCCTTGAGTTCGATCCCGTTCCCTCTGTTGGCGCTCGCCGTGCACCGCGTGTAGTTGATCTCGCCGGCCCCAACCGCAAATCCGGTCGCGCAGCCCGCGGCGGTGCAGTCAACAAGCAGCGACGACGGCGCGTTCGTGAGCAGGAAGCCGTGGTCCAGGTTCTCGATGCTCTGGACACGCTCGACCAGAGATGCGGGGCCGGGGGCGAGACCCACCTCGACATTGCCGATGAGCAGCAGGTCCTGGTATCGACCGCCATACGCCCCCAACGCCAGGACACCGCATCCGCCGTGATCGCGGATGGTCCCGTTGCGCACCGTAAACCCGCGCTGGGCACTGGGCATGAAGATCCCGTGGAGCGAACCCTCCCCGCCGATAATGGTGAATCCGTTCAGGTCGATCGTCACATTTTCCGCCAGGACCGCGATCGTGTATTTCCCTTTGACCCCCGCTGCATTGCCCGTGAGGTAGTACGAGCCGCCCTGGGTAATGAGGTACACCGAGGCCGCATCGCCCGGCGTGTTCGTGGCATTGATCGCCGTCCGCGGCTCAACCTCCGTCAGCGTCTTGTACGAAGGCACGATCGGCCCCGCCGGCGGATCGAGCGGTCCGGCCGAGAAACTCGCGGATGCCGCGAGCAACGCTGCGGATGCCACCAACGTGCGGACAACAAGCGTACGGCTCATGGCGAATTCCTCCGATGTGTCTTGCGTGAAGCACTCCAACGTGTGGGCGATAAGGACCGCGTTGGAGAGACTACCAAGCCGAGGGAAATCTGCATACTGAAAAGTCACTCCATTCAAAAGACTCCAATGAAGTCGTCAGGCTGACGCGGGCTAGGTGCTGCTGGCGCACAGAGTTGCAGTTCGTCAATGGCGACGGGCGTAATAGAGTGGCGCTCCAAACAGCAACAGACCATCCGGGCGCGTGGCGAGTAATCGCGCGCGGGTGCCCCGCTCCGGCCGCTCGACTCCTGCGACACGTGCACGGCCGAGATCCGCGAAGCGCGCGATCGCTCCACCCCCGACACCCCCGAAACACCCGCCCTCACAAACACTTCATCACAATGACCGTCTGATCATCTGTCGGCGTCGCCACCTGCGAGAACGCGAGCACCGCCTTGCGCCCCAGCTCCATGCACTCGGCCGCCGACATCGCCGATGCCTCCACCAGCACACGATCGAGCCTCTCCACCCCGAACAGCTTCGACGATCCCCCCTCGCGGGCCGGCGCCATCGCCTCCGTGATCCCGTCCGTATAGAACACCATCACGTCCCCGCGCTCGAGCTTCACCACCCCGTCACGGAACTCCTGCGGCTCGATCACCCCCAGCGGCAGCGACCGCGCCTCGTCCAGCGACGTCACCTTCCCACCGCGGCACAGCCGCGGCTGGTTGTGCCCCGCCGAGCTGTACGTCAGCGTCCGCTTCACCGGGTCCAGCACCCCGTAGAACGCCGTCACAAACGTCCCGTCCCGCACGTACGACCGCGTCAGCTCCGTGTTGAGATACTCAAGCAGGGCCGCCGGCGGCGTGTGCGACCCCGGCTGCGAGTGCGCGATCGCGTGCGTGATCGCCATAAATACCGCCGCCGGCGTCCCGTGCCCCGACACATCCGCGATGAAGATCCCCCAGCACCCGTCCTTGAGCGGGAAGAAGTCGTAGTAGTCCCCCCCAGCCCGCGCGCTGGTCACGTACGCCGCCGCCAGCTCGAACCCCGGGATCGCCGGCAGCTCCTTGGGCAGCAGCGACCGCTGGATCTCCCCCACCGCCTGCAGCTCCCGGTCCAGCCGCTTGAGCGCCTCGCCGAGCTGATTCCGCAGCACCAGGTTGGTGGTGCCCCGCCCGAACAACCCGGCGTGCCAGTGCAGCGTCGGGATGTCCGAGTGCTCGATCCTCTCCCCCTCCTTGTGGAGCATCACGATCACGTTCAGCCCGTCGCCGTTGTCATACTGAGGCAGTGCGACCAGAGACCGGTAGCCCTGCAGGTAGAAGTACCCCGGGTCGTCGGCTTGAAGCCGCGCGGGTAAGTCCTCGATGATCACCGGCTTGTCCGCGTACGCGATCTCGCCCAGCAGCCCGCCCGCCAGCCGCGGCAGCCGGTCCCGCTGCGTCCACGGATTGAAGTTCTCGGTGAACCGCGTCGACCGCGTGATCAGGAAGTTCGGCGCCCGCTCCCCGCGCCGCGACAGCGCCACGTACTCGTTGTCGTTCATCGGCAGCAGCTCGCCGATCGCGTTCCAGTACTCGCTCACGAGCTGCTCGGGGTCGGTAATCCCCGAGATCGCCTTCATCGTGCGATCGATGATCTCGAGTTCTTCATGCCACGGTCGCTTTCCGGTGAACATCGCCGCGATCCTACTGAGCCCCCGACCCGTCCCGTGCCCGGAAAACCGCCGCATTCACGCTGATTTCACCGTTTGACCAACCCGCATCGGGCCGCTATCCTATGTTTGGTACTTGATCGGTCGGCGGCCACGCCCGTGTTGGGCGACGGCGCGGCCGCCGAAACGTGGGGAACGGAGACAACGATCATGCGCTCGAGCTTCAAGTCTGTCATCATGTGTTCCGCGCTTCTCGCCGCCAGCGGCCTCGCCCTCGGCCAGAACACCGCCGACCCGAAGAAGCCCGCGGCCCCCGCGCACGCGCCGGCCACCCCGCCCAAGGACGCCAAGCCCGCCACCCCGCCCGCGCCCGGCGGCATGGACCCCATGATGGAGGCCATGATGAAGGCCGGCACCCCCGGCGCCGAGCACAAGAAGCTCGAGCCCATGGCCGGCAGCTTCAACGTCGAGTGCAAGTTCGTCATGGGCCCCCCCGGCACCCCCGAGACCGTCTCCAAGGGCACCGCCGTCAACGCCTGGGTCCTCGACGGCCGCTTCCTCCAGATGACCTACCAGGGCGACATGATGGGCATGCCGTTCCACGGCATGGGCTTCATGGGCTACAACAACGTCTCCAAGCAGTTCGAGTCCTACTGGATCGACTCCATGGTCACCGGCATGTCGATGTCCACCGGCACCGCCAGCGCCGACTCCAAGACCTTCACCTGGTCCGGCGAGTGCGATGACCCCATGACCGGCAAGAAAAAGATGAGCCGCTCCGTCAACAAGATCATCGACGCCAACACCTACACCATGGAAATGTTCGAAGCCGGCCCCGACGGCAAGGACATGAAGGTCGGCACCCTCACCTTCACCCGCTCCGGTGCCGCCCCCGCCAAGCCCGCCGCCCCCACCAACACGACCCCCGCGAAGCCGAAGTAATCGGCACTCGCTCTCATCATCCACTTTATGTAAATGAAAGCGCCGCGCCGCCGCGGCGTTTTTCTTCGCGCCCCTCGCCCTCCTGCTCCCCTGAACCCGCTGGCCACGCGCGGATCTCCGCTCTTTTGCGGAACAGCCTCACCCCACGCCGCGAAGCGCATCTTGAGTCCGTTCTTTCTCAGCCGGGTGCGTTCGGTGCCACGCCCCTCGAAAAGCCTGGCGCCTCCCCGATTCTGCTGCTCGTCGCGGGATTTGGAGGTGTACGCATGGCTTCGCTCAACCACAGGTTGGCGACGGTCGCCTGGACGCAGCGCAACGGCTCAACACCCGCTTCGCCGCCGCTCCCACGCTGACGCGCCCACACCGCACAACACACGCCGCGTCGAGCAGCGCCAGTCTCGAGGACCCGCTGCCCGCGCCGGCGATATCTCGTCTCCTTCCTCTCCCCCGGTGGGGGCGGACGAATGACCGCCCCCGCCGGCTTTCTTTGTCGACCGGCCTCAGCCCAGCACCGCCAGCACCTCGGCGTCGTTCATCGCGTTCTTGGGCTCGCGCTTCTGCGACCACTTCACCTTCCCGTCGCGCCCGATGACGATCGTCGCGCGCCCGGAGATGTTCAGGTCCGGCCAGTACACGCCGTAGGCCTTGCACACCGTCCGGTGCATGTCCGCCAGCAGCGGCTGCTTGAGCCCCAGCGCGTCGGCCCACGCCTTGTGGCAATAGAAGCTGTCGCAGGAGATCCCCACGACCTGCGCCCCCTTGGCCTGCCACTTCTCCATGTCGTCGGTGACGCACTTCATCTCGGTGGAGCACACCGGTGAGAAATCCAGGGGATAGAAGCACAGGACGACCTCGCCGGTCTTGAGCGCGTCCGACAGCTTCCACGCCTGGCGCGCCTGCGTCTGCAGCTCGAAATCCGGGGCGGTCTCCCCGGTGGAAATGAAGGATTCACGCGTTTTGAGGTGCTCGTTCGCCATGGAAAGCTCCTGGGGTCGTCGGTTCGCCCGAGCGTAGGGCCGGGGGTCCCGACCCCGGCGGAGGAATCGGATATGCTGTCGGCGTGAGCGCCGCTTCCCCGGCAGATCGATCCAGCGCCCCGGCCGACCGCACCCCCCACGCGCCCGCCGCACCCGTCCCCACGCCGCCGCTCGCGGCACAGGGCACGCTCGCCGAGCGCTATGCGCAGGTCCGCGAGCGCATCGCCGCCGCCGCCGCCCGCAGCGGGCGCACCGGCGACCAGATCATCCTCGTCGCCGTCACCAAGAACGCCGAGGCGGAGCAGATCCGCGAGCTGCTCGCCATGGGCCACCAGGACCTCGGCGAGAGCCGTGGCCAGCTGCTCGAACAGCGGGCCGCGATGATCGACGAGTGGCAGGCCCGCCAGAAGATGCTCTCGGGCGCGGCACAGACTTCGGGAGGGGGCGCAGCGAAGGCCGTCAAGCCGCGCTGGCACATGATCGGCCACCTCCAGCGCAACAAAGTGAAGAAAGTTCTCCCGATCGCACGGCTCATTCACTCCGTCGACTCGCTGCGCCTCGTCGAGGAGATCCAGACCTACGCCGCCCGGCGCGACCGCCGCGCCGTCGAGCCCCCGCCGCCGGTCGAGGTGCTCCTGCAGGTCAACTGCTCGGGCGAGCAGAGCAAGTTCGGCTGTGCCGTCCCGGCCGCCATGCACCTGGCCGACCAGATCGAGACGATGGTCCAGGTCAAGCTCCGCGGCCTGATGACCATGGCCCCCGCCGACGCGCTCCCCGCCCAGGTCCGCGCGACCTTCTCCCGCTGCTACGAGCTGTTCACCGAGATGCGTGAGCAGGGCATGGGCGGCCCGCAGCTCAACATCCTCTCGATGGGCATGTCCAACGACTTCGAGGTCGCCATCGAAGAAGGCGCCAACCTCGTCCGCGTCGGCTCCGCCCTCTTCGGCCCCCCGCGCCGCATCGACGACGAGGACGCCGAGGAAGACGCCGAGCCCAGCGAGAGCGACGACCTGCACGATCTGTAGGAGACGCGGATAAGAGACGCGAGCGCAAGCGAGCGAAGTCTCCCTCCCGGGACGCCGGACCTGAGGCTCCGCGAAGGTCCGGGTTGTTCTCTCTCACGTTCGCGAACGACCAGCCGGGCACGGTTGCTCGCCTCCACTCCTCGCCCCGGAGGGGCGCGCGAATGTAGCCACGGGCGCTGCGCAGTCCGCCGACAGGCGGACGGAGCGAGCCCGTGGAAGGCGAGGTTGTTGTCTTTGATTTCGGTGTTTGTGTTTCGCCCCGGAGGGGCTCGCGAATGTAGCCACTAGCGCCGCGACCCTGCTCTGAGCGTCGCAAGCGAGTGGACAGCAATCCCCCTCCCCTCCCTGTCTCTGTTTCTTCCGTGCCCCGGAGGGGCACAGGAATTCCCATCCACTAACAAGCGCATTTGCGCGCGCAAAAGCCATCCAAAAAACACCCCTCCACAAACAATCTCAAACTTTCTCACTTTTTCGTAACCCCCACCACGGCCACAACTTCCCGCTCCACTCCTCGCGCCGAACCCCTCCCCAGTGACGCCTTTGTGCGCACAAAGGCGTCACTGCGCCCCTTTATAGGAGGCCACCTTTTTCCTTCCCCATGCACGACCACGAACTCCTCATCTCGATCGCCTCCGCGAACGCCAGGCTCCACGCCCTCACGGCGTTGTGCAAGCTCATCAACGCACTCTCCCACGACCCTCTCAACCACCCCGCCGAGATCCGCCGAGTCGCCGCAACCATCCTCTCCGAAACGAACCCCAAGCGTAAGCGACGGGCCTCCGCCCCGGTATCAACCACGAGCCCCAGGCGTCAGCGAGGGGGTTCCCAAGATCTCCCTCCGCAACGCGGAGGGAGACCGGTCGACGTTGGGGGGGCGGCGTCCAGCCGCGGCAACCAGAGGGAGGTGCCTCCCCCACTCTCCCGCGCGCTTCGAGAGCGAGAGGACGGGAGTGAGGGCTCGCCTCCTACTTCCCCCTCCACACCTCCACAACCAACGCCGCCCCCGCGCGCACCAAACTCCCCTCCGCCCCTCCCGCGGCGGCACGCAAACAACGAAACACAAAACCACAACCCCGCCTTCCACGGGCTCGCTCCGTCGGCCTATCGGCCGACTCCGCAGCGCCCGTGGCTACATTCGCGCGCCCCTCCGGGGCGAAGAGCAGAGGGGCGAGCAGGGCGCCACAACGACTTTCTTGCACGCGATGTCCAACCACCACGTGCGACACTTCAACATCTTGCCCCGGCCTTGCTCCGAAGACCCCAATTCTGCTTGCCTTCTTCCTGATGGCGCAGCATCACTGCCTTGATCGAGCGTTCGGACATGCCGAAATGGACATTGGGTCGCCCAGACGTGATCCGATGCCGATAGCCACGATAGATCGCCGCAGCAATAAACGCGCCGTTGGTAACGTAGTCAACGTCCTTCTCGGCGATGTGCTTGAGCCCGTAGCTCGAGTGCTTGTCATTGATCGACGAGATCTTGTCGATCTGATCGAGCCATTCACACACACGATTGCATTCATTCACTCTCGCGAGGAGCGAGATCCGCCCCTCCTCCAGTTCCTTGATTCGCTCTTCAGGCTTCTTCCGCCGCTCCTCGTAGACACCGATTCCAAAGTCGTTGAGCCCGGGCACTTCATCCATGATTCGCTGAATGCCCGCCTTGGTCATTGCCATTTTCACGACTCCACTTTGCGTTCTTCGCCAGTGTACCAACTTCCCGAACTTCTCGAAGTGTGTGTGCTCCCTATCCTCCCCACATGTCCAAGTCCGCTCCCGCCGCTCCCAAGAAAATCGTCCTCGCCTACTCCGGCGGCCTCGATACCTCCGTCATCCTCCCCTGGCTCAAGGACCGCTACCCGGGCGTCAAGCTCGTCGCGTACGCGGCCGACCTCGGCCAGGGCGCCGATGAGCTCACCGGCATTGAGGACAAGGCCAGAAAGTCCGGCGCCGACGAGGTGATCGTCGAGGACCTGCGGCGTGAGTTCGCCGAGCAGTACTGCTTCCCGATGCTCCGCGCCCACGCCATCTACGAACAGGAATACCTGCTCGGCACGTCGATCGCCCGCCCGCTCATCGCCCGCGGCCAGGTCGACGCGGCTCGCAAGACCGGGGCCGACGCGGTCAGTCACGGCGCCACCGGCAAGGGCAACGACCAGGTCCGCTTCGAGCTGACGTACATGGCTCTCGCGCCCGACCTCAAGATCATCGCGCCGTGGAAGGACCCGTCGTTCGAGCTCACCAGCCGCGAGGCCGCGGTCGAGTACGCCCAGCAGAAGAACATCCCGATCGCGCAGAGCAAGAAGAAGATCTACTCGCGCGACCGCAACCTGTGGCACTGCTCGCACGAGGGCGCCGAGATCGAGCACCCCGACCAGAAGGTCTCCGACGACGTGTGGCTCATGTCTTCGCCGATGGCGAAGACACCGGACAAGGCCGAAAGCCTCACGCTCATGTTCGAGAAGGGCAACCCGGTCGCGCTCAACGGGCGTCGGATGCACGGCGACGAGATGATCGCCGCCCTCAACGACGTCGGCGGCAAGCACGCCGTGGGCCAGATCGTGATGGTCGAGAACCGCCTCGTCGGCATGAAGTCGCGCGGCGCGTACGAGACGCCCGGCGGAACGATCCTGTACAGCGCTCACAAGGCCCTCGAGCAGCTCTGCCTCGAGCGCGACACGCTCCACTTCAAGCAGCAGGCCGCCCTGCGTTACGCGGAACTGGTCTACTTCGGCCAGTGGTTTCACCCGCTGCGCGACAGCCTGCAGGCGTTCATGGACCACACGCAGAAGCGCGTGACCGGCGAGGTGACGGTTGAGCTGTTCAAGGGGCAGGCCAAGGCCGTGAGCGCCACGAGCCCGCTGAGCCTCTATGACTCGAAGCTCGCGAGCTTCGCGATGGACGGCTACGACGTGACCGCGGCCCGCGGGTTCATCGATCTCTTCGGCCTGCCGATGAAGGTCGCGGCGATGAAGCCGGTGAAGGGCTGAGAGAAGAAGACTCACCGCAGAGGCGCAGAGGACGCGGAGGAAGACAACGAAAGAACTTCACCACGGAGGACACGGAGATCACGGAGGAAGACGGCGAAAGGCTGAAGAATGGATTGAATCCCAGAGTTCTTTCTTTCCCGTCTTCTCCGACTCCGTGTTCTCCGTGTCCTCCGTGGTGAATTGCTTCAGTCTTCGTCACGCTTGAGATCTTCCCGCTCCGCGTGCCACGCCGCCTGGATCGCCTCGAGGATCTTCTCGTTCACCGGGTGAGCCGGATCGCCCTCAAAGCCGGGCAGCTTCTCGACCATGGCGCGGAGACCCACGAACCGCAACGTCAGCGGGTCGACATCGGCGTGGCGATCGGCGAGCTCCTCGCCGATCCGCTCAACGTCCAGCCATCCAAAGCCTTTCCCCATCGCGCATCCCCGCTTCCACTCGATGCCTTGATGCCTCGGTGCCTTCCGCCCCCCGCTGCTTCAGTGCGGCACTTCCTTCACCGCGTTGCGATTCCACGCGGGGACGCGCACGCGGATCGTCCCGGGTTTCTGGATTTCGCACTGACAGCTCAGCCGGCTGTTGCGCTGCAGGCCCGGGGCTTCCTCGACGCGGTCCTCCTCAGCCTCGGTCGACTCGCTGATGACGTCGTCGCCCTTCTCGAGGTAGATGTGGCAGGTCGAGCAGGCGCAGACGCCGCCGCAGGCGTGCTCGATGTCGATGTGGTGGGAGAGCGCGACCTCGAGCAGGTTCTGGCCGGTGGCGGCCATGACGGTGAGCTCGCGTTTTTCCTCGGTCGCTCCGGCCTCGTGCGCGATCTCCGGGTCCTCGACGTAGAACGTCACGGGGATCGTCAGGTCCTTGGGATCAACCGGCCGGATGTGCATGCGGGGAGCGTACGCCACCCCAACAGCAATCGAGACTCGGTCGCGACGGTGGGCGGCCAAACAGACCCCGCCCCCTCCCGCCGCCCCCCACACGCCGCGTGATTCCTATGATTCGGGATCATGCACGATCGCCCCGCCGGGCCCACGACCCCCAGCAGCCCCGGCCCCCTCCCAGCCCAGTCCCTGTCCACGAATCCCCGGCTCGACCAGGTCGAGTTGAGCGTGGTCGCGCCCGCCCACAACGAGCAGGAAAACGCCGCGGAACTGGTGCACCAGGTCGAACGGGCGATCGAGCCCCTGGGCATCCCGTTCGAGTTCGTGGTGGTGGACGACGGGTCGACCGACACCACGCGAGCGGTGCTCCGCGGGCTGATGGCCACGCGTCCTTGGCTGCGGGTCGTCGCGATGACCAACACCCCGGCCGGCAAGGGCAACGGGCAGTCCGCGGCCTTCCACGCCGGGTTCCGGGCCGCCCGCGGTCGGCTCATCGCCACGCTCGACGCCGATCTGCAGAATGATCCCGCGGACCTGCCGCAGATGCTCCGGCTGATGCGTGAGCAGCACGCGGACATGGTGCAGGGCGACCGCTCGCACGCGCGGCGGGACAACGTCGTGCGTCGGGTCGGATCGATCGTGGGGCGGAAGTTCCGCCGGTGGCTCTTGGGCGACACGATCCGCGACACGGGGTGCTCGCTGCGGGTGTTCCGGCGCGAAATCGCGATGGCGCTGCCGCTGGAGTTCAAGGGGATTCACCGGTTCATACCGGTCACAGCGCGCCACCTGGGGTACAAGGTGATCGAGATGCCGGTGAATCACCGGCCGCGGATGGCGGGGGAGACGAAGTACGGGTTCGGGATCACGAAGCGGGCGCTGCCGGGGCTGCTCGATCTGCTCGCGGTGCGGTGGATGCGCTCGCGGCGGCGGCCGGTTGAGTACGCGATGGTGACCGCCGCCCACGCCGCAGCCGCGGGAGCGGCCGCGCCGGGCGAGCCGATTTCGCCGGAGATCCGGCTGCGGCCGGTGTCAGCGCAGACCGTCCAGCCGCAGACCCCCCACGCCACGTCGGGAGCCGGCGCATGAAGTGGGAACCGCTGCTCGCGATGGCGGCGCTGTTCCTCCTGGGCCTGTGGCTCGTGAGCGACCCGATGGGCCCAAAGGACCTGCGCCCCGGGGCCGAGAGCTTCAAGTTCCAGGTCGCCAACGAGCGCGGCACGCTCGAGCTCGTGCGCGAGCCCGCGCCCACGTTTCGGATTCTGCTCCGAAACGACTACCGCTCGGAGGTGATGACGGCCGAGCAGTTCAAGGGCCTGTACGGCCAGGCCGTGCTCGATGAAGCGCTGCACCGGGGCGACAACTGGCTGTTCCGGTTCCTGAACATCACAAACTGGGGCAGCCTGATCTGGATCACGATCGGGTTCGCGGGGCAGGGCGCGTTCTTCGGGCGTATGGCGCTGCAATGGGTCGTCTCCGAGCGCGAAAAGAAGAGCGTCATCCCCGAGAGCTTCTGGTGGCTGAGCCTGGTCGGGGGCGTGGCGCTGTTCGCGTACTTCGCGTGGCGGCAGGACATCGTCGGCGTGCTCGGGCAGACGTCCGGCGTTGTTATTTACGCGCGGAACATTCGACTGATCCACAAGCAGCGCCGGCGGGCCGAGCGGCAGGCGGCCCGGGATGCGTCGGGCGCGGCCGGCGGACTCGCCGTTCCGCCCACCTCGACCAGCGCGGAAGCTGCGCCGATCCCCGAAGACGACCCGAACCCCGAGCCCGTGCTGGCCGATTCGCACCGGGAGTGAGGCGGGGCCCGCCCCCCATCGGGCCAACCGTCCGATAGGGATTCGATGATTGAGACCTTTCTTGACGGGCGCCCCCTCGCTCCGGCGTCGACGTTTGCCCTTGCGCTCGCCGATGCGTGCGAGCGGGCCGTGGACTCGGGGCGGCTGGTGGTCGAAGTGACCCTCGACGGCGTGGCGGTGGATCCGGCGGCGCTGGAGGCCGGCGGGCCGTGGCCGGCGGGGCGGCGGGCGGATTTCATCTCGGCGGTGCCTCAGGATCTGGCCCGGTACGCGCTGGAGGCGGCCGCGGCGGCGCTGGACGAGATCAAGCCGCGGCACCGAGCGGCGGCCGAGGGCGTTCGGGACGGGAACCTCGACCCGGCACTGGCGGAGCTGTCAGGGGTGCTGACGACGTGGACGCAGGCGAAGGCGGCTCTAGAGCGGTCGGCCGAGCTATTGAACGTGGGGCCCCAGACCGGAAACGCGGAATGGGAGACGATTTCTCCCGCCCTGGCATCCCTCGCCGGGCGGCTCGCGGAGATCAAGAGGTCGCTGGTGGCCCGCGATTGGGCGGGGCTGGCGGACGTGCTCGAATACGATATGGACGAGCAGGCAGTTGGCTTCGCGGACGTTCTCCGCGGGCTGGCCCGCTCGGCGGTGAAAACGTCCAAGATCCCGTGAAGAACGTACACGCCCAACAGGTCCGGCGGATCGACGCGCTCATGGAGCATGCGTCGCGCGACCTCGTGGCGACGAAGTACTTTGAGGCCGAGACGGCGTGCGTGCAGGCGCTGGACCGGGCGTACGCGATCCGCGACTTCGAGCGGATGGCGCGGATCCTGATGCCGCTGGAGGAGTCGCGTCGCCAGAAGCGGGACCTCGCGTTCGACGCGGGGGTCGTGCATGTGGTGGCGGGGCAGATTCCGGCGCCGGGGAAGATCACGCCGGGGCTGTACCTGGTGTGCCCGCCTCGTGTGGGCATTGACGGGCGCGAGCTGCGGGAGCGGGCCGACCGGAAGAAGGTGCCCGCGATCGTGGTGGTGCGCGAGCCGACGTCGCGCGACGGGATGTGGCCGGTGGTGAGCATCGGGCCGGTGACGGTGCGGACGAAGGTGGCGCCACCGGCGGCGCCGGTGGTGGGGAAGTCGGGAAAGACGAGGAAGGGGCATTCCGCGGCTCCGAGCGCGGAGGACGCGGGGTCGACGGAGACGGTGCCGCCGCCGACGTGGTTTCTGCACGCGAACGAGGCGATCGGTGACGCGGCCCTGCACCAGATGGCGGAGGAATCGCGGGCGGGGACGCGGGTGGACATGCTCATGGCCCGCCTCGCGGCGCATCCGGATCACGAAAAGCTGCACCAGGCGCTCGCGGTCGCGTGCCGCGAGGCGCTGCGGGAGCCGGTGGTGCCGACCCCTGTGCCCGCGGTGTACGAGGCGGGCGTGGACGACGAAGAAGAGGCGACGGCTACTTCCAGCTATCGCGGTCGCGGCGTTCGTTCTGGTCGCCGATGACCGCGCCGCCGAGGCCGCCGGCCACGGCACCGATGATGGCGCCCTTGCCGACGTCGCCGTAGAGCGAGCCGATCGCGGCCCCGCCGGCGGCGCCGAGGGCTGCGCCGGAGAGGGCGCCTTCGCCCGCGTTGTTGCAACCGGTGGCGACGAGGCCCGTGGCGACGATCGCGCTGAGCGCGCCGAGGCGAATCAGGATCCGTCCACCCATCGACCGCTTCTGAACTGACATTGCCAGTCTCCACTCACCCCGGTCGCCCTGCGGCTCCGCATCGGCGGACGCGGGCGGGGGGTTCAATGTTTGTACGCACTAGCATATGTCGAAGTTCGGACGGGGTTGCGGAATTCATGTCTTGGGGGGCAGGCCGAACCCGGGTCTGCCCAAAGCGGCCGACCCGGGGCACCCGCGGGGGTCACGCGCCAAATATCCGCACTACTGATCGCTGCGTAAGTCCGTGACTCACATCGTGACTCCGGGGATCGCGAGC
>CAZMCC010000073.1:0-20135 GCA_964564695.1 uncultured Phycisphaeraceae bacterium | reverse complement strand
CACCGAAGTGTGCAACACTCCGGTTGGAGCAACAGGTCTTCATACCCATCGGGTGAAGCGGAGTCCGCCGAAAGGCGGACGGAGCGCAACCCGTGGAGAGCAGTGTTACATCTCCCTTGCGTTGTTGAATTTCGCCCCGGCAGGGGCGAAGGAATCGGCGCGAGGGGGCGCGAGCAATTCCTTCGCCCCTGCCGGGGCGAAGATCGGAAGGGAAGAGAGATAGCGAGGGGCGCGCCATCCACGGGCTGGCGACGCCCAGAGCGGCGTCGCTGCGCCGCGTGGCTACATCCCGGCGCCCCTTCGGGGCGAAGAGCGATGTGCCCGTGTCCGCCCGATCCAATCCTGTAAAACCAAAATGTGTCAAGTTTCCTTGACTCCCTTCCGATGTCAAGTATTATTGACACAGCGTCAAGAACGGTTGACACCGCCATTCGCCAAAGGAGGACCCTGTCATGAGCGCGTCGTTCGAGGAAAAGAGTGTCTGGATCCAGCTCGTCGGCACCGTCGTGGGGCTGGGGGCGTACTTCGTCATCGCCGGGATGATGCTCGCCAATGGCGTGCGGGAGATGCCCGCCTTCGCCGCGGTCTTCGGCGTTTCGACCGTGTTCCTGGTCATTCTCATGGTCGTCGGCCACATCGCGGCCGCCGTCCTGAGTTCGCCCGAGGGGCGCGACGAGCGCGACCGGCTCATCGAGTGGCGGGCCGAGGCGCACTCCGCGTGGATCGTCGTCGTCGGTGTGTTCGCCGCCCTCACCGGCATGGTCTTCGACGTCTCGAACGTCTGGAGCGCCAACGTGCTGCTCGCGTCGCTGTTCATCTCGCAGGTGCTCAGCTCGGTCCTGCGCCTGGTCTCCTACCGGCGCGGGCTGAGGGGGGCTTGACGAATGGCCGCCCCCACCCCCCCCAACCCCCACAAGGTCACCATCAACAACCGCATCCGCGAGCTCCGCTTCGCCACCGGCGAGATGACCCAGCAGGACCTCGCCCAGCGCATCGGCGTCAGCCGTCAGACCGTCAACGCCATCGAAGGCGGCAAGTACTTCCCCTCCCTCGAGGTCGCGTTCCAGATCGCCCAGGTCTTCGGCGCGCCGCTCGACAACGTCTTTCAGTGCGAGATGGCCCGTAAGTGACGGTTGGGGGGAAGGGTGCCCGGGATCGGGCGCTTCGCCAGATCCCGGTCGTGGGTCCATGGAAGAGTCGGTTCGCAAGCGGAGTCCAACCCCGGGTCTGCCCAAAGCGGCCGACCCGGGGCACCCGACACGAATCAAAACACAACCTGCAGCACCACCGCCACGATCACCATCGCCCCGAGCACACCCGCGAAGATCCACGCGATCGCGGACCCGGGCTCCCGCTCCTTCGGCAACGTGCGTCCGGAGTCCTCGTGCGGCTTCGCCTTCGGCTCGTCCTTCGCCGCCGCCTCCGAAAACGCCAGCCCGCACTCCGGGCACCGCGCCACGGCCCTCCCGCCAATCGCGTGTCCGCACGCCGGGCACTCGTGCACCGGCTCCACCTGCGCCTCGCGCTGCTCGATCTCCGCGAGCATCCGACGGGCCCGCTCCTGGTCGCGCGCGAACACGAAGATGCGCCACACGTTGTTCGACTCGGTCTGCAGCCCACGGAGCTCGTGCAGGGTCGCGTCGATCCCCGCCTCCTCGAGTTCCGCCACGATCGCCTGCGCCTTGAGCGCCGGCGCCGAGGTCAGTTCCACGATGTCGTCGGAGTTTGGCATCAGACGTCCGCCCACCGGTAGGCAAGAACATAGGTGACAACGAGAAGGACGAGGCCCGTGACGAAGGCAAACAGTATGAGGTTGAGCACACGAAGCCACGGCCCACGGCGAGCCTGCCTGAGCGTCGCCACGCTGGGTGGGCCCGCCGACGCCAGGTAGTACCAGGTCCTGCACTCGGGGCACGGGCCCGCGGGCGGGAGCCCGGCGAGCGAATACCCGCACCCGCGGCAGTGCGCCCCCGCTCGCTGCCCTTCGATTTTCCAGGCGACGCCCTCCCGTTCAAGCAGCTGCACGACCCGGTCGGCCCGTTCGCCGTCACCCGCGCGAACGAGCACCGTCTTGCGATCAACCCGTTCGGCGTCCCGCACGCGAACATCGGGGAAGACAGGTTTCAGCGCCTCCGCGATCGTCGCGGCTCGGACGTCGTCGGTGGTCGCCACCGCGACCCAATCACCGTCGGCATCAGGCGGTCGCGCGTCGCTCACGGCCCCTCCGTTGTCCACACGTAATACGCCATCCCGGGCGTGAGCTTTGTGAGCGAGCCGATGTCCACGAGGTTCGCGTCCGCGACCGCCGTCGGCGCGCCGGGAGTGGGGCCCGCCTCGGCGGTCGCCGCGTACGGGCTCCGGGCCGCGGCCCCCTCCGCGTGGTATTTCACGAGGCGTGCCCCGCCGAGGCCCGCGAGCCTGCGGGCCCGGTCGAACGCGTCGCGCACGCCGCCGATGCCATCGATGAGCCCGGCGGCCTCGGCGCTCGCTCCGCTCATCACCCGCCCGTCGGTCAGCTCATCGAGCCGGGCGACATTGAGCGGCCGCTCCAGCCCCGCGCGCGTCCGGCGCTCGACTACCAACGCGCGGAACCTTGCGTAATACTCGTCCACCAGCCCTTGCAGGACGGCGTATTGCCCCTCGCGCATCGGCTCGAGCGGGTTCGCCAGGTCCTTGTTCACTCCGCTCTTCACCGAGCGCGACACGATCCCGATCCGGTTCAGCCCCTCCGACACGTTCACCGTCAGGATGATCACCCCGATCGACCCCGTGATCGTCGTCGGCTCGGCGATTGTCTCGTCCCCCGCCATCGCGAGGTAGTACCCGCCGCTGGCGGCGATCTCGCCCATCGACACCACCACGGGCTTCCCCGTCCGCTCGCGGAACGCCACGACCTCGCGGTACAGCGCGTCGCTCCCGGTCACCGTCCCGCCCGGTGAGTTGATCCGCAGGACAACCGCTTTGACGTCGTTGTCCCCCTCCGCCTTGGCGAGGCGTGCCACGACCTCGTCGAGCGGGTTCGGCCCGGCCATGATGAGCCCCGGGCGCGGCGCATCGGCGATCATCCCGGTCACATCGATCATCGCGACCTTGGCCTCACCCGACCCCCCGACCGTCGACTCCTCGAGCTTCGCCGGATCGCCGCCGAAGGCGAAGGTGACGCTCGTGGGGGAGCAGGCGGTGAGGAATATCGCCACGATCAGCACCAGCAAGACGGCGCCCACTGCATTTCGCATGCTCAGAGCCTACCGCGCCCAACCGGATCTCACCACGGAGGACACGGAGATCACGGAGGAAGGCAGGTGGCATTGGCGTTGAGCCAAGTCTCGTTCTCCGTGTCCTCCGTGTTCTCCGTGGTGAACTCTTCCTCCGACATACGCTCGGATCGATGGCCCCCCGCCAACACATCCCCGTCCTCCTCGCCGAGGTCCTCGCCGTCCTCGACCCGCGGCCCGGCGACGTCTTCCTCGACTGCACGGCCGGTCTCGGCGGCCACGCCGCGGCGGTCGCCGCACGCCTCGGCCCGACCGGCACCGTCGTGTTGGTTGATCTCGACGCCGGCAACCTGACCCTGGCCGCCGAGCGCGTCCGCGCGATCCCCGCCCCCCACGGCGCCCCCAAGGTCCTCACCGAACGCGGCAACTTCGCCGAGGCCCCGTTCCGGCTCGAGGCTCTGGGCCTGCGGGCGAACGCCGTGCTCGCAGATCTTGGCTTCGCCAGCCCCCAGGTTGACGACCCGTCGCGCGGGCTGTCCTTCCAAACCGAGGGTCCGCTCGACATGCGGCTCGACCCCTCCGCGGCGGTCACCGCGGCCGACCTCGTCAACCGCCTGAACGAGGGTGAACTCGAGCGGATCTTGAGAGAATTCGGCGAAGAGCGGGAATCGCGCCGCATCGCGCAAAAGTTGTCCCGCGAGCGAGCCCGCGAACCGATAACGACGACAACGCGCCTGGCGGCGATCGTCCGGGGAGTGGTCGGGCCACGACACCCTCACGGCGGTGTCGACCCGGCGACCCGGACCTTCCAGGCATTGCGTATCGCCGTCAACGACGAGCTCGGGAACCTTGACGCCCTGCTCCACCACATCGAACGTGGAGCCCGGGGTGCCGCCGCCACGAAGTCCGGTGGTGGGGGGGATGGGGGTTGGCTCTCGGCCGGGGCCCGTGTGGGGGTTATCGCGTTCCACTCGCTCGAGGACCGGCCTGTCAAGCGGTCCTTCGAGGCCCTCTTCAAGGCCTCGCTCGCTGCAGACCTCACCGACGGCATCGTCACCGCGTCGGATGCCGAACTGTCCACCAACCCCCGGAGTCGCTCCGCGAAACTCCGGGCCGTTCGCCTGCTCACGCACGAAAGCGTGTGAGGGGTATTCCCCGATCCCGGCCGTGATCGCCGGTATCGGAAACATGCAGCGCCTGGGCGGCCCGAAATGCCGAGGGAATTGTTCCTTCGGCCGGGATGCCTTGAGATCTGCCAAGCCCCGGACGATCCACGGATAGGATCGCCCAACCCCGTTCGGACCGACCTTCCTTCCGTCGTCGGTCCGCCGGCCAGCCGCAGGGACGCACAGAACCGTGACCCGAGAACACAAGCTCGCCCTGATTGTCGGCTTCGCGTTGATCCTCGTCGTGGGGGTCTTCGTCAGCGATCACTTCTCCAAGGCCCGCCTGGCCAAGCCGGGCGACCAGCTCGCCATGAGCTCGGGCATGCCGTCGGACCGGCAGGTCCAGCCGGTGGCCTTCCCCCAGCAGACCCCGGAACCGGCCCCCGTTGCGGCCGCCCCGACCCCGCCCGCCCCCGAACGCCAGCCCGCGGAGTTCGTCAACGGCGAGCGCCCGCGCCTCGACGGCGGGTTCGCCGGCGACACCTCGCGCGGCGTCCCGCGGACTTCCGGCGGCGGCACCGTCCCGCTCAATCCGCCCTCCAGGGATCTGCCCGTCGCCATGAACGTCGTGAACGTTCCGGGCGAGGGTGTGGTGCCGATGGGGGGTCGTGACACGCGCCAGAGCGAAGAGATCGTCTCGAAGCCGCCAGCCGCGCCCGCCCCGGCCCTGCCGGTGTCGTCGGGCGAGCTGCGAAAGCACACCGTGGCCAAGGGCGACTCGCTCGCGAAGATCGCCAAGCGGTATTACTCCGACGAGAAGCTCTGGCGCAAGCTCGCCGAGTACAACTCCTCCCGCGTCAACGGCCAGAGCGTGAACACGGGCGTGACGCTCATGATCCCGCCCAGGGATGTCCTGCTGGGGAAGGCGACGCTCGCCCCCGAAGGCGCCCGCAAGCCCGCGGCCGCGACCGGGCGTGAACAGGCGAGCACAAGTGGTTCGGGCGCGACGACCTCGCCGCGTCGGAACGAGCTGGCGAAGACCGTTCCGTCGGGCCCGACCAAGCCGGAGATCAAGCCCCCGGCCCCCAAGCCGGTGGACCGGTCGTACACCGTCCGGTCCGGCGACACCCTGGCGCTGATCGCGCAGCGTGAACTGGGCTCCGGCAAGCGCTGGCGCGAGATCCAGGAGCTCAACGCCGGCGTGCTCGACGATGACGATACGATCACCGTGGGGATGGTCCTGAAGCTCCCCGCGCGGTCCAACAAGAGCTGATCCTTCGTCGAGGGCGAGTCGGGTGTTCGCCAAGCTGATCGCGGTCATTCTGGCGATGGGTGTCACGGCGTGCGTGCTGCTGACGGTGCGCCAGCAGCGCATGCAGGCCGTGCACGAGCTCGCCAACGTCCAACGCGAAGTCGCCCGCCTCGACCGCACGCTCGCGCACCTGCGCCTCGAGGTGGCCGAGCGGATCACCCCCGAACGCGTCGCGGAGATGGCGAAGTCGATCGGGGCGGAATTGCGCCCGATCGGGGTGCCTGAACCCACGCCGCCGGCTGCTCCCCCGACTCCCGCGCCCAACTCGAACACCCCGAACCGGTCCAACACCCCGCGAACCAACCCCGCCAACCCACGATGATGCGACTCTTTGGAAAGAACGCGTCCGGGTCGGGTGCGCCGCGCCGCGCCGGGGCGGGTGGGGTCGGCGTGTCCGCGAACCGCACCGACGTGTTCGCGCTGCTCATCGTCGGCGGCATCACGCTCGGGATGATCGTGCTGCTCGCCCGCGTGGCCCAGCTCCAGGCCCGCCCCAGCGCTCAGCTCGTGGCCCACAAGGACGACCGCATCAGCCGCTCGCAGGAGCCGGCGCTCCGCGGCGACATCCTCGACCGGCGCGGGCGCGTGCTCGCGGCCAGCCGATTCGGCTATCGCGTCTTCGTCGACCCCAGCCGCTTCCCCGCGCCCGCCGATGAGGCGATGATCGCGATCTCGCAGGCGACGGGTGTGCCGCTCGAGACCGTGGCCGCCCGCCTCATCCCCAAGATCGCCGACAACGAGCGCCGCCGCACCCACAACGAGGAAGTCGAGAAGCGTCGCAAGCTCGCCGCCCAGGCGGCCGCGGCGTCCTCCGCCGCCCTCGCCGAGCCCGCCGCCGATCCACCCCCCGCCGACCCCGAGCCCGATCCCGATTCCGACGAGGAGATCGCCGCCGAGCCCGATCCGGACCGCAAGCTCGCGCTGCACCGCTACGTGTCGATGGGCGGCGTGCTCGACGACTGGCGCGTCGAGGCCGTGCGCCAGCTCAAGATCCCCGGCGTGCACATGGAGCTTCGGGGCGTTCGCGGCTACCCGGCCGAGGACATCACCGTCTCGCTCGTCGGCCTCGTCGATGTCGACCACAAGGGCATCCTCGGGGCCGAGAAGGCCGTGAATAAGGACGTCGCCGGCTCGCCGGGCCAGCTCGAGTTCGTGCGCGACGCGTGGATGCGCCCGCTGTGGGTGAACCAGGGCGGGTACACGGCCCCGCAGCGCGGCAACGACGTTCGACTCTCCATCGACCTCGAGCTGCAGCGCATCGTCGTCGAGGAGCTGACGCAGGGGATCGAGGATGCGCAGTCGGCGGGCGGCCGGGCCGTGGTGCTCGACCCGGCGACGGGCGAGATCCTCGCGATGGTCGACATCGTGAAGCAGCCGCGCGACGCGGTGCCGTACGACTGGGACCATCCGTGGAACGGTTCAGGCCCCAAGCCGCGCTACATCACCCTGCAGGAGCCCGAGAAGCTCGCGCACCCGGCCCTGGCGCGGAACCGCTGCGTCGAGGATGTGTACGAGCCGGGTTCGACGTTCAAGCCGTTCATGTGGTCGGTGACGACGGCACTCGGCCTCGCCGATCCGGGCGAGACGGTCGACACCGAGAGCGGGCAGTGGAACACGGCGTACGGGCGGCACGTCGCCGACGTCGTCCGCCGCGGCACGATGACGTGGGCCGAGGTGCTCATCAACTCGTCGAACATCGGCATGGCGAAGATCACGCGGCGCATGAGCGATGCGCAGATGCGCGAGGCCGTGCTGCGGTTCGGGTTCGGGCGCCGGACGAACATCGACCTCCCCGGCGAATCGCCCGGCATCGTGACGACCGCGAAGAACTGGTCGAAGTACACGCAGACGTCGGTGGCGATGGGGCACGAAGTGGCCGTGACGCCGGTGCAGATGGTGCGTGGGTTCGCGTCGTTCTGCCGGAGCGGCGAATTCGCGGGCACGATGCCGGAGCTGCGCCTGTTCGCGGGACCACAGGGCGCGACGGACTCAATGGCGGCCACACCGGTGAACCCCGGCAAGCGCGTGCTGCCCGCGAAGATCGCCGACCTCACCCGCAACACCATGCGCGGCGTGGTCGCGAATCTCGACCGCAAGATGGCCGCGGCCGACAAGCAGCACCCGCCCGTGTGGCGCTACGAGCTCTTCGGCAAGTCCGGCACGGCCGAGATCCCGCTGGGCAAGGCCCCCAAGGGCAAGAAGCGCCCGCGCGGCAGCGACGGCTACTTCGACGGGCAGTACAACTCGAGCTTCATCGCCGGCGGCCCGGTCGAGAACCCGCGGCTCGTGGTGCTGGTGGTCATCGACGATCCCGGCCCGGCCCGCATCGCCGCCAAGACCCACTACGGCTCGCTCACCGCCGGCCCGGTCGTCCGCCGCGTGATGGAACGCTCGCTCGCGTACCTGGGCGTGCCGGCGAGCTACCCGAACGGGTTCGATCCGAGCAAAGTGGCGGCGCAGCCGACGCACGAGTGACGGCGGGTGCCCGGGGTCGGGCGCTTCGCCAGACCCCGGTCGTGGGTCAACCGGCATCGCTCCGCAAGCCAAGTTCAACCCCGGGTCTGCCCAAAGCGGCCGACACCGGGGCACCTGTATTTCAGGCCGACGGCCTGATCGTTTGTAGCCGGCGGTGGAGGAGGCTTTGCGACGACACCGCCGGTAAAGCACCCGACATTTCACCCGGATTCATTGCATGCCGACCCCGACGGGGTCGTCGTACGACGGCCGCGCGGAATTGGGACGAGCAGTCCTTCGGACTGCGATCTTCAAATGAACAAGAAGGGTGGGCTGGCATTGTTCCGGCGGTGGCGCTCGAAGACTCGCTTCACCGCCGGCTACAAACGGTCGAGCCCTTCGGGCTGAAAACCGGAGCCATCGCCATTCACACCACATCCACATCAAACCCCGCCGCCCCGCGCTTGCTCAGCCCCGCGTCCTCGAGCACGGCCGCCAGCCCCAGCGCATCGTCTTCGCTGAACGCCTTCACGTCGTAGCTGTCCGCGTCGAGCACGCCCCAGCACGTGCCGTCGTCGGCGAAGCACGGCACCACGACCTCGGACTTGTCCCGCGGGTCGCACGCGATGTACCCCGCGCCCAGATGCGCCACGTCCGTGACCACCAGCGGCTTGCGAGAGAGCCAGCACCGCCCGCACGCCCCGTGCACGCCGATCGGGCTGCACGCGGGCTTGTCACGGCGCGGCCCCAGCATCATGCTCGCTTCGCCGGCGCCGACCGGGGGAAATCCGATGTAGAACCCGATCCACGACAGCCCCGTCGGCGACATCATCGCCCATAGCGCATCGACGACGCCCCGCATCCGCGCCTCGCGGTCGCCCGAGACGCGCAGCGTTCGGCGCAAGGACAGGTAGTCACGCTCGGTCGGGTTGTACATGCACGGCATCAACGGCCTCCCGCTGGATCCCACTCGATGCCTGGATTCCTCGGTGCCTCGTTGCCTTCCGTCTTAGACCGTCGCCGAGGTGTACGGCAGCAGGGCCATGAACCGGGCCCGCTTGATCGCCTGGGAGATCATGCGCTGCTCGAGGGCGGTGCTGGAGACGCGCTTGCGCCCGTACATCTTGCCGTTGGGGCTCATCAGCCGGCGGAGGGTCTCGACGTCCTTGTAGTCCACGAAGGCCTTGCCCGACGCGGATTCCTTGGCGACCTTGATCTTCGGCTGGGGGGTGAAGCGGTTGAAACGGCTCATTGCGGCGAAGCTCCGTCCTGGTCATTGGGCCCGGCGTCTTGATCAGGCAACACGCCCGATCCCGCCGGGCGACGGGTGGTCGAAATGATAGACCTGACAGAAGGCGAAACCAACGGCCTTCAGACCCGGCGCGCCAGCGTCCGGTCCACCGCCAGCACGTGCCGGGCCGTCAGCATGATGATGAGGGCCATGGCCGCCATCGTCATGTTCTGGCCGACGTGGCACCAGCTCACGCCGCCCGAGCACAGGAGCTGACTCTTGCCGAAGCACCCGCACGTGACATCTTCCTTGCGGAGGATCACGGCGATGTACATGGTCGTGAACCCGATGAGCATCGTGAAGATCACCGTCGCCGCCGAGCGGGTCCACAGGCCGATGATGAGCATCACCGCCGCGACGATCTCGACCCACGGCACGCAGAACGTGATCACCTGCAGCAGGTGATCCGGCAGCTCGAGCCCCAGCGGCTTGCCCAGGGACTTGCTCCACAGGGCCTTCACCGACTCGAGGAAGAACTGCGGCTTCCTGCTGTCGCCGGTCTTCTGCCACGCCGCGAACAGGAACACGCCGCCCAGCGCGAGCCGAAGCGGCACGCACAGCAGGCCCAAAGCCGTCGCCATCGCCGACGGCGGCGGCTCGCCGGCCGCGAGTGCCTCGCGCTGCAGCTTCGCCTCACGCTCGTTCATCGTGGTCTGGCTCGCGCTCGTAGGGGTCGTCAAAGGTTCACCATTGCCCCGGGCCGGTTTCGACGGGGTGCCCCGCGGACTTCCATCCCGGGAACCCGTCGTGCATGACGTAGACGTTCTTGAACCCGAGGAGGTTGAGCTGCTTGCCCACGGCCTCGGACTCGTCGCAGTGGCCGCCCACGCAGTAGACGATGACCGATTTGCTCTTGTCCAGGAACTCGATCGACGGCGGGATCGCGTCCTTGAAGTCGCTGAGCTCCATGCGGATGGCGCCTTGCACATGCCCGGCCTCGTACTCCTCTTTTTTCCGGGAGTCGACGAACTGGCCCTGCTTGTCAAACTCCGCCTTCGCCTGCGCCACGGTGATGTGGCCCTGCGGCCAATCCGCCTGATCCGACGGCGCGGGCGGCGTCTGGGCGGTTGGCGCCGCGGGCGGCGCCGTATTGGGGTCGTCGGTCCCCGCCGGGGCCGGCTTCGTCGGCGTGGTGTCGCCTGGGGCCGGTGCAGTCGGGGGATTGGTCGGCTGAGAAGGAGCGCCGCCCCCGGGCCCGGTCCCTGTAGGGGTTGGGAGCGGGGGCGGCGCGTCCAGCTTGGTCTTCACCGGGCCGCGGATCGACGAATCGACCAGCCCGATCACCACCCCCAGCGCCGCGATGGTCACGGCGCGGAGGGTGATGCCGATGAGCGAATCACTTCGGGGCATTGGCCGGGCTCCCGCCGGGGGCGGTCGTCGGCGACGGCTTGGCCGGCGCGGGCGAGGTGCCCGGGACGGAGGCGGGAGAGAGGCCGGGGTTGATGCCCGGAGTGGGGGTGAGCGCCTTGTTGGGGGCGGTCGCGGGGCGACCGGGGTTGTTGCCGGTCACGCCGCCGCCGGGGATCTGCCCGTTGGGGTCGCGGACCGTCGCGATCCAGTTGAACTTGAAGGGCTCTTCGCCCGGGATGTCGGTCTCGACGGTGATGACGCCGCGGTACTGGCCGGCGGTCGCGGGGGTCGTGCCGGTGAGGGTGACGGTGAAGAGGGGCTTGCCGTCCTGCGTGGTGGACTGGAAGTCGACCGCGAGGCTCATGTCGGCGGGGCCTTCGACGTCAACGCCCTTGATGTTGAACGCCTTGGCGGAGCGGGCGTCGATCTGGGCCTGAGCCTGGAAGGGTGTGCTGGGCGTGAAGGTGCGCACGAGCATGCCGGGCGGGGTCGCCCGCAGCTCGCCGACGACGGTGCCGGCGACGGGCATGTTGACCTTGGCGGCCTTGGGGTCGTTCGTGTTGAGGATGTAGACGAAGTTGTGGGTGCCGATGGGGGCGTCCTTGACGAGCGACACCTCAAGGGTGACGCGGGTCATGGTGCGGCCGTCTTCCTGGATCGGCTCGCTCTTGACCTTGGTGGCCTTGAACATGGGGCTCTCGCCCTCGATGTTCAGGATGTCAAAGTTGGGCTCGCGACCGGTGACGGTGATCGTCTGGGTCGTGCCC
Source organism: uncultured Phycisphaeraceae bacterium (assembly GCA_964564695.1). Taxonomy (GTDB): domain Bacteria; phylum Planctomycetota; class Phycisphaerae; order Phycisphaerales; family UBA1924; genus CAZMCC01. The sequence continues at coordinate 8,640 of CAZMCC010000073.1, read as the reverse complement.
TGGCCGCGCATCGACTCGTTGAAGAAGATCTTCGACGGCTCGATGTACACCAGCGGCATGACATTGGACGTGAGCGTGAGCTCGAGGCGGCCGCACGACGGATCGTCGCTCTCGACGATCACGTTCTTGGTCTGCGGGCCCTTGCGGTTCTGCGGGTTGAAGGTGACGGGGATCTCGCCGTCCTCGCCGGGGGCGTAGGTCTTCTTGTTGAGCTGCGGGGTCGTGCAGCCGCACGTCGCCCGGACAGAGCTGATGGTGATCGTCTTGTCCGAGGTGTTCCGGAACTTGAACGTGTGCTGGGCGGGGACCGAGTCGGTGATCTCGCCCCAGTCGTGACGCATCGACTCGAACTTCAGGGCGCACGCGCTGAGGTCCGCGGGGACCTGCGGGATCGCCTTGCCCGGCTGACCGACCGGCTGACCGACCGGCTGACCGGCCTGGCCGCCGGCCGGTGCAATTCCCGGTGAGGGGACCGAGGTCGGGGTGTTCGCGGGCTTGGTGCCGGCGGGCGCGGGCTTGGGGGCCGTGCCCTGCGCGAAGGTCGTGCCGGCGATCAGCATCGTGAGGGCGGCGGTGAGCAATCGGGTTCGTTCACGGGTGATGGGGTTCATGACGGTTATCTCCAATCTCGGGTGTCGTGCTCGCTGGGGTCGATTGTGGGGTGGGCAAAACAGAATCTGACGGCTCAAAAGGCCCGATCGGCCCGAGTGCCGCCGCCAATGTCGTGTCCTTGACCATCGCCCGCCGTGCGCTCGGGTGTCGGACGGCAATGATCACCGTTGGAGCCTGTGCGTCGCAACGGCCGAAGTCCATCGGCTCGCGACGCGTCCCGACCGACTCGACCGCGTCGGGAAGTCTGCTGACCTTGTTATGGGACCATTGCCCCCCGAACGCCGCGCATTATCCCCTGATCAGGCGGCCTATCGCGCGATCGCCGCGGGGGACCGCCAGGCCTTCGAGGCGTTCCACGCGCGCCTCGGCCCGTGGATCAAACGCCACTTTCTCGAACGCTCCGGCGGGCGGACCGACCTCGCCGAGGACCTCTCCCAAAAAACCTGGACCGGCGTCTGGCAGGCCGTCGCGGCACGCCGGTACGACCCGGAACGGTCCGCCCTGTCCACCTTTGTCTACGCCGTGGCCCAGAACGTGTGGCGCCAGCACATGCGCCGGCTCGGGCGGTCCGGGGTGACGGCGGAATTCGACGAGCAGTCGTCCAAGGGTGTGGGGGGAGCCGGCGGCGATGCGGTGCCTGTAGAGGATGAGGCGGCGCTGGCCGAGCTGCTCGACGCGGTGCGCCGGGCCCTGCGGGGGGACATGCCGGGGATGACCGACGCCGACGTGCAGGTTCTCGGGCTGATCGCCCGCGGGATGTCGGATCGCGACCTGGCCGTGGCTCTTGGGGTGGCTCCGAGCACGGCCCACGCCCGCAAACGTGCGACTCTGGACAAATTGCGCGGGCGGTTAGGGCTGTTCACGGGTTCGGATGATCCTCCGAAGCCATCGGCGCCCGAGCGCACAACCCGCGCGGGTGAATAGCGTGGCATGGGAGGAAGCCCCGTGGCCAAGGCCGTGGGGCGTCGGGAGTGTGACCATGCTTGACGATCGCCAACTCGAGAATCTGATCCGCATGGCGGCCGAGATCGAGGCCATGGAGGCCTTGGCGTCTCAGACGGCGCCGCTGCGCCTGGTGGGTGAGCCGGTTCGTCCGGCCGCTCGCGTGCAGCAGCAGAGCCGGTGGCGTGGGGGTCGCGGGTGGGTTGTGGCGCTGACGGCCGCGGCGGCCGCGTGCATCGCGGCGATCGTTGTGCCGGGCGGGCTGATGACGGCGATGCGCGGTGGGACGAACAACAACGGGCCGATCGCGAAGGCGCCCGACCCCAAGACGCCGGCACACAAGGCCGCGGTGGCGATTGGGCCGATGGCGGCGGACCTCTGGGCGGGCTCGGGCGCGGCGTGGCCGCCGGCGCTGCCGTGGCAGTTCGCGAACGTCGCTGACGAGATGGGCGGCGAGGATGGCCCGCAATCGATGAACGGGACAATGGGGGGGGCGGAGATCCGCGGGGCGCTCTTGGCGATCCTCGAGGACGACTCGGGGCACGTCGAGTGCGTGCAGTGGACCGAGCACAACTGGGATCAGCAGGGGAGCACGCTGGCCGAGGCGAAGGCTTCGGACCTGGTGGCGCTGAGCCTGATGATGACGTGCAACCGCACGCCCCACCGCATGACGGTGGTCGGGATGCGCGGCCCGGTGAACGAGCTGCCGCTGGGCGATGCGAAGGCCGCGGAGCTCGCGGCGTGCATCGTGAAGGCACCGGGGAAATGCTCCTCGATGTCGTGCTGCAACCCGGGCGCGTCGACCGAGTGCATCCCGGATGACGTGAATGTGCGATTCGAGCGGGTGTCGTTCCGCTGAATCGCTGAAAGAGAAAACACCTCCCAAGCCTGCCGCGTGTACGGGAGTTACGCGGCGGGTTTGTTTTTGGAATGTGCGATCATGACCAGCGTTTCGCCTGGGCACATGGTGGTTCGGCCTCTTCAGCCCGAAGGGCTGGTCGTGAGTAGCCGGTGTGGAGGAGGCTCTGCGACGACACGCCCGGTTGGCGCCGTTCTATCCCCCTGTGTCCCTTCCCTGCATCCGCACCCCGACGGGGTGCGCCGGGGCGATCTACCCGCTCACCCGACGGCTCGAGGCCCTCGGCCTCGTGCGATCAAAGGCCAAGCGAACCGGGAAGCGCGAGCGACGCGAGTACGAAGCGACGGCCCGAGGCGTGGCCGCCCTGCGAGCCTGGGTCGGGCCGCCGTTGGCGGAGGAGGCGGTCACCGTCGCGCACGACCCGCTCCGCTCGCGGGCGCGGTTCCTCAGCGTGCTCAGCGCGTCGGAGCGCAAGGCGCGGCTCGCGGCGGCGCGGGCGGCGCTGGATGAAGTGCAGCGGCGCATGCGGGCGTGGGACGAAGTCTTCGGCCATGGACCGGGCGCGGGCGTGCTGACGGCGAGCGGGGAATTGGATCTGCGGTCGAGGCGGGAGTGGTTGAGTGCGGTGGAGAAGGTGATGTGATAGGCCCACTTCACGGAAGCGCCGGGAGGCTGGTCGGGGGTGTGACAATCTGGACGATGTGGTTGAGCATGTGGAGCGACCCGGCCCACGAATACACCAGCAGCCCGCACGCGACCGCGACGATGAACGAGGCTCCCGCGGTGCAGAGCCTGTCGCGATGGCGAAGCAGCCACAGGGAGGCGACGACCGTGATCGCAACTTTCAGAACGATCAGGGTGGGGAGATTGATCTGCTCGACGACCCATCGCAGAGCCGGGTTGCCCTCACGCAGGACGCCGCCGTGCTTGATCAGAAGGCCGGTCAGCGCGAGGTCCGCGCCGGCGGTCATCAGTGCGACGCACACGACCGCGTCGACGCCGGTGGGGCGCAGGCGTCGCACATGGAGCACGAGGACCAGCAGCGTGTACAGCGAAGCGATCCAGAAGCTTGCGTTGGCCGACGAGAGACCGGCCCGGTTCAGCACGCTCTCGGTGGCGAGCGTTCCGGCGACGGTCAAGAGCGAGAAGAGCATCGCCATCGAAACAACGTGGTTCGGCGTGACTGTCGGGGTGTACGCGGCGGTCAAGGGCCACCTCACTGCGCCGTGGACAGGCGCTGGCTGCGGTGCTCTTCCAACAGCGAAAGGCACGCGAGGGCGACAAGGGTTATCTTCCAGTCGCCACAGAACCAGTGGGCGAAGTAGTACAGCGTCGGAATGAAGGATGTGGTTCCGTAGTGATACCGCTCGGTGAGCGCGAACAGCAGCACGCCGATGGACGCGGCCAGCGCGATCGCAAGCGTCATCGCGAGGACCCTCAGGGCGAAGCGCTGAAGCGGGTGCTGCGCTTCGAACGTCCAGCGCTCGGCGAGGACGCAGAACAGGACGGCCTGGATCACGTTGGGGGCGATGTACGTGTACCACGCCGCGTTCTCGTGGGCGACAATGCCGGCGGTCAGGCCGACCACGGCGCCCACGGCCACGGCCCAGAAGCGCCCGTGGAGCGCGCCGATCATGAGGAGGGGCGCGGGGTAAAAGAGCGCGTTGAGATACTGGTACGGCGACGTGTGGCGGATCGCGGCTTCGATGCCGGTCAGAAGCGCCGCCAGCAGGAGCACGCCGAGCAACTTCAGCAGCGCCTTGGGATTGTCTCCCACGACGAAGCGAGCGACGCCGATGATCCCGCCGTCGCGGAGTGCGTGCTTGAGCAAGTCGCCGTACAGCCTCATGGTGTGCTCCTTGGGGGGTTACGCAGGTGCGGGCGTCCCGCACGGAATATCAGCGAGTGCGCGTTCGGCGGTGGCCTTCATCTCCAGCGCGAGGGTCCGCGCGAGCTGCTTTCCCTTGGGTGTGAGGCGGAAGCGCCGACCGCCCGGCGTCTCCGTCACCTCGATCAGTCCTTCGAGGACGCCCGCGTGCAGGGCCGCGTAGGTGCCGCCGCACGACAGCGCGAGATAGGTCTTGGAGAGGTCACCCGGGGCGTGCTTGCGCCCTTCCCAGATCTCGGTTGCGGTCATCTCCTTGTTGTGTGACAGGTCGCAGATGATCAACGACAGGCGACCGCTCAGTGGCCGGCTTTTCATCCGTGAGTCCTCCGTGCAGGCGGTTCATCCGTGATCGAGCAACGAGTTTGCGGCTCCGAATTCCGAAGCGGAGTTGGGACAAACTACCCCAGGCGCCGGATTCGGGCGTGTGAAGTGCGTCAAGAACACGCGTGGGTTGTGTGAAGGTGATGCGTCGAGAGGCCGCACCTCGTTCAGGGGCTCGCACGCGGCCGTCCCGGAGGGACGATTGGACGCGTGCAATCCTCCAGGACATCGAGGTGAGTCCCGAATGCCGTGCTCACGCCCCGAGCGGCTTGAGCATGCCACCCATGATCTGGCAGACCGATGAAAAAGGGACGGCAGGCGCGGACCTCGTCGAGGCACGCTTGAGCGTCGCTCGTTGCACGCTCTGCTCCTCGGAGATTCCCCATCGCAGATCCATCTCCACGAGTTCAACGTGGCGCGCCGGGCGGAACCTTCGCGGCTGGGGCCGCGTGCGGGCCTCCAGTTCAGCTCGTTCCTCCATCATGTCTCGCAACGTCGAGGAGATGGAGACGCGGACGCGGCGGCTCTGGGCGTGTGCTGACGGCAGCGGGCGAGATGGCGCAGGAATGGCTCCATCGGAATCGCGAGCGGTCTGCCGGCGTGAGACCCGCAACTTCCAGAACGCCAAGGAGGAGTTCCTTCGCGTATGCGGCCCGCCTCAGTACGCCAACAGCGTAAGGGCGCCCGCTGATGGTCGCGAGATACCTGTACAGGCCAATCGGGTCACCGGGTCACCGGGTTGCTCTACGCGTCCCCGCGTTGACGCCAGCGTCGGTCTTCGGACCGCCCCTGCACGGCGTAGTACACCACGCTCACCGCCAGCAGCAGCACCGTCCCGGGCTCGGGCCCGTTGATGAACAGCATTCCGGACGCAACGAGCACGAGTGCGGTGTTGATCGGGTGGCGGATGAAGCGGTACGGCCCGGTGGCGACGAACGCGGCCCGTTCATCGGAGTCGTCCTGACCGATGCGCCAATGCTCGCCGAGTGCGTAGACCGCCCACCACCGCAACACGACGCCGGCGGTCCAGACGGCGATGCCCACGGGCACGCTGAGGACGCCGGATGGGCCGGGCCGCGGACCAAGGACCACCCACACCGAGTAGCCGACGAGCGTGATGCACAGCAGCGTGTCCATCCACCCGTAGGCGTTGCGCGGCGGGAATCGCTCGGCGACGGGGGAGAAGCCGTAGCGCAGACGGAACGCGAAGATGCAGAGCACATAGGCGGGGATCGCGTACACCAACCACAGCACGCCGGGGAGCATGGTGGACAGCGTATCGAAATTGGGCGCCGGGGGCGCCGAACCGGACTGCCCGCACGCCCGTGGCGCGAGTCGCCGATTCCCGGCTCAACCCGACTCGCCTTGCCAGAACGTCGTCGGGTTGCTCGCGATGCCGCGAACGTGGGCGATGCTGTAGACTGGCGGGACTGGAGGCTCACATGCTGCAGCGGCGCACGGTTCTTGGGGCGATGACGGTTCCGTTGGCGGCGGGGGTGGGGGGGCTTGCGGGGTGGGGAGGATGGCCGCGGCTGGCGCTTGGGGCGGCGTCGCGCCGGGAGGTTGTGGGGCTGCGCGAGGTGGAGGGGGAGCCGGAGGCCATCGCGCGGGATGAGGACTTCTGGGGGGTCGTTCAGCGGGCGTTCACGCAGGATCGGTCGGTGATCAACTTGAACAACGGGGGCGTGTCGCCCGCGCCCTTCGTGGTGCAGGAGACGCAGCGGCGCCATCTGGAGCGAGCGAACTTCGCCCCGCCGCCGGTGGCGCTGTGGCAGGAGCAGGAGCCGGCGCGGGAGCGGGTGCGGACGATGCTGGCACGGCGGTGGGGCGTGGGTGCGGAAGAGGTCGCGATCACGCGGAACTCGTCGGAGAGCCTGCAGATCTGCCAGTTCGGGCATGATCTGGCACGCGGCGATGAGGTGCTGACGACGACGCAGGACTATCCGCGGATGCTGACGACCTTCAAGCAGCGGGAGCGGCGCGAGGGGATCGTGCTCAAGCAGATCAAGATCCCGATCCCGTGCGAGGACCCCGGCGCGATCGTGCGGGCGTTCGAGGGGGGCATCACCCCCAGGACGCGCCTGATCCTGATGTGTCACATCATCAACATCACGGGGCAGATTCTGCCGGTGAAGGACGTCGTGGCGATGGCGAGGACGAAGAACGGGGGAATACCGGTCATTGTGGACGGGGCGCACGCGCTGGCGCACTTCGAGTACAAGATCAGTGATCTGGAATGCGACTACTACGGCGTGTCGCTGCACAAGTGGTTGTTTGCGCCGCACGGGACGGGGATGCTGTATGTGCGCAGGGAGAAGATCAAGGGGTTGTGGCCGTTGATGGCTTCGGGCGTGGAGAACGAGGGGGATATTCGGAAGTATGAGGAGATCGGGACGCACCCGGTGGCCGCGACGCTGGCGATCGCGGAGGCGCTGACGTTCCACGAGTCGATCGGCGGGGCGAGGAAGGAAGCGCGGCTGCGATTCTTGCGGGATCGGTGGGCCGGGCGTCTGCTGGCGCATCCGAGCGGGCGGGTGAAGCTGCACACGAGCCTGAAGCCCGCCTTCAGCTGCGGGATCGGAACGGTGGAAGTTGACGGAATCGAGAGCAAGGAGTTGAGCGACTGGCTGTGGGGCTCGCGCGGGATCCTGACGGTCGCGATCAAGCACGACGAGTTTCAGGGCGTGCGGGTGACGCCGAGCGTGTACACGACGCTGGATGAGGTGGATCGGCTCTGCGAGGCGGTGGAGTGGGCGATGGAGAAGGGGTTGCCTGCGAAGAAGTGAAGAGGTTCACCGCAGAGAACACCGGGAGCACCGGGAGCACGCACTCGCGCAGGGCGCGAGGGGGAGCACGAAGGGGGCGATCCACTCGTGGCAAAGCAGAAACGGCCCGGTCATTGACCGGGCCGCCTCTCGAACTCCCTGACGGCAGACTTCTTCAGAGCGCGGTCGTGGGCCGGCCGCGTTCAGGGCGCCGGCGAGTTGTCGAGTTGACCGTCGCCCACGCACGTCGCGCCCTGACCCTGGTCGTGCGGCACGCAGACCGTGTCTGAGCTGCCGTTGCACCACCCCGAATTGCCGGGCGTCACCACCACGCCGGGCTGCTCGTCGAAGGCGCCGCCGTTCCGACGGCTCCAACGCCAACGAACCGGTCGCCGCACGTCCACCCCGAAGGGTTGTGTTCGCTCAAGGCGCCCGCCGATTGGGTGCCGACCGCCAGTCGTACTTCCGACGCTTGCTTCGCACGGCGCTCCGCCGCGGGCGACATCCTCCTGGAGGTGTTCGTCCTCGAGAGGAGCGCCGGCACCGCGCCGTGGTCCTCCAGCGGGATCGCCGCCGCAATGCAGCAAGGTCTGGCGCAGGAACACCCCGATCTCTTGATCATCCGCGACGAGCCGTTCAGCGCGGGCGATGCTCACTTCCCGGCCACGCTCGCACACGCCCGTCGTCCGGGCCTACCGACCGTCGCCCCTCCGCGACAGCCTTGCACCGGGCCACCAACAGCCACCGGCTCACGGTCGAGCACGGCAAACGCGCTCAGCAGCCGGGCGAGGCGCAGCGGTCCGCCACAGGCAGTTTCTTCCTGCTCAGGGGCAACCAAGTGCTGTGGTTGAACTTCACGACTCGCGCGCTCGATGACAGCAACCACTCCCGCACGCTCGAACAGGTAGCCTCCAGCGCCAGGATCGCTTGACGCTTTGCACGGCCCGGACCACCCCCCCAACCCCCCGCTTCCATATCCTTCCGCCGGCTTCAATCACCCCGACCCCCCGGTCGCCCCGTTCGAAGCCCGCACCACCGAACTCCCTTACCTATACGCCTTGGCCGAACGGGCGAAGTGGATCGTCCCGGCCCCCCCCCCCCCCCCCCCCCCCCCCCCCCCCCCCCCCCCCCCAAACCCCCCCCCCCCCCCCCCCCCCCCCCCCCCCCCCCCCCCGCCCCCCCCCGCCCCCCCCCCGCCCCCCCCACCCCCCCCCCCCCACCCCCCCCACCCCCGCCCCCCCCCCCCCCCCCCC
>CAZMCC010000072.1:0-20664 GCA_964564695.1 uncultured Phycisphaeraceae bacterium | reverse complement strand
CGCTGCGCCCTCGCGCCAGAAATGTGTCAGACATATTTGCAGTAGTCAGTAGTGCTTCTTTGGAGTGAAGCGGCGAGCAAGTCGGCGTGGGTTCGAGACGAGGTGGGGGCGGCTTGGGGCAGCAAAAGAGCGGTACTCCCGGTTCATTTAACCCCGAATCTTGAGCTGCCACCATCTCTTGCCGGCGTGAAGTACTTGGCAGCGTACGAAAAGGATGCTGGGTCAGTGCTAAGCGTGCAAGCTGCTGTTGCTGCCCATTGGAATCTGCTGGTGCAGCAACAGGGCCAACTGCGTGCCGTGTGGGAAGCTGAGCGGCAGCGGCAGCAGGCTGAGGCCAACAAACAGGCTCTTGGCTGGCTTGCGCTCGGCGGACTTGCGATTGCAGCTTTTGGTGGTAAGCGCTGAGTCCATTTGCCCATTGCCGATAGCCGCCCTTGGTTGCTCGGGCTTGGCCCAAAGACGGAAGAGTCGCCGCTATCAGCACCTCCAAGGCGAATATCGCAGCGGCGAGGAGTACTGTTTGTCCCGTCGACCGCGCCTTGGTCGTTCGGCATGCGTATGGGATAGGGCGTCGAGTGAGAGGGTTGGGGGCGATTCACACCCGAGGCGCCGGCGAAGCAACGCACCATGTCATTGGCGAAGAACCCCGTAGTCAGGCTCCTGGTCCCGGTGGTGCTGCTGGGCGCAGGCGTGTTTATCGCGCTCGCCGTGCTGAAGAACTCGCAGTCGGGTTCAAACCAGCGGGCGAACCAGCAGCCGGCGCCCGGTGCCACTCCCCCGACGACGACCCCCGCGCCCGGCGCCACACCGACCACGCCACCGGCCGGACCCGCGACCCCCACCAACCCCGCGGCCGCACCCACCGACTCCAACGCCGGCGCCGCCGCGGCCCCCCCAGCGCCAACTACGCCGCCCGCTGCCGGCCCGTCGCTCGCGGCCCGAACTCTCCGAGTCCGCCCCTGGCCGGACGCGGCCTCGAAATTCGATGACCTCGGCTCGCTCGACCCCGGCACGCCCACGCGGATGCGTCTTCAGTTCAACCCGATCGGCGCGGGCCTCGAGGCCCTCGAGCTCGCCAACCACTTCCAGACCGTTGATCCCAAGAGCGCCCACGAGATGCTCCAGCGGCGCGAGTGGTCGCGCTCGAACCCGAGCATGCAGCTCGTGCCGTTCGCGGCCAACGCGGTGCGGATCGACGGGAGGGCGATCAACGTCGCGTTCGTCGGTGGGGGGGCCGGCGGCTCGGTATGGCGCCAGACGGCCCCGGGCAGCTTCGAGGCGATCATCGAGGACGAGTCGGGCGCGCCCATCGCCCGCCTGAGCCGTACGTGGACGCTCACGCCCGAGCGCTACGACGTGCGACTCGACCAGAAGGTCGAGAACCTCACCCAGCAGCCCTTCACCGCGCAGTGGATCCAGACCGGGCCGGCCGACCTCCCGTTGGGCATTGTCCGCTACGGCGGCGACAAGCGGCGCGTCCGCTTCGGCTACCTGCTCAGCCCGCAGGCCGACCCCGCGCAGAGCACCGTGCTCTCGCCCGCGTCGCGCCCGGGGATGTATGAGCACGTCCAGGCGATGCGCGGCGCGAACAAGACCGACGAGGCCGTGAAGCCCTTCGCGCTGTGGCCGACGACCGCGACCAAGGACGACGGCCTCACGATCGCGTGGACGGCGATGACGAACCGGTATTTCTCGGTCGCCGTCCATCGCCCGCTGCCGGCGACCCCCGACCCCGCGATGACCCGCAAGCTCGGGTGGTCGACGGTCGAGCGCGTGGGCATCACCGACGGCCAGGAGGCCCCGCGGACGGAATTCCAGGCGGTCATGGCGCTGGTGCTCACGAGCGAGCCGCAGACGGTCGTGCCCGGCGCACCGGCCGACTTCAGCCTCGGCATTTACGCCGGGCCGACGTCGGGGTCGTACATCGAGCCCGAGCCGAGTTCGGCGCTCCTGGGGCTGGGCAAGCTGGTGGTGTACAACTTTGGCGGGCCGTGCGCGTTCTGCACGTTCCAGCCGATCGCGCACCTGATCCGCTGGTACCTGGGGGCGATCCACTGGATCGTGGCGGACTGGGCGGTGGCGATCATCCTGCTCGTGGTGACGATCCGCACGATCCTGCACCCGGTGACGAAGTGGTCGCAGGTGAACATCCAGCGGTTCGCCAAGCAGATGCAGGAGCTGGCGCCCAAGCAGAAGGCGATCCAGGAGAAGTACAAGGGCGACCAGACCAAGCTCCGCGAGGAGACGGCACGGCTCATGAAGGAGTCGAACGTCAACTACTCCGGGTTGCTCGGGTGCGTGCCGGCGTTCCTGCAGATGCCGATCTGGATCGCGCTCTCGGCGACGCTGTACTTCACCTTTGAGTTCCGGCACGCCGGTGCGTTCTGGGGCCTGTTCCAGTCGATCTCGCCGGACTGGCTGTTCCTGGCGGACATGGCCGAACCGGACCACCTGTTCGGGTTCGGGCGTGCGTTCCATATTCCGTTTGTCAGCACGCTGATGGGACCGGTGGACTCGTTCAACATTCTGCCGCTGATCCTGGGCGCGGTGTTCTTCTTCCACCAGAAGTACCTCTCGCCGCCGCCGAGCGCCGCGATGACGCCCGAGCAGCTCCAGCAGCAGGCGATCGCGAAGTGGATCATGGTGATCAGCTTCCCGGTGTTCATGTACAACGCGCCGTCGGGGCTGAGCCTGTACTTCATCACGAACTCGCTCATCGCGATCGCCGAGAGCCACCGCATCCGCAAGCACGTGAAGGCGCTGGACGACAAGGCGGCGGCCGAGGGTCGCAAGCCGTGGGAGAAGCCCACGCGTCCGGGTGGGGGTGGTGGAGGTGGGGGCGGCGGTGGGGGCGGCAAGGCCGGATCCAAGGGGGCCCCGCGCAAGCAGGGCTTCCTCGCACGCCTGGCGGAGCGCGTCGAGCAGCAGCGGGCGCTGATGGAGCAGATGAAGGCCGAGGCGGCCAAGCGCGAGAAGCAGCAGCGGGGCAAGAAGTAATCGGCGGTCGGCTTTCGGGGAGATTCCCGGCGTGGCACGCTCGCTCGACACGATCGTCGCGGTGGCGTCGGGGTGGACGTCGTCCGCGCGCGGGCTCGTGCGCGTGAGCGGGCCGGGGGTTCGCGATTGCCTCGAACGGGTGCTGGAGACGCCGCTCGCGTGGGAGCGCGGGGCGCGGGCGGTGCGGATGCGCTTGAGTGCGACGGCCTCACTTCCCGCGGTGGTGCTCGTGGCGCCGGGGCCGCGGAGTTTCACCGGTGAAGACTCGGCCGAGATCCTGACCGTCGGCAACCCGAATGTGCTGTCGCGCGTCGTCGAAGCGCTGCTCGACGCCGGCGGCCCCGGAACACGCCCGGCCACGCCCGGCGAGTTCTCCGCGCGGGCGTACATGAACGGGCGGCTCGGGCTCGACGAGGCCGAGGGACTGGCCGCGGCGATCGCGGCCCGAAGCGCCGAGGAGCACGCCGCGGCCCGGGCGCTCATGACCGGCGCCACCGGCAGCCGCTACCGCGCGTGGGCGGACGAGACCGCGACGCTGCTGGCGCTCGTCGAAGCGGGGATCGACTTCACCGATCAGGAAGGCGTCGTCGCGATTGAGCCCGGTGAGCTCGTGCGCCGCTGCGCGCTCGTGCGGGCCGCGATCGCGGGCGAGCTCGGCGGCGCTCCCGCCTTGCGCCGCAGCGGCGAGCCCGTGTGCGTGCTCGTCGGACGCCCCAGCGCGGGCAAGAGCACGCTCTTCAACGCGCTGCTCGGGCGGAGGCGGGCGGCCGTGTCGGCCACGCCGGGAACCACACGCGATGCGCTGCGTGAGCGGCTCGACCTTTCGGGCCCCGGTGGCCCTTTGGGCGTGACGCTCGTCGACCTCGCGGGGCTTGACAACGCGCCCGTCAGCCCCGCAAGCGGCACCGATGTCCTCGCCCAGCGCGCCGCCAAGGACGCGATCACCGATGCCGACGTCATCGTCGCGTGCGACCCGACGGGTCGTTTCGACGTGCTCGACGCGGTTGCCTCCGGGTCTCGCGTTATCCGCGTCCGCACGAAGATCGACCGCGCGGGCTCGGCCGAATCGCATGCCCCCGGCATCATCGACGTCTGCGCCCTCGACGCCCGCGGCCTCGCCGAACTCCGCGCGGCCATCGCCGACAGCGCCTGGAGCGGCCCCGGCGCCGAGGCCGCCCGCGTGGGCGTGCTCCCGCGCCACCGGCGGGCCCTGACGCTCGCGACCGCCGCCCTCGACGACGCGATCGTGCTGGCGCGCGATACCAGCCCCGAGCTCACCGCCGGTGCTCTCCGGGGCGCCCTCGACCACCTGGGCGAACTCACCGGCCGCATGTCCCCCGACGACGTGATCGGGCGGATCTTTGCGACGTTCTGTATTGGCAAATGATCCGAGCCTCCCGCGCGAGCGGGAGGTCCTGTGGGCGGGACGTCCAACACCTCCCGCTCGCGCGGGAGGCTCGGATCAAGGCCTATCCTGACGCCTCGCTGCGGTCACAGCGCCTGATCTGAACAGTGCACGCCAGCGCCCCTTTCTCAGGGCGCCGGCCGAGGGTCTGTCATGTTCGAACGCCTCAGCGAAGGCTTTTCCAGCGTTCTCCGGTCGCTCTCGGGCAAGGGCTCCATCAGCGAGGGCAACGTCCGCGACGCGATGGGTCAGGTCCGCACGGCCCTTCTCGAAGCCGACGTGCACGTCGACGTCGTCAAGAAGTTCTGCGACGACGTGCTCGCCGACGCCGTGGGCAAGGACGTCACCAAGAGCCTCCAGCCCGGTCAGGAGATGATCGGCATCGTCCACGACCGGCTCATCGAGCTGCTCGGGGGCGAGGTCACCGACGCCGACGCGCAGTCCGCCGCGGCGATGGGGATGCCGCCGGGCATGAAGATGCCGTCCTTCGCTCCGTCGCAGGACCTCATCATGCAGGTCTCGCCCGGGCCGACCGTCATCATGATGTGCGGCCTGCAGGGCTCGGGAAAGACGACCACGTGCGGCAAGCTCGCGGCGTATCTGAAGAAGCGCGGGCGGAGCGTGATGGTGGCCGCGGCCGACTTGCAGCGGCCCGCGGCGGTCGAGCAGCTCCACACCGTCGCCGAGCAGGTGCAGAAGGAAATGGCCGGCGGCGCGCAGGTGCACTTCTACGGCGAGCCCGACAAGTGCGCCGAGTACGGCAAGGCCGTGGGTGTGGCTGTGCAGGTGTGCCAGCGTGCCCTGGCGGAGGCCCGCAAGAAGGGCGTGGATGTGCTCATCCTCGACACCGCGGGTCGTCTGCACGTCAACGACGCGCTGATGGGTGAGCTGCACCAGGTGCGCCAGGCGCTCCAGCCGCACCACATCTTCCTCGTCGTCGACGCGATGACCGGGCAGGACGCCCTCACGAGTGCCGCGGCGTTCCACAAGAAGCTCGAGGTCGACGGGATCATCCTGACCAAGTTCGACTCCGACACCCGCGGCGGCGCGGCGATCAGCGTCAAGCACGTGACCGGGGCGAACATCCGGTTCGTGGGCGTGGGCGAGAAGCTCGACGCGCTCGAAGAGTTCCACGCCGAGCGGATGGCGGGGCGCATCCTGGGCATGGGCGACGTCGTCAGCCTCGTCGAGCGTGCCCGCGAGCAGGTGAGCGACGAGGACGCCGAGAAGATCAACGCGAAGCTCGCCAAGGGCGAGCTGACGATGGACGACTTCCTGAAGCAGTTGCGAACGCTTCGCCGGATGGGCCCGCTCAAGCAGCTCATGGGCCTGCTGCCCGGCGTGGGGTCGATGCTCAAGGACATCCACATCGACGACAAGCAGCTCGACCACGTCGAGGCGATGGTGAATTCGATGACCCGGCAGGAGCGGACGACCCCGAGCATCGTGAGCGTGCCGCGCCGCAAGCGCATCGCCGCGGGCGCCGGGACGAAGGTCGACGAAGTCGGGCAGCTGTGCAAGCAGTTCGAGACCGTGAACAAGCTCGCCAAGACCATGAGCGGCTTCAGTGCGGCCGACAAGGTCAAGGCCGTGAAGGAGCTCGGCGCCGGCGGCGGCATGGGCGCGATGCTGCCCGGAGCGGGCGGAATGCCGGGGTTCCGCACGAAGGGCTCGACGGCGATGCCGAGCATTAAGGACAAGTTCAAGAAGAGGAAGAAGTGAGCGTGGGTCGCGGGGATCGGGTGCCACTACCCGCCGCTTTGGGCGGGTAGTGCGAAGCACAATGTGACACGCCCGAGCACTACCGGCCCAAAGCGGCCGGTAGTGGCACCCGTCGGCTTCTATCCTCCACCGTGCCCCTGACCGCCTCCCAAATCCTCGGCCCCTCCGGCCCCCTCGCGACGCGGCTCGGCCCGCGCCACGAGTCGCGCCCGCAGCAGCTCGCGATGGCGTCGGCGGTCTCGGCCGCGATGGACCGGCGCTCCCACCTCCTCGTCGAGGCCGGCACCGGCGTCGGCAAGTCCTTCGCCTACCTCGTCCCCGCGATCGCCCGCGTGCTCCTCCACCAGGAGCGCGTCGTCGTCGCCACCAACACCATCGCGCTGCAGGAACAGCTCATCCACAAGGACATCCCGTTCCTGATGTCCACCCTCGGCGACTGGGGCGTCCCCGAGGCCCTCGCGGCCACGCTTCGCCCCGTCCTCGTCAAAGGCCGCGGCAACTACGTGTCTCTCCGACGCCTGGATCTCGCGTCTTCCCGCGCCCTCTCGCTCTTCCCCAGCCCCGCCGAGCGCGAGAGCCTCGACATCATCAACGAGTGGGCCCGCGAAACCACCGACGGCTCGCTCAGCACGCTCCCCGCCGTGCCGCGCCCCGGCGTGTGGGACCGCGTGCAGTCGGATTCGGGGAACTGCATGGGGCGCAAGTGCCCCAAGCACGAGGTCTGCTTCTACCAGAAGTCGCGCCGCGAGATGGAGCTGGGGAACCTGCTCGTGTGCAACCACGCGGTGTTCTTCGCCGACCTCGCGCTCAAGTCCCGCGGCGTCGGGTTCATCCCCGCGTACCACCACGTCATCCTCGACGAGGCCCACGGCGTCGAAGACGTCGCGTCCGAGCACTTCGGCCTCAGCCTCACCGAGTCCCGCGTCGCGCACCTCCTCAACACCCTCTACCACATCCGCACCGGCAAGGGCTTCCTCGCCCACCTCGAGACGAGCGAGTCCGGCGACGCCGCCCGCATCACCGCGGTCGACAACGCGTGCAAGGGCGTGCTCGAGGCCGAGACGTGCAGCCGCATGTTCTTCGAGGACCTCGCGGACTATGCGCGCCGTCACAAGAGCTCGAGCGGGCGTGTCGACGCCATCGACGCCGTCGAGAACGCGCTCACGCCCGCGATGCGGACGCTCGGCCTCCGCCTCAAGGCCCTGCGCGAGCTGGTGAAGACCGAGGCCGACAAGTACGAGCTCAACGCGTACACCGCACGGGCCGCGTCGATCGCCGACGAGGCCGAGTCCCTTATCGGGCAGACCCTGCCCGGCCAGGTCTACTGGATCGAGGCGGGTGGTGGTGGGGGGGATGACGCGCCGCCGCCTTCCGACGCCCCGCGCAACCCGCGCAACGGGCGCCGCTTCGCGAACGTCCGCCTCGCGTGCGCCCCGGTCGACGTCGCCCCGATTCTCCGCTCGCAACTCTTCAGTGCGAAGCTGACCACGAGCGAGGAATCCGAGTCCGGCGTCGGCGCCCCGGCCGAGCCGACGCGCACGCCGATCTCCGTCACGCTCACCAGCGCCACGCTCGCGACGCGGGCCGTCGATCCCGAGGAGCCGATGGAGCGGGCCGAGACCGCCTTCGCCCACATCATGACCCGCCTGGGCTGCGACGACGCGAAGACCATGCAGCTCGACAGCCCCTTCGACTACGCCGGCCAGGCCGAGCTCTACATCGACGCGACGATGCCCAACCCGCGCTCGCCGGGCGCCGGCGGCGTTCCCGTCCCGGCCGCGGCCCGCTTCATGTCCGACCAGTCCCACGCACGTGAGCTCTCGGCCCGCATCCTTCACCATGTCAAAGCCACCCGCGGCGGCGCGTTCGTGCTGTTCACGAGCTTCGCCACGCTCAATGCGTGCGCGGACATGCTTGCCCCCAAGCTCGCGGATCTGGGCCTGCCGCTCATCGCCCAGGGCCGTGACGGCCCGCGCTCGCAGCTCCTCAGCGTCTTCAAGGACCACCACGAGGCCCAGGAAGTCGAGCAGGCGGGCGGCCTCACGGAGGAGCCGCCGCCGGGGGCCGTGCTGTTCGGCGCGGCGAGTTTCTGGCAGGGCGTCGACGTCCCCGGGCGTGCGCTCCGCAACGTCATCATCACGCGACTGCCCTTCGAGCCCCCGGATCGCCCGCTCACTCAGGCCCGTCTCGACCGCATCAAGGCCCGCGGCGGGAACCCGTTCGCCGAGGACTCCTTGCCGCGGGCCGTGCTGCGATTCAAGCAGGGCTTCGGTCGCCTCATCCGCACCCGCAGCGACCACGGGCGCGTCGTCGTTCTCGACCCGCGCCTGGTGACGACCCGCTACGGCCGCGCGTTCCTCGACGCGCTGCCCGCGGGCATCCCGATCCACGTGATCGAGCCGGATCCGCACGATCCGGCGCCGGATTACGACTGAGTTGAACGAGCCGTGAGCGCAAGCTCACGGTGAACTTCTCCGGGCACGGTCAACCCGGTTTGCCGACGACGCACCGCAATCTGCGCACAACCGTGAGCTCGCGCTCACGGCTCGCTCAGCGCATCACGGCCGCGAGAACACCAGCACCCCACCCTCCCCGTCGAGCGTGAGCACCCGCACCGCGCGCCCGAGGATCTTGTAGCGACGCTCCGGCCGCGCCGTGGGCTGCTGGGCCGGCTGCCCGGGCTGAGGCGGCGGCGCGGGCGCCATCGTGGTCGGCGTGAGCACCACCGATTCGCCGTCGCGCTTCCACGTGCCGCGTTCGGAGTTCGGTCCGTTGGCGTCGAGGATGTACACGCCGTCCTCGAGGAAGATCAGCGCCACACCCACCGACGGGTGCTCGCGCAGCCACGTGCCCAGCAGCAGCTCGCGCTTCGGCTTCGCCGATTCCGCCGCGGCGCCCGCCGGCGCCGCACCGGGCGCACCGGCGCCTTCGGCGGCCGCACCCGCGCCCTCGGGCGCTGCCCCCGGCGCGGGCGGCGGCGTCAACGGCTCGCCGCTCGATGTGATCCCGCCTTCCGGCGGGACCCCGGTCTCCGTCACCGGCGGCGGCACGGAATCGAGCGGGTCGGCGTCGAGCTCGAAGAACGGCATCTGGTCGTTGAGGGAGACGATCGTCTTGCGCACCGACCGCAGGTGGGCGTCGAGGTGCGAGAGCGAGGTGGTGATCGGGTAGAGCTTCTCGAGCTTGGGCTGGATGTCGTCGACCACCCGGTTGAGCTGCGCCATCCGGTTCTCGACGACACCCTCCATGCTCTCGATGCGCCGCTCGGTGCTCTCGATCCGCGTCTCGGTCGTCTCGATCTGGTTCTCGACGGTTTCGATGCGTGCGTTGGCCGCCTCGATCCTCGTGTTGGCCATCTCGATCCCCACGCTCGCGCGCGTGATCTCGGCCGAGGCCCCCGCGATCTGCCCGCGAGCCAGCTCGATCTGGGCCGAGGCCTCGCCGACCTTGCGGTTCGACTCGGCGACGGTGGAGTTCGATTCGCGTATCCCGTCGCGGATCTCCCACGCGACGCAGCCCTGGAGCAGGCCGCACACCGGCAGGAGCAGAACCAGCCCGCGGGCACGACGGGAAGTGAGGTTCGTCATGCCGCAAGGCTAGCTGGCTACCGCCGACGCCGGGCAAGCACCGCGCCCAGGGCGACGACGAGCGCCGCCGCCCCGCCCGGCGAGGGAACCGGCGTCAGCAGCACCGGGAACCGGCCTCCGTCGATCCACGCCGTCGCGACGATCACGCCGCTGTTGTTGATCGAATTCGCGGTGAGCAGCTCGAGGCCGGCGAATTCAGGAGCGAGCAGGGCCGAGAGGTCGTGCATCACGCCGTCGATCCACAGGAAGGCCGTCCTTCCCTCGGTCATGTCGTGCTGCATGCCGACGACCCAGCCCGCGTCGTTGATGCCGCTGGGGAGCGTGATCAGTCCGGGCTCGAAATCGGCGATATCGACCACCTCGCCGTCGCGCCAGACATACCCCTGCGCGGCGGCGCCGATCACGAAGCTCGAGCCGATGATGTCGCCGCGCTCGTTCATGTCGTTCACGCTGAACGCGAACCAGCTCTCGCCCGCGGGCGCCGCGGGCACGGGCAGCAGCTCGCCCACGCCGTCGACCCAGCGGGCCGGGCGTGCGCTCCCGTCGGTCACGGCGAGGCCGGCCATGAGCCCCGCGTTGTTGATGTGCATCGGGTGGGCCCGCCAGGTTCCGGCCACCGGAGCGACGGGCGACACCGCGCCGTCGTGCCACAGCAATCCGGTGCTCACGCTCGCGCCGACGACGTCGCCCAGGTCGTTGAGGCCGTAGGCGCTCGCACGTTCAGCGGGGTCGAGGCGGGGCAGCGTGCCCAGCAGGTCGCCGGCGTCCCAGGTCGCCGGCGTGCCGACGCCGTCGACGTCAATCCATCCCAGCACCGTGCCCGAGGCGTTCACATCGGAGGCGTAGGTCGCGCCCCCGAGTCCCTTGGGCGGCATGAGCATCCGCAGCGCCGAGCCGTCCCACGTCCAGCCGCGCACCACCTGGCCCGGCGCCGTCGCGTACCCGACGGCGAGCCCCGACGCGGAGAGCGCGTTGGGGTACACCATGTCCCAGGACGGCGGCGCCAGCTCAGAAAGCACGTCGACGCGGTACGTCGGGGGTGTGGGGGGGGCCGCCGCGCCGCGGGCATGCCCAGACAGGAAAGTCGCGGTGAGCAGAGCGCACGTCTTGAGATGGGTCCGCATGAGGTCCTCATCGGCCCCCGCGGCACGCATCGTAAGGACCGCGCGGGTTATCCATGGGTGCGTCGGCGCGACGTTCGGTACGTCTCATCGCTGCATACGCTGCGAGTCTCCGCCGCACCCGATCCCCACTCGACCCCCCCGATCCCCAATTGGAGACGTTGTGACCAGCCCCGCCGCGCCGGCGCCGCGCCCCGCCCCCTCCTCCGCCCTCCCCACCCCCGCACCGCTCCTCATCATCGCGGCCTTCCTGTCCTTGTACTTTTTCTGGGGTTCCACGTACCTGGGGATCAAGCTCGCCATCGCGCCGCCCGACGGCTTCCCCCCGTTCTTCATGGCCGGCATCCGCAACCTGCTCGCCGGCGTCATCCTCTACGCCCTCGTCCGCGGGCGCGCCGGCTTCTCCGCTCCGGGCCGCCCGACCCCGCGCCACTGGCGCAACGCCGCCGTCGTCGGCACGCTCTTGCTCCTGGGCGGCAACGGCCTGGTCACCTTCTCCACCCAGTTCATCCCCTCGAGCCTCGTCGCGCTGCTCATCGCGATGCTCCCCATCTGGATGGCCCTGCTCGAGCGCCTGTGGGAGCGCGACGCGGCCGCCGCAGCCCCGCGCCGTCCCCTCGCCGCGTGGCTCGGCATCGCCCTGGGCTTCGCCGGCGTCGTCATGCTCATCGGCCCCAGGGTGCTCGACGCCTTCCGCCCCGGTGAGCACACCGCGTCCGGCGGCGGAACCGTCGCCACCGTCGGCCCCATCTGGCCCGCCATCGGCGCCGCGGCCGTGCTCCTCTCGAGCTTCTGCTGGGCCAACGGCTCGCTCTACTCGCGCCGCGCCGCCCGCTCCGGCGGGCTGCCGCCATCGCCCTTCCTCTCCACCGCCATGCAGCTCGTGTGCGGCGGAGTTGCCCTGCTCATCGTCTCCGCCGCCGCCGGCGAGTTTTCCCAGGTGCGGGCCGTGTCGTTGACCTCCGCCACACCCGTGCTCTCGGTCGTCTACCTCATCACCGCCGGCTCGCTCATCGGGTTCACGGCCTACATCTGGCTGCTCGGCGTCACCACGCCCTCGCGCGTCGCGACCTACGCGTACGTCAACCCCGTTGTCGCGGTGTGGCTGGGGTGGTGGCTCGGCAAGGAAACCCTCACCACTCAGACCCTCCTCGCCGCCGCCATCATCATCGCCGGTGTCGTGCTCATCGTGACGTTCAACCGCCCGGCCCGCCCGGCCCGCACGATCGAAGCCGCTGTCGACGAAGAGGAAGAGCTCTGCGGCTCGGCCGCCCAGCGATGACCGGGTCGCGGCGAAGCGCGGGTGCCCGGCATCGGCCGCTGTGGGCAGATGCCGGACCTTGGTCATTCACCGTCGCGGGTTGCGCGGGCTCGGCGAGTGCGCCGGCGGCTTGGGCGGGAACGGCCCCTTCATCTTCACCGGGGCGGTCTCGCCCGCGATGGGCTGGCGTTCCTCGGGCGCCGACACCCCGTTGCCCTCCGGCTCCGTCGCCGCCACGGGCTCGCCCCGCTTCGCCGGCTCGCTCCCCCGCTCCCCGTCCGCCAGCCGCGCAAACACCAGCCGTCCCGCCGACGTCTGCAGCGCCGACACCACGTCCACCCGCACGTCCCGGTCGATCGCGTTCACCGCGTCCTCGACCACGATCATCGTGCCGTCGTCCAGATACCCCACGGCCTGTCCCGGCTGCTCGCCCGGACGCACCGGCCGGATCGTCACGCTGTCCCCCGGCGCCAGCATCGGGCGCAGCGCATCCACCAGGTCGCGCAGGTTCAGGATCGGCACGCCCTGGATCTGGCTCACCCGCGCCAGCCCCGAGTCCGCCGTCACGATCGTCGCCGGCATCCGGCGCGCCAGCTCCACGAGCATCTGGTCCGCCCCGGTCCCGGGCACTTCTGTCTCGTCGATCGTGACGTCGACCTCGCCGCCGCGCTGCAGCTTGCTCACCACCTCGAGCCCGCGCCGCCCCTTGGCCCGCTTCACGCGGTCCGACGAGTCCGCCATCGCCTGCAATTCCGTCAGCACGAACCGCGGCACAGCCACCGGCGCCTGCAGGAACCCCGTCTGCGCCACCGACAGGATCCGCGCGTCGATGAGCACCGAGCTGTCCAGCAGCAGCGGGCGCGGCCCCCGCAGCGTCTTGCTGAACTCCACGTACGGGATCACCAGCCGGAAGTCGTCCTGTGTGTGCAGCACCGTCGACACGCCCAGGTAGCACAGGCAGATCCCCATCAGCACCTTCACGCTGCTCACCAGAGGCAGTTTCTGAAGCTCCCACCCCACGATCACGACATCGATCACGAACGTCAGCGCGTACGTCGCCACCATCCCCGCCAGCAGCCCCAGGAACACCCCCGAGATCGTCGAGATCTTCTTGTGCGGCGTCAGCACGTCGATCGCGATCACCACCGCGATCAGCACCACCGCCGCCATCAGCGGCAGGTACCACCCCAGCGCCATCACTATTTCGGTGGTGCCTTCGGGCGACTTGTCGATCCGGATCATCGCCAGCAGCGTCGCGGTGAACAGCAGCACCGCGAACGCGTACCGCACGATCCGCAGCAGGGCCGCCCGCGTCCGGGCCGCGTCGAGCGGGTCGGGCACGGAAGGCGGGCTCGTGGCTCGGGGCATCGATGAACCGGTCGTTTCCACGCCGGATCGTAGCGACCGACTCCCGATCGCCCCGATCAGCCGGCGTACACTGGCCGGCTACCGCCGCCGGTAAAGGGCCGGGCCCGGTGCACGGGTGGTACCGTGAACCTGGTCAGGGCTTGACCGCAGCAGCCATAAGCGGGCATTGCCCGGTGCCGCCGGTGTCCTGGCCTTTTACCGCCGGCGGTAGCGAACAACGCACAAGGCACCAACGCCCCGGCACATCAGGTGGGATGTCGTCGGCCAAGCACTGATGCCCAGTGCCCAGTGCCCAGTGCCCATCCCATGAGCTACGCCGTCCTCGCCCGCCGCTACCGCTCCCAGTCCTTCGACGCCCTCGTCGGACAGGAGTCCATCGCCAAGACCCTCCGCAACGCCATCGCCGCCGATCGCGTCGCCCACGCCTATCTCTTCACCGGCACCCGCGGCGTCGGCAAGACCTCCGCCGCCCGCATCTTCGCCAAAGCCCTCAACGCCCCCGACGACAAGCCCAGGGAAGTCGCCGACGCCATCATGCAGGGGCGCGACACCGACGTCATCGAGATCGACGCCGCGAGCAACCGCGGCGTCGACGAGGCCCGCGAGCTCATCGCCAACTGCGTCTACCGCCCGCTTCGCGGCCGCAAGAAGATCTACATCATCGACGAAGTCCACATGCTCACGCGTGAGGCCTTCAACGCCCTCCTCAAGACCATGGAGGAGCCCCCCGAGCACGTGGTGTTCATCCTCTGCACCACCGACGCGCACAAAGTCCCGGCCACCATCCAGTCGCGCTGCCAGCGCTTCGACTTCAAGAACATCCCCACCGCCCGCATCGCCGACCACCTCGCCGAGGTCATCAAGTCCGAGGGGTTCTCCGCCGACGCCGAGCTCGTCCACATGGTCGCCCGCCTGGGCGAAGGCTCGATGCGCGACGCCCTCAGCCTCCTCGACCGCCTTCTCGCCGGCGGCGAGAAGAAGCTCACCGTCAAGCTGCTCGAAGACCTCTTCGGCCTCCCCGAACGCGGCCTGGTCCTCACCCTCGTCGACGCCCTCGCCGACGCCAACCACGCCGCCGCCCTCGAGAAAGCCGACGAGCTCCTCGCGCGGGGCAACGGCGTCGAGCAGATCCTCTCCACGCTCGCCGAACGCTTCCGCGACCTCATGGTCCTCTCGTCCTGCGGCCCCAAGACCCCGCTCGTCGACCTCACCGATTCGTCTCGCGCAGAAGCCGTGACGCAGTCCGCCAGGTTCGATCCCGCGGGCCTTGTCCACATGATCGCGCTGTGCGACTCCGCCGGCCGCGCCGCGCGATCGAGCCCCAGCCCCAGAGCGGTTCTCGACGCCGTGATCGTCCGCCTCGCGATGACCGAGAAGCTCGCCGACGTGACGGCACTCGTGACCGGTGGGGGCGGCGGCGGCCACGGGAATGGCAACGGTTCCGGCGCGGTAGTCACAACCCGTCCCTCGGGAACCACCGCAAAAAAAGCCTAGAGGCGACGCCGCCCGCGCCGCCCGTCCAAACGGGCCGTGCCGCAGCGCCGCCCGTCCCGATCCCGATGCCGACCTCGGCCCCCGCCGCGCCGCCGCGTCCCGCGCCGGCCCCGGTCCCTGTCCCCACCGCGAAACCCGCCGGCCCGTTCATCCCTCTCGGCCCCGTCAAGCTCGACCCCGCCAAGGCCCCGCCCCGCATCCCGATCTCCGAACTCCGCGCCCAGCGCGACCCCGGCGCCGCGACCGCCGCGCCGACAACCGAACAGCCCGCGGCGCCCGTCGAACCCGCCGCCCCCGCCCCCCCTGCACCCACGGCCCCCGAGCAACCCCTCGTCCAGCTCGCCATGGAAATCTTCAACGCCAAGATCGTGGACGTGCGGAAGAAAGAATGAGCTGATCCGAGCCTCCCGCGCGAGCGGGAGGTGTTGGACGTTCGTTCACGCAAGGCCTCCCGCTCGCGCGGGAGGCTCGGATCAACCCCTCTACACTCCTGCGGCCGCTTGCCCGGAGCCCCTCCCGATGTTTGACTCCCTCAAAGCCGCCGGCGCCCTCGCCGGCCTCATGCGCAACAAGGAAGCCCTCGCCGCCGCCGGCGCGCGCATTCAGTCGCGCCTCGAATCCCTCCGTGTCGACGGCCAGGCCGCGGGCGGCGCCGTCCGCGTCACCGTCAACGGCAAAATGAAAGTCACCGACGTCCGCATCGACCCCGTCTTCGCCCAGCACTCCCTGGGCGCCGACCCCGCCGCCGCCGGCGCCATCATCGCCGCCGCCACCAACGCCGCCATCGACCGCGCCCAGGCCCTCGTCAAAGAAGAACTCCAGCACGAAGCCAAGGCCCTCGGCCTCGACGAGGTCCCGGGTCTCGACAAGCTGATGTCGCTGACAAGCTGATCGCCTTGAACGAGCCGCCTGTACGAGCCGTGAGCGCAAGCTCACGGTGAACCGCTCCGGGCACGATCACGCCCGGTTCGCCGACAACTCCACGCATCTGTGCACACCCGTGAGCTCGCGCTCACGGCTCGTTCAGCCGCCCCCCCACCCCGCTCACCCCACCGCCCGCCGCACCCGCCCAACCTCCGCCAGCACCGTCCCCACGTTCGCGAGCGGCAGTTGCGTCGCCGCGTCCGAGAGCGACTTCGCCGGCTCCGGGTGGCACTCCATGAAGATCGCGTGCACCCCCGCCGCCGTCGCTGCCTTCGCGAGCATCGGCGCAAACTTCGACGACCCCGCCGTCACCTCGCCCCCCGGGCGCTGCGTCGAGTGCGTCACGTCGAAGCACACCGGCGGCGCGCCGCCCGGCACATCGAGCGTCATCATCTCCGCCAGCCCCAGGAAGTCATTCACCAGCCGCCCATACCCGAAGAACGTCCCCCGCTCCGTGAGCATCACGTTCTCGCACCCCGCCTGCTTGAGCTTCTTCACCGGGTGCGCCATCTCCGCCGGCGACACGAACTGGCCCTTCTTCACGTTCACGGCCCGCCCGTGATTCGCCGCCGCCCGCCCCGCGGCCACCAGCAGGTCCGTCTGACGGCACAGGAACGCCGGAATCTGCACCAGATCCACCACCCGCGCCGCCGCCTCCGCCTGCGACGCCTCGTGGATATCCGTCGTCACCGGCACCCCGAGCTGGCGTCCCACGTGCGCGAGCCACTCCAGCCCGCGCTCCAGCCCCGGGCCCCGCGGCGAGTCGATGCTCGTCCGGTTCGCCTTGTCGAAGCTCGCCTTGAAGATGTACGTCAGCCCGTGCTCCGCGCACACCCGCTTCAGCTCACGCCCGACCGTCAGCCCCAGCTCCACCGACTCCAGCACGCACGGGCCCCCGATCACGGCCAAAGAACAGCCGGGGCCGATGCGAACGGCCCCGGCTGTGCAGATTCTTGAATTGCGCGTCGCGCTCACGTTCGCTTTAGTCCTCGGGAACGTGGTCGCTCGTGACAATCGCCCGGAACCGCTCACGCAGCTTCTTCGTCACCGGGCCCTCGCCCTTCGAAACCGTGTGCACCTTCCCGTCCTTCTCGATCCCCGTCACCGAGATGATCTCGGCCGCGGAACCCGTCAGGAACACCTCGTCGGCGGTGAGGAACTCCTCGATCCGCATCATCTTCTCTTCGCACACGGTCTTCGTGTCCGGGCACAGCCGCTCAATCACGAACCGGCGGGTGATGCCCTCAAGGGCGCCGGCCGAGCTCGGCGGCGTGAACACCTTGCCGCCCTTGATCGCGAAGATGTTGTCACCCGTGCACTCACAGACGTAGCCGTCCGTGTTCAGCATGATCGCCTCGAGGCAACCCGCGTCGATCGCCTCGCACTTGGCGAGGATGTTGTTCAGGTAGTTCAGGCTCTTGATGCGCGGGTCGAGCGCCTCCACGGGAATCCGCGGCCGCTTCGCAACGACCACGTTCATCCCGCTCGTGTACAGCTCGGGCGGATAGAGCGCGATCTGGTCCGCGATGCAGATGATCCCCGGCAGCGGGCACTTGCGCGGGTCCAGGCCCAGCGTCCCCGCCCCGCGGGTGACGACCAACCGGATGTACGCGTCGACCAAGCCGTTGAGCCGGATCGTCTCGCGCATGATCTCAACCATCTCGTCGCGGCTGATCGGGATCTCCATGAGGATCCCCTTCGCCGACGACCACAGCCGCTCCATGTGCTGGCCGCACATGAAGATCTTGCCGCGGTACACGCGGATGCCCTCGAAAATCCCGTCCCCGTACAGCAGCCCGTGGTCGTACACGCTCACGGTCGCTTCGGACTTGGGCACGTAGCGCCCGTTCACGAAGATGATCGGTTTGTCACCCTTGCCGGCGGGGTTGTTGGCCAGGCGCGCCATGGCGTCGGACGACGACTGCTGCTGCTGGGCGCCGTGTCCGTTCGGAGAGGGGGTTGGTGGGGGGGTGGCGGGCTTGGACGTCTTGCCGGCGATGGTGCTCATACCGACCTCCTACTGCGCCACGGCCCTCCAACAGCGGGGTGCCGACCGGCGCCGGACCATAATAGACGAACGACCGGCGTTCTCACGCCCGCGGCGGCCCAAAGGTTCCGACCCTGCGGCGTTCCGCGCCAATCTCCCCGAAATCGCGCCCGAAAACCCGTCCGATTCGCCCTAGTGTTCCGCGACGAACCTTCCCCGAACCTGCCCCCGGCGTCCGTCGTAGAGTTCCTTCCTTTGAGCACCCCCACAACCGTGACTCCGTCCCGAACCTTGCCCGTCGAGGTCCCCGCAACCACGTCCGCCCCGGGCGTGAACGGCAACTTCTCGCGCCCACAGCACGATGCCTCAAAGTGCATCCGCGTCCGCGGCGCCCGCGAGCACAACCTCAAGAACATCAACGCCGACATCCCCCGCGACCAGCTCGTGGTCATCACCGGCCTCTCCGGCTCGGGCAAGAGTTCCCTCGCCTTCGACACCATCTTCGCCGAGGGCCAGCGCAAGTACATGGAGTCCCTCTCCGCGTACGCCCGCCAGTTCCTTGACCAGCTCAAGAAGCCCGACGTCGACGACATCGAGGGCCTCCCGCCCACCATCGCCATCGAGCAGCGCTCCGGCATCGCCAGCCCCCGCTCCACCGTCGCCACCAGCACCGAGATCTACGACTACCTCCGCCTCCTCTACGCCCGCTGCGGCCAGCCCGTCTGCTGGGCCCCCACCAAGACCAAGAAAGACGGCGAGATCCTCGAACGCTGCGGCCGCCCCATCCAGGCCACCGCCGCCAGCCAGATCGTCGACGCCGTGATGACCATCCCCGAGGGCGCCCGCCTCATGGTCCTCGCCCCCGTCGTCCGCGGCAAAAAGGGCCACCACGCCGACATTCTCGAATCCTCCCAGAAAGCCGGCTGGGGCCGTCTCCGCGTCAACGGCGCCATGGTCGAGATCCGCGACGCCCTCAAAGTCGGCGGCGAGAACCCGCTGAAGCTCGGGCGCTACGAGCGCCACGACATCGCGATCGTCGTCGACCGCGTCGCCGTGAGCGCCGACAGCCGCCAGCGCATCGCCGAGAGCGTCGAGTCCGCTCTGCGTCTCGCCGACGGTTCGGTCATCGTCTCCGTCGAAGACGCGAGCGGCGCCGGGGGGGGGTTCACCGATCGCATCTACTCCGAGAAGTTCTCCTGCCCCGACCACCCCGAGTGCGCCCTCGAAGAGCTCTCCCCACGCGTCTTCAGCTTCAACTCCCCCCACGGCGCCTGCCCCACGTGCCACGGCCTGGGTCTCATCATGGAGTTCGATGAAGACCTCCTGATGCCCGACCAGGACCGGACGATCGCCGGCGGGGCCGTCGCCCCCTGGCGCGTCCCGCCCCCGATGGGCAAGTTCTATCGCAAGCGTCTCCGCCACTTCTGCGCCGCCTTCGGCGTCGACGCCAACATCCCCGTCCGCGAGCTCTCCGAAAAAGCCCGGCGCATCCTCATCTTCGGCTCCACCCCCGAAGACGAGAAGAAGCACGGCGAGAAGTTCGAGGGCGTCGTCGCCGGCCTGAGCAAGTGGTACGAAAAGACCGAGTCCTCCTTCATGAAGGAATGGCTCGGCCAGTTCATGCGTGAGGGCGAGTGCCCCAGCTGCCTGGGCGACCGTCTCCGACTCGAAGCCCTTCACGTCCTCGTCAAGAGCACGCACACGCCCGACCCAACCCGGGCCGCCAGCCGCCTCGTCATCGGCGGCGAGTCCACGTCGCCGCGTGAAGGCGATCACCCGCTCAACATCGCCCAGCTCGCGCGACTCACCATCTCCGACGCCCGCGCCTTCGCCCAGGGCCTCCTGCTCTCGCGCGAGCACCGCATCGTCGCCGAGCCCATCCTTAAGGAAGTCCTCGCACGCCTGGGCTTCCTCGAATCCGTCGGCCTCGAATACCTCTCTCTCGACCGCAAGACCGGCACCCTCTCCGGCGGCGAGGCCCAGCGCATCCGCCTCGCCACCCAGGTCGGCTCCAAGCTCGTCGGCGCCTGCTACGTGTTGGACGAACCCACCATCGGCCTGCACCAGCGCGACAACGCCAGGCTCATCGCCACCCTCCGCCACCTCGCCGACATCGGCAACTCGGTCCTCGTCGTCGAGCACGACGAGGACATGATCCGCTCCGCCGACCACGTGGTGGACATGGGCCCCGGCCCCGGCGTCCACGGCGGGCAAGTCGTCGGCCAGGGCACCGTCGCCCAGCTCGAGGCAATTCCCCACTCCCTCACCGGCCAATACCTCTCGGGGCGCATGCGGATCGAAGTCCCCAAGCGTCGCCGCCCCGCGAGCGAGAAGAACGCCGTGGTGGTGAAGGGCGCCAAGCACAACAACCTCAAGACGATCGACGCCGCGTTCCCCCTCAACACGCTCATCTGCGTCACCGGCGTCTCGGGCTCCGGCAAAAGCACGCTCGTCAACGACATCCTGCTGCTCGCGGCCAAGAAGCACATCGGCTCCCAGCCCGGCATCCCCGGCGCGCAGGCCGCGTACGCCGCACGTCTCAAGCCCGGCGCCCACGCCCGCATCACCGGCCTCACGAAGGTCGACCGCGTGATCGAGGTCGACCAGAGCCCCATCGGGCGCACGCCCCGCTCCAACCCCGCCACCTACACCGGCATCTTCGACGACATCCGGCGCATCTTCACCCAGACCAAGGAATCCAAGATCCGCGGCCACAAGCCCGGCCGATTCAGCTTCAACGTCCCCACCGCCAAAGGCCCCCGGCGCTGCGACGCCGCCCAAGCCCCAGTCCCCCAGAC